>CAIWFB010000103.1 GCA_903911825.1 uncultured Verrucomicrobia subdivision 3 bacterium
GCTGCTGCTACCTCGAAGCGGAATCAACAGCTTGACGGAGACCTGAAAATCCAGTTCCCTTTGCTCGGAAGGTGAGGCACTTTTCGAGCGCCACCCGCCGCACTTTTCAACCGCCGTTTACAGGATCAAACCAAAGCCGCCGTTTTTATTGTCAAAAGCAAGGTGGAGCGAGACTTCGTCAAGCTGCAATTGTTAAGGCGATAGCCGCTCAATCTTCCAAGCACCATCCGTCGCCCGCGTGTAGCAGAAACGATCGTGCAAACGGCTGGGACGCCCTTGCCAAAACTCGATCCGTTCTGGCTTCAAAATAAAACCGCCCCAGTTCGGCGGCAGGGGAATGTCGTTGGGAAATTTCTTTTCCAGTTCCTGCCACTTCGCTTCCAGAAAACCGCGGTCAGGAACGATTTCACTTTGCTGGGAAGCCCACGCCCCGATGCGGCTGCCGCGCGGGCGCGATTTAAAATAAGCTTCTGATTCTGCCTGGGGTAACTTCGTCACGCTCCCCGCCACGCAGACTTGGCGTTCCAAGTCCGACCAAAAAAACGTCAGCGCCGCGTTCGGATTCTCCGCCAGTTCGCTGCCTTTGCGACTGCCATAGTTCGTAAAAAAAATGAAGCCGCGTTCGTCCACTGTCTTGAGAAGCACCGTGCGCGTGGAAGGCTTGCCGGATGCATCTGCCGTCGCGAGCGTCATCGCGTTAATGTCGGCGGGACGATGATTGCAAATGGCGCTCCAAAGTTTGAAGAGCGCGATACCGATTTTGCGCCAGCGGCTCTGCGCCTGGTCGCCCGTGGCTTCGCGGAACCAGGTTTCGAATTGGAAGAGCGGATTCGCGTTGAGCGCTCCGCGATCAAGCGCGGCGCGCTGATAGTCTTCGCGAAAATCAGACAGGTTCATGTCACATCCCCTTGAACGCTGTCAGGCCGAGCACGATGAGAAAGATATCAAACGTCAGTCGGGCTGCGCAGCCGAGGCGCACAATGGTGTCATTCGCTGTGAACTTTTCTAGCCAGTCGCGCAGTCGCCACGGCGCGATCGTAAACCAAATTCCGCCGACCACGAAAACGTAGGCCAACACTTGATTCACCAGCACGAACGGGGATTCGCCAAGGTGCGGACGTCCTGTATCCACCATCAGTTTGCCGAGCAACATGAAAATCACCGCCAACGCGCGCGCGGCGAGAAAGTCACGGACAAAGATACAGGAGAGCACGCCCACGGCTGCAAAACCGACGAGCATGTAAGGTTTGAAAGCCGAAAAATCAGCGATGGGTTCGCCGTTCACATTGTAAACGAACCAAGCCGTGGCCAGTAGCATCAGCCCCACGCCGATCGGGAAGTTACGCGGAAATTTCCGCGCAGCGACGGCAAATCCTTTGGGCTGCACCAGCCCGTAGATCTGTGGAAGGCTCAAGCTGGCACCAATCAAAATGGACAACAACGACAATTTCATCGGTTCAAATTAAATCACGAATTCATCGCAATAGACACGAAGAAAATCAATCCGTTCATTTTGTCTGCTGCGTGCTTTTCTTCGCTGCCACTCACCGCGCAGGGTTGTGTTTTTGGCAAAAAAGGGACGGCGCAATGCCCGTGGCGGATTTAGAAAGTTATTGTGCGCGGATTCGACAAAAACAAATTCGCCCTGTGAGTTGAAAATTAATTCAAATATTATGAGCACCCATCAGCCTCCTCCGTCCGTCAGTTACAGCTTTGTCATGCGGCTCACCTATCCGAACCGCATCGGTATGTTCGCCAAACTGACCCAGACCATTGGCAAACTCGGCGGCGACCTCGGCGCAGTGGACATCGTCAATCCTGACGCCAAGCGCATGACGCGCGATATCACGATTCGCGCGCGCGACCACGAGCACATGGAAGCCATCGCGACCGCCATCCGCAAAATCAAAGACGTCACCGTGGCGAATGTTTCGGATCAAGTGTTTCTCCTGCACCTCGGCGGCAAAATTTCCATCAAGAACAAAGTCGCGTTGACCACGCGGGAAACGCTTTCCATGGCTTACACGCCCGGCGTGGCGCGCGTTTGCACCGCCATCGCGGAACAGCATTCCAAAGCGTGGCAACTCACGATCAAAGGCAATTCCGTCGCTGTCATCAGCGATGGTTCCGCCGTGCTGGGATTGGGTAACATCGGCCCCGAAGCCGCGATGCCCGTGATGGAAGGCAAGGCGATGTTGTTCAAAGAATTTGCTGACATTGACGCGTATCCTATTTGTCTGCGCACGCAGGACACGGAAGAAATTATCAACACCGTCGCCAATCTTTCCGTTGGTCTCGGCGGAATTAATTTGGAAGATATTTCCGCGCCGCGCTGTTTCGAGATTGAGCGGCGCTTGCAGGAGAAATTAGACATTCCCGTGTTTCACGATGATCAACACGGCACGGCTGTCGTGGTGCTGGCGGGTTTGTTGAATGCCTCGCGGCTCTCTGGCCGCCCACTCGCGGGGATGCGCGTTGTCATTCTCGGAGCGGGCGCGGCGGGCACGGCCATCGCCATCATGCTCGAACACGCGGGCGTGAAAGACATCATCGTGTGCGACCGGGCGGGCATCATCAACGCCCACACGCGCCCAGATTTGAATGATGCCAAGAAGGCGCTCGCCGCTAGCACGAATCCGCGCGGTTTGAGCGGCAAGGTGGAAGTCGCCTTGAAGAAAGCTGATGTGCTCGTCGGCGTTTCCGGCCCCGGCCTCATCGAAGCCAAATGGCTCAAGCACATGTCGGCCAAGCCCATTATCTTTGCGCTCGCGAATCCGATTCCTGAAATCATGCCCGAAGCCGCCGCGTCGCGCGCATGGATCATCGCCACCGGCCGCAGCGATTATCCGAATCAGATCAACAACGTCCTCGCGTTTCCTGGCATTTTCCGTGGCGCGCTCGACGTGCGGGCACGGCGCATCAACGAGGCGATGAAACTCGCCGCCGCGAACGCCATCGCCAATTGCATCTCGCGTCGGGAATTAAGTGCGGAATACATCGTGCCCAGCGTCTTCAACCGCGACGTGGTGAAAAAGGTGGCCGACGCCGTCACTGAGGCCGCGATCAAAACTGGAGTCGCCCGCAAAGGCCGGCCACGGCGCTGAGCAGACTCGTTTTCTAATGAATGAGGTTCAGCGATTTGAGTCGTTAGTCACTTAGATGGAAAGTGTGGCTTGAAACATGGCGCTCGCACCAAAAACTAAAACCGCGCCGTTGGGAAGTCGAACTTCGACCATCGGCGCGGTTTGATTGAACAATTGGGCGCCAGCGACTCGCTGGTCAGTATTTCGCGGCCACGGCATTCCAGTTCACTACGTTCCAGAACGCCTTCAAGTAATCCGCGCGTTTATTCTGATATTTCAGGTAGTAAGCATGTTCCCAGACGTCGGCGCCGAGGAGCGGGGTGCCTTCGCAACCAGCCACGGCTTTGCCCATGAGCGGATTGTCCTGGTTCGGCGTGGAAACGATTTCCAATTTGCCGCCGTTCGCCACGAGCCACACCCAGCCGCTGCCGAAGCGCCCGAGGCCGGCGGCTTCAAACTTGGCTTTGAAATCATCGAAGCTGCCGAATGTCGTCGCGATGTCCGTCGCGAGTTTGCCCGTGGGAGTGCCACCGGCGTTCGGGGCGAGGATGTTCCAGAAGAATGTATGGTTCCAATGGCCGCCGCCGTTGTTGCGGATGGGGCCGCGCACGGCATCGGGCACCACGCTCAAATCTTGGATGAGCTGTTCGAGCGACTTGGCTTCCAGCGCGGCGTTGCCGGCGATGGCTTTGTTCAGATTGGCGACGTAAGCCGCGTGATGTTTGTCGTGATGGATTTCCATTGTGAGCGCGTCGAAGTGAGGTTCGAGCGCAGCTTTATCGTAGGGCAGGGGAGCGAGTTCGTGGGCCATAATATTTTGCGTTAATTGTTGTTGGTTGACCAAATTGTGTCGGCCAAGTTGCGCCACGAGCCACGGAAAATCAAGTGCGGAGAAGACCTGATCAGAATTGACCGAGGGTTTGGCTTGGATGGATGTATCGTTGAACGCTGGTTGTCGAGAACGAGCAGAGGAAGTTATTCACCATGGCTTCGGTCGGGCGGCGTAGGGTTGTATGATTTCGCCACCGAATATTCCGATGGCTTGATTCTATTACCATTTTTTACTGACACACGGGCGGGCGAATGCGCTGGTTTTGTGAATAAGCTGTGCATATCAATTCGTTGTCGGAATACAATTTAATGTTATGATGTAGGTGTTCATTGAAAGCACGCAGTTGACGGTGGCAGGTAACCCTAAAACCGTTCGTTGCAGGATAATCCCAGGCGACTGGGGAATAGTCAGGTCAGGCTGGTTGACTTGGCTCCTCTGAACGAAACGTAAGTTTCGGGAGGCAGTATTCACGGATTCCTCGGCGGTGTTCGCACACCGTCAAAAGCGAATGAGGGATTCGACGATGAGGAACGATAAGAAACCGTTCCGAGTCGGGTTAAGTAGTTCAGGCAGGTTTCGAGCTTGGACGAATCGCAGTCACCCAAAGGGTGGTCAGTTGCTACTGCGCATCAGCACGTTGTGGATGGCTCGGGCGGGTTTGAATAAAATTAGAACCGCCCCAAGAAAAACGCCGAAAGGCGGACAAAAAGAGTGTTCACGATGGGAAGGTCACGCGAGCTTGGCAGGTTCCGTGAAAAACTTCCGAAGGCCGGCGATGTTAAAAACGACACCGCTGGACTGTGGGATCAAAAGCGACTTGAGAGCGAAGAGGCGAGACCCGTGGCGTTGGGCAAACGCATCGTCAAAAGCGATGGCTGTCCCGGAGCTAATGGTCAAGACGCGAGATGAATCGCAGACGTGTCTTGTCCTGGTTCGTAAGCCGGTGGCGCAACCACCAGCCGAAGCGAGCTGAAAAGCCTCACTCAAAATCCGTGCGCTGTAAAGTGCCGGACGGCCCTGCTACGAGGCCGAGGAACTCCGCTTGCCGTGGAGAATAGCGTCGGGAAACCGGCAGCCCCGCAAGGGCGCGCCTAATGCCGGTTCGGGAAAGAGAGCATGGCGAACTCCCATCCCCCATTTGTCCCGGTTCGACCGCAAGGTTGGACCGGGACTTATTGTTTTTCGACCGACCGGTGGACCGATTTTCATACCGATTTTAGGCCGGTTCACTGGCTGGTCCGTCTCGGGGGGCCAGTATTAAAATGGCTTGCCATCCTTTGCCTAATCAGGACACTTTCTGCTGTCAATTAACCAACTAACTTTATGGGCCGCATCTATAACAACATCGTCGAAACCGTGGGCCGCACGCCCTTGGTCAAACTCAACAAAGTCACTGCGGGCGTGGATGCCACCATCCTCCTCAAGTGCGAATTTTTTAATCCGCTCTCCAGCGTCAAAGATCGTATCGGCGCGGCGATGATTGAAGACGCGGAAAAAAGCGGCGTGCTCAAAAAAGACACGGTTATCATTGAACCCACCTCCGGTAACACGGGCATCGCACTTGCGTTCGTCGCGGCGGCCAAGGGTTATAAATTGATTCTCACCATGCCGGAAACGATGTCGCTCGAACGCCGCACGTTGCTGGCGATGCTCGGCGCGAAACTTGTGCTGACGCCCGGTGCGGAAGGTATGAAAGGCGCCATCGCCCGCGCGGAAGCGCTCGCGAAGGAAACCCCGAATTCCTGGATTCCGCAGCAGTTCAACAATCCCGCGAATCCGGCCATTCATTCCAAAACCACCGCTGTGGAGATCTGGGAAGACACGGATGGTAAAGTGGATATTTTTGTTTCGGCAGTCGGCACGGGCGGCACCATCACGGGCGTCACGGAATTCATCAAGCCCAAGAAGGCTTCCTTTCAAGCCATCGCCGTGGAACCGAAAGATTCACCGGTCATTTCGCAGACGCTCGCGGGTCAGCCCGTGAAGCCCGGTCCGCATAAGATTCAAGGCACGGGTGCTGGATTCGTTCCCGGTAACTTGCATCTCAAAGATAGCGCCGGCAATCCGCAGATCGTGGAATGCGTGCAAGTCTCCAACGACGACGCCTTCGCCATGGCGCGTCGTCTCGCGAAGGAAGAAGGTATCCTCGTGGGTATCTCCACGGGAGCGAACGTCATTGCGGCGATTGAAGTGGCAAAACGTCCCGAGAACAAAGGCAAAATCATCGTGACGGTCGCGTGCTCCACCGGCGAACGTTATTTGAGCACCGCGCTCGCAGCGGAAGCTCGCGCTGAAGTCGGCGGCTGAGAACACGATTTGCATTTAACTGCAAATAATTGGTTTTCGCGTTTATGAACCGGCAGCTTTTGATTCCAGTGTTGTTAACTACTATTTTTGTTTTCGTCGTTTCAGTGAGTTTTCAAACCGACACGACGCCACCCTCTAAAAAAGCCTGTGTCATTAGTCCCAATGTTCATTTTCACTCTACGAATAATGAAATTTATACAGCTTTGTTTGGATTAATAAATCAGAACAACGGGGAATTAATTCCAACAAACCATATCGTTTACGCGATTGGAACACATTATGGCTGGAAACTTTTTGTTCATTCTGGAAAAAGTAATGTTCGGGTAAAGGAGGTTTTTGAACTACCTACCAATGCGCCATGGGTCAACGATTCAAATTCGTTACCTCCCGCCGCTGGCTTGAAAACCATTCAGCAGTGGCACTCTCCGAGTGGCAATATTGCAACCAATGAATATGAATTAGATATGGCGTCCCTTGGTAATAATGACCAATGCGAAATGGATACGCCCTATTACATCGTAAACGGTGATCCGCAGGGTAAATACAAAATCTCGTTGTATGTGGACTCTAATTTAGTTAAAGCCTTCGATTTTTGGGTTACGAATGCCGATTATTCACTAAAATAAGGGTTGCGTTTTATCGCGTTTGCCCTTACTTAACCAGCCATCGAAGGCTTACGTTCGCAGCAGCAGCAGCGGGCAATTTCCAAAAGTTCACTTTTCCAGCAGATTTCGGAAGGGTTTCAGCCTTCGGCCACAACACAATTTTTATGAGCGATACGCAAGTTACCGGCGATAAAACGCCGAATCCCAATTACGGTTCCGGCTATCTCGAAATCTCCGAAAAAGGTTTCGGTTTCCTCCGCACCGCCCAGAATCATTTTAATCCCAAGCCCACTGACATCTTCGTCACGCCGGATACCATACGCCGCAGCTTTTTGCGCGAAGGCGCTTATATCGAAGGCGCCACCCAACCGCCTCATCGCGGCACCAGCCCGCAGCTTAAGACGGTGGATAAAGTCAACGACTTACCCTTTCAGGAATACGTCAAGGTCGTGCGCTTCGAGAACCTGACGAGCATTGATCCGATTGAGAAATTCAATCTGGAAACCACGCCGGACATTTTGGAAACGCGCGTGATCGATCTCGTCACGCCCATCGGCAAAGGCACGCGCGGCATCATCGTCGCTCCGCCGCGCACGGGCAAAACGACCATCCTCAAACAGATCTGCAACGCCATCACCACGAACCATCCGGAAGTTCACGTCATGGTTTTGTTGATTGATGAGCGCCCGGAGGAAGTCACGGATTTCCAACGCTCGGTGAAAGCCGAAGTCGTCGCGTCCTCGAACGACATGGAGATTGATACGCACGTTCGCCTCTCGCGTTTCATGATCGAACGCTGCCGTCGCATTGTGGAATCCGGCAAAGACGTTTTCGTATTGATGGATTCGCTCACCCGTATCGCCCGCGCTTACAACAGCGCGCACGGCGGCAGCGGTCGCACGATGACCGGTGGTGTGGATGCGCGCGCGCTGGAAATTCCGCGCAAGATGTTCGCTTCGGCGCGCAAGATTGAGAATGGCGGCTCGCTCACCATCATCGCCACGGCGTTGATTGACACGGGTTCACGCATGGATGAATTGATTTTTCAAGAGTTCAAAGGCACGGGCAACATGGAGTTGATTCTCGACCGCAAACTGTCTGACCGCCGGTTGTATCCTGCGATCGACATCCCGAAGTCCGGCACGCGCAAAGAAGAAAAATTATTTGCGACCAAGAACCTCGAAGCGATCCGCAAACTGCGCCGCACGATGGTGGACTTGAATCCCATCGAAGCGATGGAAACGCTCACCGCCGCGCTCAAGAAAAATAAGACCAACGACGAGTTGCTCGCGAAATTGGCGCTCAACTCGTAAACGATGTTCGCGTGATTCGTGATGCGTGACGCCATGCAACACTCCGCTAAAAATCACGCTGACCCCGCCGCGCTGCATTCCCGGCCGCCGCTAGAACGGATGCTCCGCATTCATCAGGCGTTGCAAGCCGGTGAATTTCCCAATGCCACGTCGCTGGCGCGGGTGATCGAAGTTTCCACCAAGACCATCCAGCGGGATCTGGAATTCATGCGGGACCGCTTGAATCTGCCGCTCGAATATGACGCCGGACGAAAAGGTTATTTCTACACGGGCGAAGTCAGCGGGTTTCCGACCATGCAGATCACTGAGGGCGAAATCTTTGCCCTCGTCGTCGCGGAAAAAGCCCTCCAACAATATCGCGGCACCAGTTTTGAGAAGCCGCTCTTGAGCGCGCTCAAAAAAATGGAGCAGGCATTACCTGACACCATTTCGCTCAACCTAGCGGACATCGAGCAGACCATTTCCTTTCGCACCCGCGCGGAGCCGATTCTGAATCTGGAGATTTTTGATGTGCTCGCCAAAGCCGTCGCGCAGCGGCAACAGTTGGAATTGCACTATCGCAAACCCGGCCACGCTGCCGAGGCGCGCCTCGTGGATGCGTATCATTTAGCGAACATTAATGGCGAGTGGTATCTCTTCGCCTACGACCACGCCCGCAAAGATCTCCGCACCTTTGTGCCCGCTCGTATCCAGTCCGTGAAGCCCACAGGAAAGACGTTTGAGCGTCCGCAGAAATTTTCACTAGAGCAACGCTTGCGCGACAGCTTCGGCGTTTATTCCGGCGAAGGTGAATTTGACGTTGTCATCCGCTTCAACGCCCGCGCTGCCGATTATATCCGCGAGAAGAAATGGCACCCCTCGCAAACTTTGCGCGATTTGAAGGACGGTGGCGCGGAGTTGAAACTGAAACTTTCCAGCCTCGCCGAAGTGCAACGCTGGGTCTTGAGCTGGGGCGGCGATGCCCAAGTGTTGAAGCCCAAGGAATTGGTCGAATCCGTCAGAACTGCCGCTCAAAAAATTCTGCAACCCAAGTAGTAGCGGACGTGAGTCCGCTCATTATTTTCCCGTAGTTTATTTAGAGCCGACTCACATCGGCGGCTACACAAACTTGCCCGGATTCAAAATGCCGTGCGGGTCGAGCGCGGCTTTGACGGTGCGATGTAGTTTCTGTGATTCCTGCGAGACCGCTTGCGGCCACCAACGTTTTTTGGCGAGACCGATGCCGTGTTCGCCCGTGATACTGCCACCAGCGGCGATGACCCAGCAGAAGAGTTCATCCAAACATTTCTCCGAACGCGCCTTCGCGCCGGGCTGCGTGTAATCTACCATCACGTTCGTGTGGATGTTGCCATCGCCCGCATGGCCGAAGCACGCTAGTTGGAGCCCATGTTTCTTCTGCAACGTCGCGGCGAACTTAAACAAATCTTCCAGACTGCCGCGCGGCACCACGATATCCTCGTTCAACTTCGTCAAACCGGTGTCGCGCAGCGCGTAGGAAAATTCCCGACGGATTTGCCAGATGGCCTCGCATTCCTCTTTGCCAAAACCGCGTTCGACGAACAGCGGCTTTTGTTGGCGCACAATCTTTTCCACGGCGGCGATTTCGCCGCGCACCGAAGCTGCCTGTCCGTCCAGTTCTATGATCAAATGCGCTTTGCAGCCGAGTAAGCGCTTACTGCCGGTGCGTTTCGCGGCGGCGGCGAGCGTGAATTCATCCGCCAACTCCGCCGCGCACGGCAAGAAGCCAGCGGCAAAAATACTTTGCAACGCGCGCACGGCGGAATTCATCGAGTTGAAACCCACCGCGAGATTCGCGCGGAACGGCGGGAGCGGAATCAGTTTCAACGTCGCCTCGGTGATGACGCCGAGCAACCCTTCCGAACCGACGAAGAGGCGGTGCAGGTCAAAGCCGGTTTTGTTTTTGTGCGTCCGGCCACCGAGTTTCGCGATGTCGCCATTGGTCAGAACCACTTCGAGGCCGAGAACGTAATCGCGCGTGACACCGTATTTCAAGCAGCGCGGGCCGCCCGCGTTGGTAGCGATGTTGCCGCCGAGCGAATTGTTCGCGCGGCTCGCGGGATCGGGTGGATAAAATAAACCGAGCTGTTCCACCGCCGCCTGAAACTCCGCCGTGTTCACCGCCGGTTGCACGACGGCCACAAAATCTTGCGCGTTGATCTCGCGAATTTTTCCCATGCGTTCCGTCGAGAGCGCGATGCCGCCGTGCATCGGCACGCAACCGCCCACGTAGCCGTGACCCGCGCCGCGCGGCGTGACGGGAATCTTGTGCTGCTGCGCAAACTTCAAAATTTTGCTGACGGATTTGGCGGAGCGGGGCAGGGCGACGGCGTCGGGCAGATGAGTGGCGAACCATTTATCGCCCGCATATTTGGCGAGCGTGGCGGGTTCGAGCAGGATTTCGCCGGGAAGAAGTTTTTTGAGCTGCGCGAGCGGGCGGGAAAAGTTCATTCGGTGGGCGCGTCTAAAAATTCTTTGGCGGCGACGACTTCGTCTTCGGGCACCTCGACGCGGATGAGCGTGGCGGACGACGTTCCGCCCAGCCAACCAGCCGCCAATTCGTTGGCGATGAAGGGATGAAACTCCGCCGCTTCGAGCCGGGAACAAATCAAGCTCGCCTCGGCCAGATTGAAGTGCGTTGAGAGGGTGACTAGTTTCATAATCAGACTTTCGTGGTTGAGTTTTCCAAGCGGGCTTCGGCAAAGACAATGACGCCCGCGCCGGTTTGCAGGGTGCTCTGAACGTGGGCGGGCACAGTCTGGCCGACGTGTTGATGGGCGTTGTTGACGATCACCATCGTGCCATCCGGCAAGTAGCCGATCCCCTGACCTTTATCGCGGCCTTCGCGCACGATTTTTAGATCAAGAATTTCCCCAGGCAACAAGGTGGCTTTCATCAAGCGGCCGAGTTCGTGCAGATTCACGCAGTAAACGCTTTGCGCCTCGGCGACTTGGGCGAGGTTGAAATCATTCGTGATGAGCCGGGCTTTGACGTTGCGCGCGAGGCGGACGAGTTTGGCGTCCACTTCTTTTTCTTCGGGGAAATCGCCGTCGTGGATGCGCACTTCAATCTTGGTGTTGTGCTGGAGTCGATTGAGGATTTCAAAACCGCGCCGTCCGCGCGCACGTTTGATGGTGTCAGCCGAATCAGAAATTTGCTGGAGTTCCCGCAACACAAAGCGCGGCACCAGAATCAGGCCCTCGATAAATTTATGCTCGATCAAGTCAGCGATGCGGCCATCGATCAGCGCGCTCGTATCCAGCAAGAGGAGCGTGTCCGGTTTGTTTTGCGGTTGGAAGCGGACGTAGGGAATGATGAGCGAAAAATCTTCTTTGTTACTACGCATCGCCAGCACCATGCCGATGTAGCTGAAGCTCAAGAACAGGCCGAGGCGCATCAGCCAGCGAGATTTTTCGTCGGAATTATCGAAGAGCCCGGAGTGATCGATCAGCCACGCCACCAACATGCCCAGCAGCAGACCGAACGTCGTCGCCGAAAAGGCGCGGAGCGAAAAGCCCTTCAACATCTCATCCACCGCAATCATCAAGCCGCCAAAACCGAACCCGATTATCGCGCCGAGATATTGTTCGCTGACATATTCCGGGCGCACCTGACTCACGGCATAGCCGCCCAGTGTGCAGAGGCCGAGAAACAAAAGTCGGATGGTCCAGAGCGGCGTCATTTGGTAGTGCGCTTGGTGCTGCTGCTATTGGTGGCTGCCGGTTTATGCGACCACAACACGCCCCACAGCCCTTCGCGATTCAAGTTGCTGCTGGTGATGGCAAGATTGGCCGCGATGTTCTGCACGTTGGTCGCCAGCTCGGGATTTTGCAGCAACGTGCCCGCCAAACCCCGCCCTGCTTGCACGTCGGCGGCGATCTGTTTGAAAGTCACCGTCAGCTCTTGAAGATTTTTGGTGGCGGCCGTGATGTTCACGCTGTTCGTATTCAGCACCCCTTGTGCCGATTCCGCCAACTGCGTCAGTTCCGCCGAAAATAAAACCGCGTTGCTCACCGCCGTGTTCACCTGCGCGCTATTAGTGCTCACCAGCGCGTTGATATTTTTGACCGCGTCCAGCGCTTGCTCCGTGAAGAGCCGCATATTTGTGATGGACGTCCCAAAATTGGCGAGCGTCTGGGCATTCAAGACCTGCTCCCGCAAATCCGCCACCGACGCGTCCAATTTCTTCGCCGTCTCGTCAATGCGCTTGATGAAACCCGCCGCATCCCGCGCCACCTCTTGCAAATTGAACGGCACCTGACAATAGACATCCGCATTATTCGTCCACGGCGGCAACTTATTTTCCGTCGGGATCACCGAGACGAATTGATCACCCAAAAACCCCGCCTGCTCGATGACGAAACGCGCGTCGCCGTAGATCGGGGCATCCTTATAGATTTTCAAGACCACCGTCACACTCTTGCCATCCGGTGCGAGGTCAATCCGTTCCACGCCGCCCACCTGCACCCCTGAAAGGAGCACGCCCGAACGCTGCTTCAGCCCGCCCACGTTTTCCGTGTGGAGATTCAACGTGTAAGTGCCGCGAAACAGACTGGTGCCCTTGCTGAATTGCACCAGCAACACCGCCAGCAGCGCCAGTCCGAGAAACACGAACAAGCCAACTTTGAGATCTAAACGTGATTTTTCCATCACCCGCAAGCTAACAAACCAAGCTCCCCTTTGCCAGTGCCGTGTTTTCCCCCCGCGCACCCCGTCCTACCAAAAACTGGTGGCAGCGGATGTGAATCCGCTTCTCAATGGTAGGGTGTAAACGGCGGCTGAAAAGTGCGGCGGGGTCATGTGTGTGACGTGGCGGTTCAAAAGTGCGGCATCTTCATTAACAATGAAGCATGTATCGCAATATGGAAGACTGGGCTGAGATTCGCAAAAAA
>CAIWFB010000104.1 GCA_903911825.1 uncultured Verrucomicrobia subdivision 3 bacterium
ATTTTTGCGAACTTTGTTTTGGCGGATGAAATAAATCGCGCTCCTGCAAAAGTCCAGAGCGCATTGCTCGAAGCGATGCAAGAACGCCAAGTCACGCTCGGCGGCGAAACGATGAAGCTGCCGTCGCCGTTTCTCGTGCTGGCCACGGAAAATCCGATTGACCAGGAAGGCACGTATCCCTTGCCCGAGGCGCAGGTGGACCGCTTCATGTTCAAAGTGATTTTGGATTATCCGTCGTTTGCGGAAGAGCGGCACATTTTGGATCGCATGGCGTTCACCGCGCCGGAGACCGTCATCAAACCCGTGGTCGGCCTCGACGAAATTCTGGCCACGCAAAAAATCGTGGACCAAATCCACGTGGACGAAAAAATCCGCGACTACATTGTCAAACTGGTTTTCGCCACACGCAAGCCGGACGAACACAAACTTGAACTGAAACATTTCATCCAGTTCGGTGCGTCACCGCGCGCGACGATTTATCTGACCATCGCCGCCAAAGCCTGGGCGCTGTTGCAGGGCCGCGATTATGTGATCCCGGAAGATGTGAAAAGCATCGGGCCGGATGTGCTGCGGCATCGCATCATTTTGACTTACGAAGCCGAGGCGCAATCCGTGACCAGCGACGCCATCGTCAAAAAAATTCTAAACGCTGTGCCAGTGCCGTAAACCACGCGCCGCCGTCCTGATTTTGTGAACACGCCTGCCGACCAAGCCAGATTCATCCGCGCTGCCATTCCCGCTGGCGGGCTGTTTGCCGGACTGGACTGGAAGATTTCGCCGGCGCCGTTTCCGCTGGGCGAAAATCTGGCGCAGGAAATCGAATCGCTGGGGCGCGTGCTGCTGCAGTTTTATCGCGCGACCAATCTGCTTTACCGCAAGAGCGTCGAGGGCAAGCAGCCGGAATGGGTCGCGCGCTGGCTGGACTTGGGCAAGCCGCGAGAATTGATCGAGCTGCAGCGTGCCGCCGCTTTCAAAAACGACGTCCCGCGCGTCATCCGGCCGGACATTTTGCTGATGGAAAATGGTTTCAGCGTCACGGAACTGGATTCGGTTCCCGGCGGCATCGGGCTGACGGGGTGGTTGAACAAAACGTATTCTGCCCTCAACTCTCCACCCTCAACTCTCCACCCGCTTGGCGGCGCGGACGGAATGCTGCGCGGCTTTGAAAGTATTTTTGGCGATGCGAAGCAGGTTCACCTCGTCGTCTCTGAAGAAGCTGCGACTTACAAACCGGAAATGGCGTGGCTGGCCGAACAGCTAAATCAGCGCGGCGGCGCAACTTTCAACCTTCAACCTTCAACCTTCAACCAGTTTTCCGAAGGCGCCGCCGTTTATCGTTTCTTCGAGCTGTTCGATTTGCCCAATGTTGCCAATGCGAAACAGATTTTCGAACTCGCGGCGGAAAAGAAAATCCGCCTGACGCCGCCGCCGAAGCCGCTGTTTGAGGAAAAGATGCTGTTCGCGCTGCTGTGGAACCGGAACCTGCACAGCTTCTGGCGGCAGGAACTGGGCGAAGGTTTTCTGGCGCGGCTGAAGAAAATCATTCCCTACACCTGGCTCGTGGATCCGACGCCGCTGCCGCCGCACGCGGCCATTCCGGAACTCAATCTCACGGACTGGGCGCAGCTCAAGGCGATGTCGCAGCGCGAACGAGATTTGATTTTGAAGGTGTCCGGCTTTTCCGAAAATGCCTGGGGCGCGCGCGGCGTTTATCTTGGCAGCGATTTATCCGGCGCGGACTGGAGCGCGGCGGTGGATGCGGCGCTGAAGAATTTTGAGACGTCGCCAAGCGTGTTGCAGCGTTTCCACAAGCCCTCGCAAGTGGACGCAAGCTGGTTTGATTTCGCGAAGAACGAATTGGTGCCGATGAAGGGCAGGGCGCGGCTGTGTCCGTATTATTTTGTGAGCGGCGAGGGTGACAATTTGCGGTCCGCGCTCGGCGGCGTGCTGGCGACGATTGTGCCCGCCGACAAGAAAATCGTCCACGGCATGGCGGACGCGATTCTAGCACCGTGTTCGGTTTAAAAAACGGGGCCATTTGTCGGGGGGCCAAGTTGCCTGTGAAGTTTAACGCCATGCCTTGAACATGTCCGTTTAATGTCAGGTCAAGGGGTAACTGGCTAAATGCGCCAATCAGGTTGTTTGTTTTGCGCTGCGACGGCAAATGCAATACCGATTCTCGCGGGAGGTAACTTTTTTAAGACAGGTTTGTAATCCAAGAGTATCACGTTTGTTACCTGATACTCTTAGAATCGACATAATCTATTTCTATTCTCTTGCTCGAGGTTGCGCCTTCTCTGAAATGGATGAGATGCGTTTCCACGAGCAATAATGACTCACAAAACAAAATCCAAGCGGTTTGGTTTCACTTTGATTGAACTGCTGGTGGTGATAGCCATCATCGCCATCTTGGCGGCGATGCTTTTACCGGCTCTGGCGAAAGCCAAATCTAAGGCTCAACAAATCGCGTGCTACAATAATTTAAGGCAATGGGGTCTGGCGGATACGATGTATGTGGACGATAACAGCCAAGTCTTTCCTTTTCCCCGGTATCAGGTCAGCTCGCTGCCGCAACAGGACACGCCCACGTGGGGCGACATTAACACATTTCATCTGGTCGGCACCGGCAATGACGTGTGGTTTAATGCGCTGCCTTCGTATGTTGCGGATAAGCCGCTTTACAGTTGGGTTAGCGATCCCGCGACATTTGCCACAAAAAAATCTATTTTCACCTGCGGCAAGGCACAGGCTGATGGTGTCGCCGCAGAAGACATCCCGCAGAATCACGGCTGGCTGGATGCGACCAAGCGGCCACTCTTCAACTTCGCGATGAACTCAAAATCACTGGCGAACGAGAGTGCCACGGTTCTCAGATCGCAGATGGTGGCGCATCCCTCGGCGTTCGTGCTGTTTTCAGATGTGCGCAACGGGTCGGCGGAGACGCCGTTCAATGGCAGCGCGGCGAACCAGATTGATCTAGCCACGCCGCATGGTTACACCACGCGCTTCTCGGCCCGGCACAGCAATGGCGGGGACATCGCTTTCTCCGACGGGCATGTAGGTTATTTCAAATACGCCTACGTGGTTAATTCGAGCGGCAAAGATCCCGGCGAACCAGACATCAACTGGGATTGCAGTGGCAAAACAGTGCCGTGAATTAGAACCGACCACAATAATAAAAAATAATTTCCCCGGGCTTTCACTAGTGAATAGCCAGTCACTTAAACCATTCAATCGAACAACCCACAACCATTTACTAAACTCAAATGAAATTAATTAGAACCCTTGCCGCCATCGCCGTCGTGGCCTTGTCCGCGATCACCGGCCTCGCCCAAAGCACTATTTATTCGCAAAACTTCGGAACGACCGCCACGTTACCGACGGGCTGGACTGCATCGGGAAATAACTCGGCGAATATCATCGGGTCAACCGGCTCCGCTTCCACAGGTTATTCTACCCCCATTACGGCATCCGGCGGTGCAAATTTGGCTGATAACAGCGCCACCGGGACTAGCTTCACCGGCGTGGCAATGGTTTCCGGTGTCATTTCCACCGTGGGTTACAACAATATTCAATTTATCTACGCAGCCAGTCGAAGCACCAAATATACTTATCCCGTTGCGATTGATTGGAGCGCCGACGGCACCACGTGGAACTCGGTTGCATTCACCGACGTCGCTCCCAATGGTGGGTGGATGGTTGTGAATGGAGGGGCTTGGATTACTTTACCAGTTGGGGCGGCCGGTCAACCCAATCTCCGTTTCCGTTTCACATTCAATCGCACTGCTACTTCGGGTAACATACACATTGATGACTTCACGGTGCGGGGCACGGCCAACATTGCGCCTTCGGTGACGGCTTCGGCTGCCACCAGCATTGGCAACACAACCGCCACGTTGAACGGCAATGTCACTTCCGCCGGCAGCGCAACGGTTACGGACAGCGGTTTTTGCTACAAGACCAGCGCGGGTGTGACCACGAATGATAATTTTACTTCGGTGGGGGTAACGGCAGGCGCTTACACATTGTCCCCAACCTTGAGCGTTAACCAGCATTATTATTTTGTGGCTTACGCTGTCAACGCGGTGGGCACCACCTTGTCCACGCCGGAACTTAATTTCTGGACACTAGCCAATACGCCGACGGCACCGACGGTCAACGGTCCGACGACCAGCAGCTTGAATGTGGCAGTGGGCGCCGGCGACGGCAATCCTTCAACCACGGCTTACGCGATTCAAGAAACGACGGGCGGCAACTATGTTCAGGCAAATGGCGCTTTGGGAGTAAGCGCAGTATATCAAACGGCCACAACTTGGGGCACCAAGACGGTGACCGGACTGGCCCCGGCGACGGCTTATACTTTCCAAGCCATCGCCCAAAACGGCGCCAACATGGCCACGGCTGGAGGGCCGACCACGAGTGGCACCACTAGCGCGTCTGTGACGCCCACGATTTCAGTCAATCCGAGTTCAGTCAATTTTTCACCCACAGCGGTGAACGGCACTTCGGCGAACCAGACCTACGCGGTTTCGGGTGTGAACCTGACGGCCAACATCACCATCACCGCGCCGGCGAATTTTCAGATTTCCACTTCAGCTAGTTCAGGTTTTGGCAGTTCAGTTAGCTTGACGCCGAGCGGCGGCTCCGTGGCCAGCACCATCATTTACATCCGCTTTAATCCGTCCGCGCAAACTGGCTATTCGGCTAACATCACCCACACGAGCACAGGCGCCAACAGCCCGAATGTGGCTGCGACCGGCATTGGTGCCAATGCTCCCGTCGTCACGACGCAGGCGGCTTCTAGTCTGGCCACGGTTGGTGCGACTTTGAACGGCACGGTTACCGCATCCAATAACGCCGTGATCGTTGACCGTGGTTTCTATTACAACAGTGCGTCCGGTGTTACCACCGCAAACACGCAGGTTTCCGAAGGTGGGACGACAGTGTCCGCTTACTCGACCGCGATTGCCGGTTTGAACCCTAACCAGATTTATTACTATCGCGCTTATGCTCAGAATTCCGTCGGCACGACCATGGATGCGAGTGACACCAGTTTCTACACGCTCGCTAATGTTCCAACCGCGCCAACTGTCGGCACGCCAACTCAGACTAGTTTGGCTGTGGCCATTGGCTCGGGTGACGGCAATCCAGTTACAACGGTCTATGCGATCCAAGAAACCGGCAGTTCAAAATATGTCCAGGCAGATGGGACTTTGGCAGCAACGGCCGTTTTCCAAACCGCTTCCGCGTGGGGAACAAAAACTGTGATCGGCTTGGCCGCTGGACAGGTTTATAGCTTCCAAGTGCAGGCGC
>CAIWFB010000105.1 GCA_903911825.1 uncultured Verrucomicrobia subdivision 3 bacterium
CCTCTCAGGCGGTTTCTTTAGCGGCAGTCGCACTGCGGCGGGCTAGGTTGCGGACTTCATCGGCGACGACGGCGAAGCCCATGCCGGCTTCCCCGGCGCGGGCGGCTTCGACCGCCGCATTCAAGGCGAGAATGTTGGTTTGAAAAGCGATTTCATCAATCGTCTTGATGATCTTCGCGATGTTATCGCTCGCGGCTTTGATTTGATCCATTGCGCCCGTCATTTCGGCAACGTCGCTGGCTCCGGCATCGGCGGCGACTCGAGTTTGGTTGGCGAGCGTCTTCGCTTTGGAGGCGCTTTCGGCATTCCGTTGCGTGAGGCTCGACATCTGTTCCAGTGAAGCACTGGTTTCTTCCAGCGACGCTGCCTGCTCGCTCGCGCCCTCGGCTAACGATTGCGCGGCCAAAGAAACTTGCTCAGAGGCGCTGGAAGTCTGCTTGCTTGCCAGGTCGATGAAGCTGATGGAACCATTGAGTGGGCGCACGATTAATGACCGATTCAGAAAATAAAACCCAATACCAATCAATACGCTGATCGGCACAATCCAACCGAGCATGGTGCCCATACCCGCTTGGACCACGGCATCCACACGATCCAATTTCGACTTTAGCACAAAGGCCCCGTGCACTTCGCCGACCTTCCAGTTTTCCATCGCAAACCCTACTGCGTCTTTACCATCGCCGCTGGGGCTGTTTTTTGGATCGCCATGACAAGTCAGGCAATCGGCGCTCAATTTGATGGGGCGGGCATAAACCAACTGATTGTTGGCGCGATCTACTTTGAAATATTCTTCGGTCTGACCGTTATCCAAGACTTTGAGAATCTCTTCTTCCTCGGGCGTGGGATTATTTTTTTCATTTCGCGCTTGATGCTTGGGCACCCGAAATTCAAAACCCTCTTTCTCCGCCACTTTTGCAATGGCCTGCCACGCTGCTACCACGGGAATCGTCTGGTAAAGCGTCGAACCCCGCAGGTCACCGGTCTTTTTGTATTCAGCCACGAGCTTCGTTTTATCGAACGAATCATTCAACGCAGAGATCGAAGCGCGGACATTTTCTGCTTCTAATACGGCGGCACGCATCGTGTTGCGCGTGAGCTCAATGCCTTGGCTGCGAATGACCTGACGTTGCACGATCAAGCCCACCAGCACACTGATCGCGATCGCCCCGATGGCCGCGGAGATGATTTTTGTCCCGAGTTTCATAATGTTTAGATTTTAACGGGAGCGGAAACCATCGATTTGTCGCGGCACATAAACGTGCTGAAAGTTGGCGCTCAATTTCATCCATCGGCGAAAACTCAGATGGCTCAAGCGAAAACCCTTTGCAAATCTTGCTGTTTATTGCGGGTCAATCACTGCGCCACCGAGATTCTGATGGCGGAGACAGGGTTGTGACCGGAAGACTGGAAAAAATTATTCCCGCGCCGTCTGCACCGGCAATGACGACAGCGGGCACTGCTTATTCGTCTCGCTAAAATAATTTGCCGACCACGCATCCTAAAAAAAGATGACCGGATTTTCCCCGATGGCGTCAGCGTGTTACCCCACTCGGCAGCGGGAATGTCTCGACCGCGTGGCCGTCGGCTGGCTAAACGCCAACAAGGCTTCTTCGAGCAACGGTGGATGGATGCGCCGTCAGGGCGTCTGCGCCGCCTTGCCGGCTGGCTTTTCCGGATCACTCTGCGAAGCGACGCTGTTCGTTTGAGCAGCCGTTGCCGCGTTCATACGCTTGAGCGATTGCAGCAGAAATTCCACGTCGGCGAAGGGTGCCCCGCCGGTGCGCTTCCAATGCACGCGGCCTTTGGTGTCAATGAGGATGGTGGAGTGCAGCTCCAGATCCTCGAAGTCGTCATAGGAAGCAAACCGCCGTGCGTTTTCGTGGTCGTGATCCGAAAGCAGGCGCACGGCGAGCTTGCTGAGTTTGGACGATTCTTTGTTGTTTTCCGGGGTGACGCTGCTGACGCCGAGCACCACGGTATTCTCGTTGATCCAGTCCTCGGCGTGCTTGTTGATCGCCTGCAACTGTTCCATGCAATGCACACATTCGTCGTTCAGGTAGAAGATCAGCAGGACATTCTTGCCCAGATAATCCTTCAAGTGGACCGGCGCGCGATTCACATCCAGGCAATCCAATTCCGGCGCGGCATAGGGTTCCCAATTGAGCGGGCCCAGGTGCGCCAGCGTGTCCGTGCGATACGGCCGTTCCGGCGCCAGCGTCGGGGCCACGGGCGCGGCCTGCAAACCGAGCGCGGCGACCTGCGTCATCCAGTGGAGATTCGTGTTCGCGCCCGACCAGACGTGGAGCAGGCGGCCGTAATCATTTTCTGCTTTGGCGCGTTCGCCGAGTGCGAAGTGCGCCCGCGCCAGCCCGGACAGCGTAAAGGCGTCATACGGTTCCTGAACAAGCGCACGCTCATAAGCCTCCACGGCCAACCGGTGCTCGCCGCGATTTAGATAAACATCGCCAAGCACGCGGTTCACGGGCCACGGCATGCCGGTCGGATCGTTGATGTAAGTCCCAGTATCTCGTTCTGTTTTCTCCAGCGCGGCCGCGTCGGTCAGCAGGCGCGTGGCGTCCAGGAGATTCCCTTCGGCGGAAAGTAAAATGCCTTCGGCTGACTTGATGCCGATCGCCCACGCGGCCGCGGTATCATTCGTAGTGTCCTTCCGCAGTCGCAGGCCGGTCTTAAATTCCTGCAGGCGGACGCGCGCTTTGGGGAGATCGCCCTTGCCGACATAGGCCAGCGTCTCGGCGAAGGCGCGCAGATCTTTGTCGCTCGGAATATCGCGCCAGGGAATGGCGGTGGAATTGGACGTGGTCAACACGTCATCCCAGCGCTCGAACTTCAGGAGCGCCCGCACCAGTGCCATCATCCCCTGGTCAAAGGCGCCATAGTTGTCGTCCTTGTTTTTTTCGGGATCGCGTGGCGAGGCCAGGAGATCCCGGGCGCCCTGCAACGACGCGTCCGCCAGGCCGAGCTGTTCCTGAATGTAGCAAAGATAATTCCGGTTGTGCGCGTAGTTCCAGGTCTCGAACGGCAGCGCCAACTGTTGGTTCATGTAGCGCAGTTCCACCCGCGTGGCGGTGTCCATGGACCGCGCGGCTTCGTGCCACAATCCCAGCTTAGTGTAGTTGTGCCCCGGCATGTGATCCGCGTGGCCGATGTTCGGCACGATCAAACTGAAACGGAGGCAACTGGGCAGCCCCTGCTCCGGCGCCACGCCGTCCCAGTTGTGGATGCGGTAATGGTGCGCGCCCGGATGATCCGGCTCCTTCGCCAGAATCTGCTGGATCAAGAGTTCGGTGCCCAGAGCATGGTCGCCGCCAAAAGATACGAGCGCGAAGAGCGCCTTGGCTTCGATATCCTCGGGATATTTCAGCACGAGTAGCTGCAAGCGTTTGGCCAGAATGCTTTGGCGTTCCTTGTCGTTGAGAGCGAGCGCGTCGCCGGTGAACGCGGCTTCCCACGCTTCGATGTAGAGTCGTTCGCGTGGGCTGCATTTGTCTTTGCGCCGGATGGCCTCGTTGAGGAAGTCCAGATAGCGCTTCGAGTCCGGCCCGTCGCCGGGGGATCCGCAACGCGCCAGCCCCCAGTAAGCCATCGCGCAATCCGGGTCGAGCTTTAGACACCAGCGGAACGAGCGCTCGGCTTCCTCAAACCAGAAGGAGTGCAGCAGCGTGTGGCCCTGATCGAACCACTCCTGCACTTCGGGCACTTTGGTGGTGATGGGAAAATGCGTGTGGCCGATCCCCTCCATTTTCCACGGCCGCTGGCGCAGGCCGGAGTCAAAGGCGGTGCCGTGACGGGAATGGCCGGCCTCGTCATCGGCGTTGCTGATGGCAACGGAACCCAGGAGCAATCCCAGCCAGGCCGCGCTGAAGATTGCCCGCCGAAAACGTCGCCCCCTGGGGAGGATTTTATTTTTTCGGGCTGCCGAATGCTGCGAGGCGTGTTTGCTCATAGTGTGGGTTGCCGGCTTGATTCACCGTTGATTCTGAATGGGAGCGGGTGATAGAAATTGAATCCACGTGTTTATTTAGTTGCTACATTCCTTAATTGTTTAGGGCAGGAAGACCGTAATCAATGGCAAAATCCACCATTTGACACCATCGTTAAAGCCCTTCAAAGCTCGTTGCCACGACACGTTGTTCATCGCAACGGAGCCACGAAGCCAGGCGCGGCTGTAAGCCCACTATTGCCTCGCCGTTAGCCGCGCGATGCCTAAGGTTGCCGACGCTTCTTCAAAATTCATCCCGGCGAAATAACGCAGCTTCACCAGTTCCACTTTGCGTGCATCCAGTGCCGCGAATTTTTCCAGCGCGTTATTTACCGCCAGTAATTGGTCGTCCGGCGGCAGCGTGAAGCAGTTGGGTGGCGTCGGACATTTTTGGAAAATCCGAATG
The DNA here is from genome assembly GCA_903911825.1 of uncultured Verrucomicrobia subdivision 3 bacterium. GTDB lineage: Bacteria > Verrucomicrobiota > Verrucomicrobiia > Limisphaerales > UBA11358 > UBA11358. The sequence continues at coordinate 4,407 of CAIWFB010000105.1, forward strand.
CCGAAAATCAATTCTCTGATGGCGGCAAACGTTGAGGCTGTTTCGAATTTCGTCGTTCGAATTTCGATTTCACTCTTTTGCCGTCTGCACCGGCAGCGCGGAGAGCGGCGTGTTCTTATTCGTCTCGCTGAAATAATTTGCCGACCACTCATTCTGAAACAGAATGACCGGATTCTTGCCGATGTCGTAGGCAAGCTTGGCTCCGGTTGGCAGCGTCAAGGCATCAAGCGCCTCTTCTTTGATGTCCGGCGCAAACCAGCGCACCACGCTCCACGTCGCGGCTTCGAGGCGCGACTCCGCGCCGTATTCGCTTTCGAGGCGGAATTGCACCACTTCGAATTGCAACGGCCCGACGGCGGCGAGGAGCGGCGTCTTGATGGAGGAATTACGTAGGTAAAGCGCCTGAATCACGCCTTCCTGCAGCAACTGATCTAGACCTTGGCGGAACTGTTTGTATTTCCCCGTATTCGGATTGTGCAGAAACGAAAAGGCTTCCGGCGTGAAGCGCGGAATTTCTTTGTAAGCAATTTTTGGATCAGTCGTGAGCGTGTCGCCGATGCCAAAGCTGTCGTGGCCGACCAAGCCGATCACATCGCCCGGATACGCTTCATCCACTGTTTCGCGTTCGTTGCCGAAGAGTTTATGCGAACTGGAGAGGCGAACTTTTTTTTCTGAACGCGAATGGTGCACCGTCATGTCGCGCTCGAATTTGCCGGAGCAGACGCGGATGAACGCGATGCGGTCGCGATGGCGCGGATCCATGTTCGCCTGAATCTTGAAAATAAAACCCGAGAACGCCGGATTTTCTGGCGCGATTTCTACGCCCGCCATCACGCGCGATTTGGGCGCCGGGGCGTGCTTGAGAAAGCCATCTAACAACAGTTGCACGCCGAAATTATTCACACCGCTGCCGAAGAAAACCGGCGTCGTCTTACCCGCCAGCACGGAAGCTACGTCGAACGCTTCACCGGCGATGTCGAGCATCTCCAATTCTTCCACCGTTTTGCTGAAATCCGCTTCGCTCAATTTTCCGCGCACTTCCGGATCGTGCAGTCCGCCGACGGCGACGGGCGCGCGATATTTGCCGCCCACCACGCGTTCAAACGTGTGCATCGTTTTCGTCTGGCGGTCGTAGATGCCTTGAAAATCTGCGCCATTGCCGATCGGCCAATTCACCGGAAACGCGCCGATGCCCAGAACTTTTTCCAATTCGTCCAGCAGCGCGAGCGGTTCTTTCATCGGGCGATCGCACTTATTCATGAACGTGAAGATCGGCACGCCGCGCTGGCGGCAAACCTCGAAGAGTTTGCGCGTCTGCGGCTCGATGCCTTTGGCGGAATCAATCACCATCACCACCGCGTCCACGGCGGTCAACACGCGGTAAGTGTCTTCGGAAAAATCTTTGTGACCGGGCGTGTCGAGTAGATTAAGGCGATAGCCGTCGTAATCAAATTGCAGCACGGTGGAACTGATGGAGATGCCGCGCTTCTTTTCCAATTCCATCCAGTCGCTCGTCGTGGCGCGCTGATTTTTCCGCGCCGTCACGGAGCCGGCGAGTTGCACGGCGCCGCCGTAAAGCAGCAGCTTTTCCGTCAACGTGGTTTTGCCCGCGTCCGGATGCGAAATGATGGCGAAGGTGCGTCGCCGCTGGATTTCTTGCTCGATGCTCACAGAGCCGCAGAAGTTAGCAGAGAAATGTGTTGGAACAAGCCTGCGAAAAATTTCCCGAATACCTGCGGGCAACAAAAAACGCCGCAGTGGAATTAGCCACTGCGGCGCGGAAGTTGTGGGTCAGCCGAACTTAGCTTTTGAAGCCGACCACTTGGTTGGTGCAAACTTCAGAGCCAGCGGCGAAATTAATTTTCGACTTGTTTGTGCAGCAATCGGCGAATTTATTGGTGCAGACACCCGGGCACGCCAGTAAATCAGAAGTCAGCGTATTAGTGCATTCAGCCGCACTGAACTGATTCGTGCACTCAGCGAATTGGTTGGTGCAGGCCAACGTGGCGAACGTGAATCCAGTCACGGTATTAGTGCAAGCGGAGGCGGTTGGCTTGGCGGTCGCGCCGTCTTTTTTGCAGCAGGTCGAGCAGCAGCCAGTGGACAAGAGAGCAGCGGCCACCACGGCCACGGCGAGAGCGAGTAAGTTTTTCATTTAGTTGATAATTATAGTTGGCTAATAGTGCCTGCCAAAGACAGGCGTCACCGCGCAACATAGCACTATCGACAGTGGCTGCAACTAATTCAATGCAGCAATTAAATCCGATGGCAATGGCCGTGGCGGAATCCGTCCCGCCACAGCCTAGCCTTTGAATGTTCAGGATTTATGGCAGCACTTGGCGCAACCGGCCGCATCCGTGCAGCATTTGGCGCAGGCGGCGGCGTCTTTGCAGCACGCGCCGGTGCACGCCGTCGTTGCCGGCTTACAGCACGAACCGGATTTGCTGGTTGCGCAGCCGGTAGTTAAGAGCGCGCCAGTGGCAATCACCGCCGCGAGGATCATTATGGTTTTCATTTTAGTTATGTGTTTGTTTCGTTTTTATTGCCAACGGCTGGTCAAGTTGCCATTGGTAAAATATTTCCTGACCATTGCAAATAAATTAAGGCCTTTCTTTGATACCGCAACTGCTCAGTCATTTGGCCCACTAGATTTTGGCTTCAGCCCGCGCGAACGCCACAGGAAATATATCGCCGGATACACCGCCAGTTCCATGATGGTCGAGGTGATGACGCCGCCGACCATCGGTGTGGCGATGCGTTTCATCACGTCCGCCCCAGCACCGTGGCTCCACAGGATTGGTGCGAGGCCGGCGATGATGACGCACGCGGTCATGGCTTTCGGGCGGACGCGTTTCACCGCGCCGTGATAAATCGCTTCGTGCAAATCAGTGGCGTTATTCATTGCTCCTTTCTTTTTCCAATCCTCATAGGCGAGGTCGAGGTAGAGCAGCATGACCACGCCGGTTTCCGCATCCAGGCCGGCGAGCGCGATGATGCCCACCCACACGGCCACGCTCAGATTGTAGTCGCACAGATAAATCGCCCAGAACGCGCCAACCAGCGAGAACGGCACCGCCAGCATCACGATGGCCGTCTTGATGGCGGATTTGGTGTTCAGGTAAATGATGAGCGTAATGAGCAATAGTGTCAGCGGCACGACGATCATGAGCCGCTCCTTCGCGTGCAGCATGTATTCGTATTGGCCGCTCCAGAAAATGTTATAGCCGCCGGGCAATTTGATTTCGCCATGCGCCACCGCCTCATTTACGGCGCGCATCGCCATCTGCACATACGTCCCGACGTCCACGTTGCGGATGTCCACATAGACCCACGCGTTCGGCACCGCGCCCTCGCTCTTGATGCCCATCGGACCGTCCACGACTTTCACGGTCGCGAGCTGGCCGAGCGGAATCTGCGCGCCGGTCGGCGTGGGCACCACGATGTCCTCGCGCAGCGCCCGCAGGTCGGAGCGGAAGTCGCGGTCGTAACGCAGGTTGATCGTGTAGCGTTGCAAGCCTTCCACGGTCGTCGTCAAAGGCATCCCGCCGAGCGCGACGGACAAAACGTCCTGCACATCGGCGAGGGTGAGGCCGTAGCGCGCGATGGCCTCGCGATCAATTTCAAATTCAATGAAGCGTCCGCCCATCACGCGCTCGGCGAACACGCTCGTCGTGCCGGGAACTTTGCGGACAACCGCCTCCACCTCGGTGCCGATGCGTTCAAGCGTGGCCAGATCCGCGCCCGCGATCTTGATGCCGACGGGCGTCTTGATGCCGGTGGAAAGCATGTCAATGCGCGTGCGGATGGGCATGGTCCACGCATTGTTGAGGCCGGGAATTTGCACGACGTTGTTCATCGCATCGGTCAGTTCGTCCGGCGTGCGCTGGCGGTGCGCGATGACTTTGCCGTCCTCGTCCTTGATGTCCACGGCGGGCCATTCGGATTCGGGCTTTAGGCGGATGGTCGTCTCGATCATGTCCAGCGGCGCGGGATCGGTGGCGGTCTCGGCGCGACCGGCCTTGCCGAAAACCTCGGCGACTTCGGGAAACGACTTGATGAGCCGGTCGGTGACTTGCAGGATTTCGCGCGCCTTCGTCGGAGAGATGCCGGGGAACGTCGTCGGCATATACAGCAAGTCGCCCTCGTAAAGCGGCGGCATGAACTCCGAGCCGATGTTTTGATACGGGAATAATTTTCCCACAGAGAATGCCGCGTCGCGAATCTTGCCTTCGTGCAACACGCGCGAAGCCATCCAATTCCACGGCAGGAACACCCACACGATAATGACGCCGGCAGTGAGGATCACCGCCCAGCGCCATTTCACCACGAAATCCAGGACGGGGTTGTAAATCCAGATGAGCAGCCTGTTGAGCGGGTTCTTTTCTTCTGATGGAATTTTGCCCCGGATGAACCAGCCCATCAGCACCGGCGCGAGGGTGATGGAGAGCAGCGCGGCAGCGGCCATGGAATACGTTTTGGTGAAAGCCAGCGGCTTAAACAGCCGGCCTTCCTGCTCCTGCAACGTGAACACCGGCAAAAATGAAACCGTGATCACGAGCAGCGAGTAAAACAATGTCGGCCCCACTTCCACCGCCGCGTCGCGGATGATTTCCCAGTGCGGTTTTTTCCCCTGGTCGCGTTCGAGATGCTTGTGGGCGTTCTCCATCATGATGATGACGGCGTCCACCATCGCGCCGATGGCGATGGCGATGCCGCCGAGTGACATGATGTTGGAACTGATGCCCTGACCGAACATGACGAGCAGCGCGATCAACACGGCGACCGGCAAAATGATGATCGCCACCAGCGCGCTCCGCAAATGCAGCAGGAAGATCAGGCAGACCAGCGCCACGACGATGCTTTCCTCGATCAATTTCTCTTCGAGCGTCTTTACCGCGTGGTCAATCAACTCTGAGCGGTCGTAGTTCACGGTGAGTTTCACGTCCTCCGGCAACGCCTTCATCGCCGTCGCCAGCCTGGCTTTCACGTCTTGAATCACTTGATACGCATTCGCGCCGTAGCGCACGACCACGATACCGCCGACCGTTTCGCCCTCGCCATTCGCCTCGGCGATGCCGCGCCGCATGTCGGGCCCGAACTGGATCGTCGCCACGTCGCGCAACAGAATCGGCACGCCCTTGTCGCCGATGCCGACGGCAACTTTTTGCAAATCGTCGAGACTCGTGACGTAGCCCTTGACGCGAAGAATGAATTCGCGCTCCGCCAGTTCCAGCGAACGTCCGCCGACCTCGCCGTTGCTGCGCTCGATGGCCGTGCTGACATCTTTCAGCGCGAGGTTGTAGGCGCGCAGCTTGGTCGGATCCACCGTCACCTGATACTGCTTCACGAAACCGCCGACGCTTGCGACTTCCGACACGCCAGGCACGGCGGTGAGCTGGTATTTCAGATACCAATCCTGGATGGAGCGCAGTTCGGCGAGGTCGCGGTTCGTGGAGTTGAGCGAATACATGAACGCCCAGCCCACGCCGGTCGCGTCCGGGCCGAGTGAAGGCGTGACGCCCTTAGGCAACTGATTGCCAAGACTGCTCAAGTATTCCAGCACGCGGCTGCGTGCCCAATACGGGTCGGTGCCGTCCTCAAAAATCACATACACGAACGAGAAGCCGTAGAACGAATAGCCGCGCACCGTTTTCGCCTTCGCCACGGAAAGCATTTTGGTCGTGATGGGATAAGTGACCTGATCCTCGACGATGTTCGGCGCCTGGCCTTCCCACGGCGTGTAGATGATGACCTGCGTGTCCGAGAGATCGGGAATCGCGTCGAGCGGAATATGCCGCGCCGCGTAAATGCCGCCGAGCAGCAGGGTCAGCTTCGCGAGCACGACGAGGAACTTGTTGCGGAGCGAAAAATCGATGATGCGTTGAAGCATGGAATTTTATTTCGCGGAATTTTTTACCGGCACGAGATCCATTTCGCACTTGGGACATTTCCCGGGCTTGTCGGAAATCACCTCCGGATGCATCGGGCAGGTGTAAAGCTGCTTCGCTGGTTTTTCCGGTTGTGCCATTACGGGAATCAATGTCATTGCGCACATCGGACATTTACCCGGTTTCTCCTCGTGCACGTTCGCGTGCTCCGGCATCGGGCAAGTGTAGTAAAGCACCTTACCGCCGGGCTGGATTTTTTGCAGCGCCGAGCGCGTGACCGACACCAGCGTCATGCCGCAGATCGGACACTTGCCGGCGTGATCGTAGAGAATTGAAACGTGTTCCGGCATCGGGCAAACGTAAAAGGACGCTTCTACTTCCGCCTTGGCGGGCGCGTGGACAGTCATTTCATTCGTGGAATCTGCGCTGGTTATATCCGGCGTTACCGTGGCCGTCGAGCCGCGCATCTTGTCAATGGCCTCTCGCAATTGGCTCTCTGAATCGAGTAAAAATTGTCCCGAGGTCACGACGCGTTCGCCCGCGCTCAAGCCGCTGGTGACCTGGATCATGGCGTTCTCCGCCTCCACACCCAAGGCCACGTCACGCCCCTCGAACTTGCCGCCGTCGAGTGCGACGAATACCGTGTTCTTGGCGCCGCTGCGCAGCACCGCCGATTCCGGCACCAGCACGATTGAGCTTTCCAGCTCGGCCTGAATCTGCGCCGAGGCAAACATGCCCGGTTTCAGGTAGTAGCCGGGATTTTCAAATTCCAGTCGCACCTTGGCCGTGCGCGTTTTCTCGTCCACGGTGGGATAAATAAATGTTACCCGTCCGCGAAACTCGCGGCCCGGCATGGAGGCCACTTTCACCACCGCCTCCTGCCCAAGCTGCACAAACGCTAAATCTTGTTCATAAACTTGGGCGAGCACCCAGACGATGCCGAGGTCGGCGAGGCGATACAATTTGATGCCCGCGTCCACCATCTGGCCGGCGACGGCGTCCTTTTCGATGAAGAAGCCCGAGATCGGCGCGGGCACCGTAAATGATTTGAGCACGTGGTGATTGGTCTCAATCTCGGCAATTTGGCTGTCCTGGAAACCCAAAAGTTTCAGGTTGCGCACCGCGTTGGTGTATTGCGTCTTAATGCTCCTGAAGTTTTTGAATCGATTTGTGACCGCCAGCAGGAAATCCTGTTGGGGCTGGTAAAGGTCCGGCGACGAAACCTCGAACAGTGGTTCTCCGCGATGCACGAGCTGGCCGGTGGCATCTACGTTCAATTTTTCAATCCAGCCCCTGATGCGCGTGGAGACATCGGCGAGTGCGGTCTCGTTGTAATCAACCGTCCCCACAGTGCGGATGGTTTTGCGCAGCGGCCCGCGCGCGACTGCCGCCGTGCGCAGATTCATATTTTGCTGGGTCGCCGCATCTACCGCGATGGCCGACGGATTGGCACTGGCGCTTTCGCTGCCCGCGCCGTTACGAATTGGCGTGAGCTTCATGCCGCAAATCGGGCAGTTTCCGGGATGATCCTGAATGACCTGCGGATGCATGCCGCAAGTATAAAGCTGCTTAGCCGCCTCACTGTGCGCGGCCGTCGGCAGCCACAACAATCCGGCAAGCAGGAAGCAAATAAAAATGATGTTCTTCATAAATCAACAACCCGATTTCAGACCCAAACCAAACCGGCGCGCGGAAAAAAATTTCCCGCGCGCCGGGCACAGCTGCCGGGCACCATTACCGATTACTTTTTATCGGCTGCGCGGATCAACTTGAGGTATTTGGCCGGATCTTTGTCGAAGTCTTTTTTGCAACTCTTGCAGCAGAGTTTCACCTCTTGATCTTCGTAGGTGAAGACGAGCGGTTTGCCCATTTCGCCGAGTTTTTCACCGGAGACAGGGCAGGTGGTCAGGTTGTCGGCTTTGGGAGTTTTATCGCCGGCAAAACTGGTTGAGGCCAAAGCGAGGGCCGCTAGCGCGAGGCTAAAAACACAGAGACGTTTAAGTGATTTCATAAGCATTTTATCGGATTTGTTTGTTTGGTTAGCAACATCCACGATGAATGTGCTTAACTTGAATACACCAGTGGCGAGCAAACCACGCAAAAAATTTTCGGTTAATATTCGGTTAATATTTTGCGGATATTCTGCGGGGTTTTCCTTTGCTCGGGGTAAGCCTGATATCAATAGTTCTACAATTCCGCAGAACTTAAACCGAAAGTTTAGAATATGAAAACGAGTCTCCTCCTTACCTTCGCCGCTGTAGCGATGACGGCCATTACCCTCAAAGTCAGCGCCTATGATGTCGCTCGGTCGCCGCGTGCCGCGGCCAACGAAATCAAAGTTGTCAAGACGGCGGATGCCGTGGCCCCGGTTGCCGTGGTGGCCTATAACGCGCCCAGTTCAACGCTGCTTTCACCGCGTGCCGCTGCTAATCAAATCAAAGTAGTCAAAATCACGGGACCGGCAAAAGCCGTGTTAGTGACCCAATGCCAAGCCATCGGCAGCCCGAAGTATCAGTCGCAGATGGGTAATTCTGCCCGCACCCGTTGCTGCGGTATGACGCTGTCGCAATGCCCAACCAGTGACGTTTGCCAAAAATGAACGGATTGCTAACCACCGTTGAAATCCTAAACTGGCGGCGGAGTTAATGCTCCGTCGCCACCAAACGCATGAAAGAAAACTCTTCCCCGCCTGACGCCGCCCGCCTGGCCGCACTGTTGCGCCCGGCGCGGATCAGCCCGGCGTTACCGCCGCGCTTTCAGCAAAATGTCTGGCACCGTATCGAAGCCACTGAATTGGCGGTGCGACCGGAATCCTGGCTTGATGCGCTCGCCGCTCTGGTGCTGCGGCCTCGGCTGGCCTTTGCCTTTGCTAGCGTGCTCCTAGTCGCTGGCGTTTTATTAGGCGCGCGCGACGGGGTGCAAGCTGCCCGTCACGACGCTCAAATGCGCTACGTTTCTTCGGTCGCCCCTCATTTTCATCCGTGACATGAATCGCTCGCTCATCATTTTAGTCGGGGCGCTGGCGCTGGGGACGGCGATTTTCGTTGGCGCTTTTTGTGCCGCGCACCGCACCAGTTTGATGTGCTGCGAGCAGCCGAGCGATGACCTGAATTGGCTGCGCACCGAATTTCATTTGAGCGAGGTGGAAATGGCCCGCATCCGCACGTTGCACGAAGGCTATCTGCCTCAGTGCGCTGAAATGTGCGCGAAAATTGCCGCCAAGAAACACGAACTGGAAACCGTGTTAGGCAACGGCACCAATCTCACCGCCGAAGCGCAAGCCAAGTTGAACGAAGTCGCGGCGCTTCGTGCGCAATGTCAGGCCCAGATGCTCCAGTATTTTATCACCGTCAGTCAGACCATGCCGCCCGCGCAGGGGCAACGTTATCTCGTCGAGATGCAACGGCTCACGCTCGGCGCCCACGAACAAACCGAGCAATCCATGTCGGGCGACACCGGCCATGAGCATCACCACTGACGCCGCGCTCCCGCCTGAGGCGCAAGACCGGGCTGACATGCTGCGCTTGCAAGCGGGCCAAGATGCGGTGCTCAACGATTTGATGGCGCGTCACGCAGCGACCGTTTTCCATTTTCTCTGTCGTATGGTGGGCAATGAAGAGGATGCTAACGATCTCGCGCAGGAAACCTTCGTCCGCGTTTTCAAATCGGCAAAAAGTTTTCGTGTGGAACAAAAGTTTTCCACTTGGCTCTTCACCATCGCCGCGAATCTGGCGCGCAATCATCATCGCTGGCGGGTGCGGCATCCGCAGCTTTCGCTCGATGTGGAAAATCCTGTCACCGAACAAACGCTCGGCAGCACGCTACCCTCCGCCGCGCTCGCTCCTAACGAAACCGCTCTCGCCAGCGAACGCGCGGTTGCCGTGCGCGTGGCGGTGCAAGCGTTGCCCGAAGATTTGCGAGAAGCCATTGTGCTCTGCGAATGGGAAGAATGCAGCGTGGCCGAAGCGGCGGCAATTTTAGAAGCTACGCCTAAGGCGGTGGAATCAAGGCTTTATCGCGCCCGCCACGTTTTGCGCGAGCAACTGAAAAGCTGGCTCTGATCAGCGGGCGCTAGGGGCCGCGCGCCGTTGGCGAACATAGCCAGCGCAAATCACCAGCCCCAAAAAGAGCGGCTGGGACACATCCGCGAACAAGGTTATATTTATCTATGGGTGCATTGGTTGAGGGGGTTATTCCGGATCACCACCGGTGAGCCAATTCAGGTAGAGGCTGAAATAATCGTAGTAATCCACGCCGCCATCTCCGTTCACATCCGCTCCGGCGTTGTAGGTGTAGAAGTTTAGGCCGAGGACGGAGTAGTCTAGGAAGTTGATCATGTTGTCGTTATTCAGGTCGCCTCCCGGCAATAATTTGTTCCCGGTGAAAGTCGCGGTGCCCTGCGTTTGGCTATCCCAAATCAGCAAGGATTTTTTCCGCAAGTTCCATGCTGTAAACGGCGGCTGAAAAGTGCGGCGGGGTCATGTGTGTGACGTGGCGGTTCAAAAGTGCGGCATCTTCATTAACAATGAAGCATGTATCGCAATATGGAAGACTGGGCTGAGATTCGCAAAAAAGTGTTGGCAGGA
>CAIWFB010000106.1 GCA_903911825.1 uncultured Verrucomicrobia subdivision 3 bacterium
GAACCGCTTTTATTTCCTAAACCGTAGGCGATGGTTTGGGAACCTGTGCGTTCGTAGTATTGAAGCTGGGCGCGCGGACGTTCCAAGTAGCCGTGATGAAACAGCCATTGCAACCGGCGAGATAAATTCTGTGCGCTGCCGCCAATCAAAGCGATGATCTGGTGGGAACGCAAAAACCGATGACGGTGGATGAGCCGGATGATTTCGTGATCGCGCTCAGTCAACCGGATGGGCGCAACGCTGGCGATGCGCTGGAAACGCGGCAGTCGAGACATCCTGCCAGAATGAAGGAAAAAACATCAGATTGAACGACGCGGGGATTTGCTATTTGTGGCAAGTGTTTACAATTTTCTAGCGTCGCTTCGCTTCTACTTCATTGAGAATCGAAAACATGGATACCACGCCGAAGCGACCGTTTCGCACCGCTTCCTCACGGAGGAGGATGTCCCGCTTGCCACCAGCAGCAACATAGCCAAAACAGTAGGCAGCCGTGGCCACTGTTTCATGGATTGTGGAATCAAATTGCGATTTAGAGTCGGCCAGTGCTACCGCTGTGGCGCAATCATGTTGAAGCTGGCTTTGCTGGCGAAACTTAAATTGCCGATAGCCGGTCTCTCGAAAGAACGGTTCGGAGATTCGATGCCACGCCAGCGCATCTGCGTCCCATTTTGCTACGGCAATAACCCGGCTGTCGTGGCGCATGGTTTGGATCGCGGTGCTTTCCAACGACGCGTCGAATTCTTTCCGAAGAGAGACGGCAGATTGCAGGGGCGGTTGCTTTAGAGAACGGAGGCGCGGCACAAATCTCGCCGGCGGCATAAGCAGATTTGCTGCGAATGTATCGGCTTCAAGTTCTTCAATACTTTCGGCTCCATCGAATGCACCCGCGTGAGATCCGTGCGGACGGCCCCCAGAAATTAACTGACGCCTGTGTTCAGGAATATGATAGTGACCAAGTTCATGAGCGATAGTGAAACGTTCTCGGGTAGAACCCGGCGTGTTACCATTATCGCAGTTGCAGAGGATAATCCAATTGCGATCACGGCAAACAAGCATGCCGTCGAATTTTCCATTACCGTAGTTATCGTAAACCAGCCTGATTTCCTTTGTGCCACAGATACGAGTGGGGCAAACACGACCGGAGTCGCAGTCCTCATTTGCGACGTCTTCGCTTAGTTCCAAAATTTCGACTTCGCGTGAGGTTTGGAGTTTGGGTTTCACTATTTCCGTGGATTTCGCATTACGCGAGAAACACTGTCTTCGATTTTTGCCATCGTTTCAGCATCTAACGGCTTTCCATTCCGAGCCGCCAGCGCCAACTCTTCAGTTGATAGCATAACGCATGCGTCCAGCCGCATGAACGGTGGAGCTGGTTTGATGTCGTCCAAAGATGCTTCAAGTTTTGCGAACGCGGCTTCCACTTCTTGGCGCGTCACGCCGCGCGTCAGGTGGGATTCGGCCAGTTCGACTTCCTCTGGCGTTGTCGGAATGATTGCGCCGCTTTCAACGAGTGCCTTCCGCAAGGCCGGCGTCATTTCGTCAGCTGAATGCATTGGAGTTTCGTTTGGCATGGTGAGGAGTTTTTTGATTTTTGAGTGTAGGTTCGAGTTCGGCTTTTAATCGCTGCGAAAGCCGATGCCACTTTTGGCGAATGTTGCTTCGTTCATAACCGGTGCGCTCTTCCAGAGCTTCCCGAACATCATTTGGAAGCTCTCGCCCATTCTTCGTCGGAATACCAAACAAGCCGTATGTCATCAGGATGTCACGTTCTTCCGGCTTGAGCATTGCCAGATTGTCTCGAAGTGCAGCGAGCGCTTCCGGTTCTGTTGGGGTAGCATCTTCAACCTCTAACGGAGCGTCAGAAATATCATGCGTGTCATCCAAGACGCAAAACTGAACGTGTTTTTCACGCCTACTGACACGATCCAATTCATCGCGAGCTAGGTTGCTAGCTATTTTACCAAGCCACGCTTTTACTTGCCTTTCAGCTTTGGCTGAGTCGCCATCGCTCATATCACGGAACTCGTTGGCAACTTGGAACGCCTTCTTAAAAGTTCTCAGGGCAAATTCTTTTGGGTCAATGACAACAGTCCCGACGTTCTCAGCAAAACTCTCAAGAACTCCAAGTAGATAGCCGTAGTGACGACCGTGTAGCACGCGGAGGGCATCACGCGCGAGAGCCTGGTCTGCTGGCGATGATTCACCTGCTGCACCCATCAGGAGCATCAAGCCGGCATCGGATTCTTGGGTAATGTCAAGAGACACAGCTTCCATTCCAAATTGATAACGGAAGCCTGTGACAGCAAGAAATCTCCTCGCAGTGTCGGCGACTGTCACAAGCATTCGTTAACTATCTGAAAGGTAAATAGTATGGAAAACAAAGACAAGAAGTCAGGTCGCGGCATCGCCCGCCATGAAATGCAGGAAGTTGCAGGCAAAAGTGTTTATGAATAATACCACAAGCACACCCAAAAACATCAGCTTCCTGCGCGAAGCGTTCGCAACAGAACAGGAGTGCCTCGTTCCAAAGCTGAAATCTTCGCGACGTATCACCCACGTTGGCGACCGGGGTGAAGTCAACGAGCAGCACTTCATTGATTTTCTACGCAAGTATTTGCCCAACCGCTACACCGTGGAAAAAGCCATCGTGCTCGACAGCGATGGGAACGTGAGTCAGTCCATTGACGTGGTGGTGTTCGACCGGCAATACACGCCGACCCTGTTGGACAACGACAAGCACCGATACGTCCCCGCCGAGGCCGTGTATGCGGTGTTCGAGTGCAAACCGAAAATTGACAAAGGCTACATCGAATATGCGGCGGAAAAGGCAGCATCGGTGCGAAAACTCAAGCGGACCTCGGTCGATATTTACACCGCGAGCGGGAAGATTGCGGCGAAGCAGCACTTCGACATCGTGGCTGGTATCCTCGCCATCGAGGTAGATTGGAAAGATGGGTTTGGGGAGTCGTTCAGGGAGATTCACGAAAAGCTGCCGAAGGAATCGACGATTGATTGTGGTTTTGCGGCGACCGGCGCGAGCTTTGACACATTTGCAGGCCCGGGCGCATACACGTTCGGACCACCAGAGAACGCGTTGGCACATTTCGCGTTCCGCCTGCTTTCGAAGCTGCAATCACTCGCCACAGTCCCGGCGGTGGACTGGATGGCATATGCAAACCAACTCGCCAACAAGCCCGCAACCCAAGGAGACAGCCATGTTTGACTACAACGAACAAATCCAAGCTTACGAAGCTGACTGCGTAAATCTGCCGCAGGCGGTGAAGGACAAGCTGCGCGATCAGCGCGAAGCGAACCGCACCCGCCTCAAGCGGAATCGTCCCGACGGTATCCGCCTCAACGACGACCATTTTATTCCACAGGGTTCAATGGCCATCGGCACGACGGTGCAGGAGGAAAACAATGCCTACGACATTGATGATGGTGTGTGGTTTCACAGGGACGACTTGAAGAAGAAGGACGGCACGGCGTTTACCGCTCGCGAGACGCAGGAAATGGTGCGCGACGCGGTCAAAGACCCGAACTTCAATAAACAACCGGAGATTCACAACAACTGCGTGCGCGTCTTCTACGCGGAAGGGCATCACGTTGATATTCCGTGCTACCGGAAGCTCGACGCCGACACCGACCAGGAGCGGCAGGAACTGGCCGGCGCGGCGGGCTTCGCTGCGTCTGATCCGACGCAAATCAATCGTTGGTTCATTGACCGGGTTGAAGCGTTAAACGAACAGCGGGACGGAGCAGGCTCGCAACTGCGCGTGATGATTCGCCTGATGAAGCGGTTTGCCCGGAGTCGCGGCGAAGATTGGGACATGCCGAACGGCCTCAAGTTGACGATGCTGGTCGAGGAGTGCGCCCCCAGCTACTACGAGCGAGACGACGAGGCGTTCTACTGGCTGCTTTCAAAACTCAAGACCCGACTGGCGGCGAGCTTGGAGGTCGAGAACCGCGCACAGACCAAAACGCCCAAGGACAAGCTGACCAAATCCACGAACGACGCGAACATGGTCGAGTTGCGCACTCGTGTAGGTGAAGCACTCGACAAGTTGCTGGTCCTTCATCGTTCGGATTGCACAAAACAGCAAGCGCGTGAGGCGTGGGATTGGGTATTCCAAAGCGAAGGTTTCTTCGAGGCTTACGACAAGGATTCCGCCAAGGCTCACGCTTTGTTCAGCAAGGCAGCGCTCGTGAACGCGGGCCTGGCCTCGACCAACAGCGCTGGCGTGATTGTCCCCGCGCTGGTTGGTGCGGGCGTGCCGAATCTGGCGCACAAATTTTTTGGTGATGATTCCGACTGACAAAGCTGACAAGTATCGAAAGGTTGTAGCCGAGCAGGTTCTGATTCGAGAAAAGTTCCCGTTTCTGCACTCGCGCATCAGCGGTCTTGAACTAACGTGCCGTGGTCGGATTCAGCCGACCGAACAGAGTCGCAGCTACCGCGTCGAAATTCGGTATTCACCTTGGGACTCGCCCGAAGTGCGAGTGATTGACCCAAAGATCGTATTTACTAAGGACGCGCACATGTTTCAAAACGACACGCTGTGCCTCTACGATTGGCGCGAGCACCCGTGGCAAAAACATTGGCACTTGCACCAGACCATCATTCCGTGGACGGCGGAGTGGCTCGTTTTTTATGAGATATTTCTACTGACTGGAAAGTGGCGTGGCAAATCTGCCATTCACAAATAAAACCATTCAGATAATTTTACCGGACTTTCCCCTCGTCACGTCGCAATGCCTTCAGGACATTTACCAGACAATTCAAGTTTTTTCACCACACGGCACCATCCAGCGCCGTAATTTCGCCTCAATTTTTTTGCGCGGCATGGCAAACCGCTCGCGCGACAACGCAATGAGTTTGTCCCGCCGACCAACGCGGTTTTCCAGCGGTGGCAGCATCTTCGCCCGGAACGGTTCGCGGTTGGTGCCGCTGACCAGCAATTTCACCACGGCTTCATACTGGTTCAAGTCGGCCAATGCTATCGCCGGAATAGTTTTGCCAAACTCCTTGGTCATCACTTCCGCATCGGTGTAGCCAATGCGAAATGCAATCAGCGTGCCCACGTTTCCGAACACGGCCTGCCGGATCGGTTCGGAAAGCTGGTCAATGTATTGGTGCGACAA
>CAIWFB010000107.1 GCA_903911825.1 uncultured Verrucomicrobia subdivision 3 bacterium
AATACGATTGCCACGTTTCCCGGCATGCCGTTCGACAACAATTACACGTTGAACACCGTGGACATCTGCCCTGTCGGCGCGCTCACGTCAAAAGATTTCCGTTTCAAGATGCGCGTTTGGTTCCTCAAAGAGACTAAGAGTCTCTGCACCAGTTGCGGCACTGGTTGCAATGCCGTCATCGGTTCGCGTGAAGAAAAAATCCAGCGCTACACGCCGCGCGACAATGACGCCGTCAACGGTTCGTGGATGTGCGACGCCGGTCGTTTGAACTACCAATGGATTGGTCGTGCGGATCGTTTGAAAGACGTTTTGGTGCGCGGTCAAAAAGCCACTTGGACGGCAGCGCTCAACGAAATTTCTGACAAGCTGAAAAATGTTCCGGCAGGTTCCGTCGCCATTGTCGCTTCAGCGCGGCAGACGAATGAAGAGCTTTGGCTGATTTCCAAATTGAAAGCCAAACTCGGCGCGATCAGCGATTCCGTTGCGCGCGAAGGCGAAGCGGATAAATTACTCGTCAGTGCGGACAAAAATCCGAACACGAACGGTGCTCGCCTTACGGGAATTTGCTTCACGGAAATCGGCAGCAACATACCGCAGATTTCGAATGGTATTTCCAGTGGCAAAATCAAGACGCTCGTCGTTTTTGGTGAAGACGTCACGAAGCATGGCCTCGGCGCGGAGTTGCTTGGCAAATTGGACACGCTGATCGTCAGCGACCTTTTGCCCAACGCGACGACTAAGCTCGCGCATTACGTTTTGCCCGGCTGCGCGCATGCGGAAAAGCGCGGCACGTTCACCAACACCAAAGGCCGCGTCCAGAAATTCATGAAAGCCGTGGAAGCCCCCGGCGACGCCCGTTCTGAATGGGAATTTTTGCATGACCTCGTTCACAATGTCACCGGTCAGAACGGCTTTGTGACCATCGAAGGTCTGTTCAATCAAATGGCTACCGAAGTTTCCGCGTTCAGCGGGCTGACGTGGCAGGCTCTCGGCGACACCGGCGTAACGGTGCAAATCTAAAATGGACTGGAAATTTATCATCTTCAGCTTGGTTAAGATCGCCGTTGTCGTGGGCGTGGTGCAAGGCCTCGTCGCGTATTCCGTGCTGGCTGAGCGCAAGATTTCCGCGTGGATTCAAGATCGCGTCGGCCCGAATCGCACCGCCCCGCCGTTCATGAAGTATGTGCCCATCCTCGGTCCGTTTCTGACGCGCTTGGGGATTTTCCAGCCGCTGGCCGACGGCTTGAAATTTTTGGTCAAGGAAGATTTCACGCCCGCTGGTGTGAAGAAAATTTACTTCTTCCTCGCTCCGGCTATTGCCGTGATTCCGGCAATGTTGACGGTCGCGGTGATTCCTTTCGGCTCGACAATGGGTGACCAGAAAATGGTCATCGCAGACTTGAACGTTGGCATCCTCTACACGTTCGGCATCGTCTCGATGGGCGTTTACGGCATTGTGCTGGCGGGCTACGCGGCGAATTCCAAATACCCGATGTTCGGCGGCATTCGCTCCAGTGCCCAGATGATTTCGTATGAAATTTCGATGGGCATGTCGGTCATCCCGGTGTTGCTCATCGTGGGCAATCTGAACTTGAGCCAAATCATCGGCTGGCAAGCGAGCCACGGTTGGTTGGTTTTGTATTCGCCGATCTCCTTCATCATTTTCATGGTCGCCTCATTCGCGGAAACGAACCGCACCCCGTTTGATTTGCCGGAAGCGGAAACGGAACTCGTCGGTGGCTATCACACCGAATACGGCTCGATGAAATTCGCGCTCTTCTTCCTCGCGGAATATTCCAACATGGTGTCCTCCTCCGCGATGATGGTGACGCTATTTTTCGGCGGCT
>CAIWFB010000108.1 GCA_903911825.1 uncultured Verrucomicrobia subdivision 3 bacterium
CTGGCCGGGGAAATCCAATGGGCGATGCAGAAATTATTTCGGCAATATGACGCGATTGCGGATTTGTTGTTGCCGACGGAATTTGTTCCAAAGGAAAAATCCGCGCCGGCCAAGGAGAAGGCAAAAGCCGAACCGCAGCCGCAATTGAACTTCGGAGAATAATCATGGAGGACACAGATTTTGATTTATTGTGCAAAGGGCTTTCTGCCGACGAAGCCAAACGGATGCGGAAGATTTTGGCCGAATGGTGCGATGGGGATGAAGATGGATTTCCCGTCCAACTGGTGATGCTGACGCGGGCGCAATGGCGCGCAGCGGCGCTCGTGCCGCAGGCGGTCAATGAATCCCGCAAACTGATTGAAGTGCATCTGGCCGAATACCGGCGGCAGACCGCCGAGCTCATTGCCAATCTTTCGGCGGTCGGTGAGGAGCAAACCGGAGAATTAGACAACATTGTCAAGGTTCACACCGAGTCTTTGAATCAAGCTTCCGGTTCGTTGCGCAGTCAGTTGAAGGAAATCGGGGCCGCCGCCATGGACATCAGAAGGCATCTGGACGACGGGGTTTCCGCGCATCATCGCGTCAAGAACGACCTGAAAACCGCCGGCGAAAAGTTTCAGAAAACCTGCGAGGACTTGGATGGCCGAATCGCCGGACTGCAAATCCGACGGGACTGGCTGGCATTGCTCGGATTGATTGCCGTCGGTATCGTGATTGGTTTTGTCGGCAGCGTGGTCCTTGCCTTCAAATATCGCTGACGAAAGGAAATCCACGTTTCACTTTTTCATCCATAGTCATTCCGTTTTGTGGCCCAGCCGCGCCAATCAGGACGCGCGCGAATCCGATTTCCATGGTAGGTCGCCGGTCGTCGCGTCAAGGTAGTGCCTCGGTATGCCCTCGGCCTCCACCTTGACCCGCCGCCCGGCTCCGGGGCCTTTGCCTTTAGGACTTCGCGCGGGGAGTGCTGTTCACGTTAAATGAACCCAGGTGCTGTGAATCCAGTTAATTGAGCAATACTATGGCGCGGCGCGGCGTATTGGAATTCGAGTTTGTTTTGCCAACGGACGTGCCAGCATCGGGCACAAAATACAAAAGCTCGCAACCCACGACTATCTGACATCATCCCGCACGAGAATCCATCAGTAGCACGCAAGCTGCGAGCAAAATGTTTTTTTGATTGTGATTGGGCCCCATGAACTAGGCTATTGTGGGCGAGCTAGTTTTCATTATTTAGGCGCCGCTGGTTTGACCTCAATAAAACCCACGTCAATATATTGTCCGCCTGTCGCCTGATGGCAGTGAACAGCGATTATATTCCGGCCCGGCTTGAGGGCCTCTCGGCCAGCCTCCGTCAACGGCAATGCCGCATACTCCCTGATCCAGCCGCTTTTTTTAACCGCCAGCACGCCATTGATGTAAACCTCGGCATCTTCGTCGTGATGCAGCCACGCTTGCAAATGGGAAAATTCGCCGGCAGGAAACTCGATTTCACGACGCAGCCAGATGTCATCAGTGTTCCAAATCGTGCCGATGATTGCGCCGGGCGTGCCAGCGCTGCCAAACCCCGACTTACCCTGCGGCCACTGCGTCGCGTCAAAGGCTGGCATAAACCAATCAGCGGCGGGATTCGTCATAGTGTAATTCCAGATTGCCGGTGCGGTGTCTGCCGCCGGCACTACCACAGTGATTTTTGGCGGTTGCGGCAAGGGCGCCCAACCGTCGGCCTTGGTCACATCACGATTCGACCATTTGTGCCACATCGTCCGATCCAGCACCGGGCAAATAAAAATGCCGCCGATGACCGGTCGCGCATGAAAGGCGACTTCCTTCGCTTCGCGTGTCCAATAAAAATCTGGAAACGGCCGGCGGCTTGGCGTTTGGTTTGCGTAATCGTAAATCGGGTCGAGCAATTTATCGAAGTCGGCACGGTTACCGGTGAGCGATGCCGTCCAGAAGGACCACGGCAATTCCGCGTAGGGCTTGCGGTTATCCAGCGCCAAACCGAATTTATCCACCTCCTTGAAATAGTAATTCATGTCTTTGCGCAGCACGTCCGCCGAAAAAAGATTCAAGCCCAACACGCGATCCCAGATCAAATTATACTTCTGGCTCCAGGTGCCGGGTTGGTCGAACGCCAGCCGGAAATGATCGCCGTCGTCAGCCTCCTTCACCCAGCGCGCGGCGTATTGTTTCGACAGGTCGCCATACTCTTTAGCAGCGGCTTTTTGTCCCCGCATTTCGCACAAGTGGCCGTAGGCGCCGAGCGCCACAATCGCTTTGGCCGATAAATTAACGTTATGCGCTAGGTGTCCGGCAAAGTCGTCGGTGCAAAGCTGCCGTTCCGGATCGAAACCTTTGGACTTGAGATAGCCCGCCCATTTTTCCAGCACGGACCAGTATTTTCCGGCAAAATCGGCGTTGCCTTCGACTTCCGCCAGCGCGGTGGTGAGGATAATCAAGTTTGCACTCTCTTCGACCGGCATCTGATTATCTTCAGTGCGCTCCCAACCGCCATAAACCTGCCCGTTGGCGAGCGGGTAAGTGCCGAGATCGTGGGGCGCAAACGGAAATCTCCAGCGAGGCGAACTAGCGTAATCCAGCGGCGGCACCAACATCGCCTTGGTCAACGACGGACTGAAGAGCAGACAAAACGGCGCGACCGGATAAATGACGTCCACCGTGCCAATGCAACCATTGCTGGTATTTTCCTTGGGGAACAGGAGCGGCTGGCCGTTTTCATCCGCGACGAGTTTGCAGCCAGCCACCGCCTGTCGATAAGCCAGCGCGCTGAGCCGCGCATATTTTTCACCGCCAGTCTTTCGCAGGTCCGCCATCAAATCAGCATCAAACTTCTGGCAACGCTTCACGAGCGACTTGTATTCGACGGCGGATTTTTTTAGGAGTGTGGTGGCATCATCACCATTGCGCCGCCAATATGGCCGCAGGTTTTTTTTGAAATACTGGATCGAATACTCATCGTCGTAAGCGAGCATCAACATCCGCGAGACCGGCTTGGCGGAAACTTTGAAGGGAGTAAAATCAAGTTTGGCGAGACACGATGACACCTTGCCATCAGCGGATAATTCAGGCGGATAGCTCGCGGTGGCTTGGTCTGCGCGACCCGCGAGGTAGAGATAGCCCCAATCTATCCGAAGGTCGTCACCCTTCTTGCCCAGCACCGGTTGAGCCGCCGTGCCGATGCGAATGACGTTGAACCTGAAATCAGAACCATTTTCGCCCGCAATCGAAGGAGCAAGTTCCTGCGTCGGAGTGTTTCGGCTGATTTCTCCGTTGGCAGAAAATTGAAATGACACTTGATGCTCCGCCTTGTCGGTGCGGATGAATTCATAGGTGATATAAGTGATCGGCCGGGAATAAATCATCAAATCATCCGGCAACGCGGGCGTCATGAACGTGAGCGTGAGCCGGACGCCTTCGCCCGTGAATGTGTAGATCGTTCTTGTTGGCGTCACTTCCAGACCGGTCTGCGGCAGCGCGGGCATGCCAGTCGGGTTTTTGCCCATGACGCGAAATGTCTTGCCGTCAATTTGGACCAGACTCGTCAGCCGGTTTGGTTTGCCCGTCCAATGCACCGTGTCCGCATCGGTCAACTTATCCGCCGGCGACCAAATGCTAAAATACGGATCGCACGCAATCAGCGGGACGGCCGGCGGACGCAGCGAAGCAACTGTTTCACTCTGGGCTGAATAGCAAAAAGTAATTGATATCAATGCCACCACCACGGCACAGGTATCTTTGATACGAGGTCGAATTACTAAAAAATGGGAAAGCGACTTCGTGATGTAGTTACTTGGCATAAAAGACATAAATTATTCAGTTATTTTTAACCGCAGATGATGCTATCACGCGTCTGGTTTTTCAGACGCAAACTCCAGCTTTCGCAAAAAATCCAAATCTGAACAACCAAACGTTCCGGCAAATTTCCACTCACCGCTTTCCTGGACGACTTTGATCACCAGTTGATTCCAGCCCAGCTTTAGCAGCAATGGATTTTGTGAAAACATATTTGGATCTAGTGGGCCATGCCGCTCATGTTTTGCGAGCAGGTTTCCGTTGAGCCACAATTCGCATCCGTCATCGCTCCCGTAGGTAAAGGAAAGTTTTGGCAAATTCGGCTCGGAGAGCAGATCGTTCAAGGGCTTGGGCGATTTGATCCATACGGCGACATAGGCGAACGCACTTTCTTTCGAGCCATCCATCTTCAAGCTCTTAAAGTCAAACACGCCGTCTTTTCCTGCACCAGCAAGCCGCCATTTTTTGCCGGCCAACCCGACATCTTCCTTGATTTCACCCGCTGGTAATTTGTCGTCATAGGCCTCCACGGAATTGGAAAAAGAAAAGCTCCCGCAAACCAAAGTGCGCACTAGCCGACCTTGCAGATCAATGAATCCATGTTGCACGGAAATCTGGCTAATTTGAATCCCTTCATTACGGAAGAGCCCCCCAATAACCGCCGCTTTTTTGGCAGAAGTGATTTCAGGATCAAGATTGCAAAGAATCACACGCCCTTGTTTCATCGGACGCACAACGATGGCCGCGCGCGACGCGGTGTTTTCCACTTCCGAACGGTATAGCGCCGCCGTTTTGACTGGTTCGCCCTGGTAATTCCACCGTCGCCAATCCGCAGAACAGGCTTCTAACAGAATGCTCCCGCCTTTGACAAATTCGCCTGACAAGCCATAAGTCATCTGTCGCCAGTCATCATCCTCGGAGAAATACATTTCGGCGTTTCCCAGTCCGGCGAGCAGTGAATCGTATTGTTTGATGACGAATGAAGAACTAACACGCGGTTCTGCTAAAATTTGCCCGCCGAGTAATCTGCTTAAGGTTGCCGCGCCAGCCGGTTTAACATTCCAAACCCAGACCGTTCCGCCATGCGATAATGTTTTATTCACGGCATTTTTTAGTGCGTCCGCCAAGTCTTGAGTTGGCTCATTTGAACCGTCAACCAAAAGAAAGTCGGTTTTTGAATCGTTAGAAAAAACTGACGCTTTAACGCCGGCGCGGCCCAATTCTTCGGCGAGATGATTTCCGTTTCCCGAAACATAACTGATAATCGCGTTGCCTTCATTGGTCGAAACACTCGGTTGAGATGATGCTTCAAGAGCGGGCGTTCTTGCCCATGGCGAATTTTGAACTTTGCAATTCGCATCGTGAATGGCGTTGAACATCGGCCACGGGCGATACAGCGGCAGCGTTGGATCATAACCCGGATTCAGCGTTGAAACGTATGGGCCAAGTCGTTCCGGCTGCATTCCGGGCACACCTTCGCGGTAGGTTCCGAAGAAGATGCCTTCCGCCAGCGAGGGAGCTTTGGTCAAATCAACTTTGCCAAATGGCAATGGTTGAACTCCATACCAGACAATATTGAAAACACTTTGATAGTTTGCGCCGTATTTTTGCTGTCTGGTCAATAGGCCATAGCACTCGCAGGCCAGTCCTTCCATGCGGCCAAGATCGGATTCATAAGCCCTATTTCCGTTGAATCTGGCTACCTGCTTGGGTGTTCCGTAATAGGCCATGCTGGTTTCGCC
>CAIWFB010000109.1 GCA_903911825.1 uncultured Verrucomicrobia subdivision 3 bacterium
CTGTTCAACGTCCGGTCAACGATCGCGACGCCCAAGCTCAACATGGTGGCTACCTGCCACAGCGGCGGATTGCCCTTGAGAAAAAAGCAGAACACCGGAGCCGACATCGCCAAAATCAGCAAGGGGTAGTGGTATTTGATGACGATGGGTGAAAGCAGCAACAGCGTGATGAGGCCGAAGAAACCCAGCGTGCCGAAATCCAGCGGGTTGCACAACAGGTAGCCCACCAACATGGCCAGCGGAATACAGATCGCGTAAGTGATCAGTAAGCGGATGGCAGCAGCGGGGTTGTTGGTCATGGCTAATGGAACTTAATAACTCGGTAAAATTACGCCAACCCCCGCACTGCCCGCAATCTGAATTCTTAACTAAGCCAGAACCACCTGCGCCAACTTAGGCGGACACTTTCGCCGTGCCATTCAAGTGGTTACGAACACCGTTCAAGATGGGTAGCGAGAAATATCGATAGACCAGCGCGGAAAAAATAAAGGTTATGATGACCGGGACCACGGTTTTCCAAGCGTAAGCCAAGAGGTTGCCGTGCGTGTGGCCACCATGTTCCAGAAACCAGTGGCAGACCGGCGGATGAAATAAGAACCATTCAAAACTGATGAGGCCGGTGAAGCGCAGCCAACCACTACTCAACAACTTCGCGCCCCAGCTTTGGGGATCAAAAACAAAAAACAGCATCAGGAACGCCGCCAAAGCTGGCAGGTAGTGGCGCATTTCCTCTGACCAACGAGCGGGGTGCGCGCGAATATCGAATTGCTCCATCCACAGGCCCCAGAAAACCATCGCCACCGCCAACAGCAACGTGCCAGCATAACCCAAAACACTCAGGGAACGCAGTTGCGCTAACACCGGCTTTAGGCCCGTGAAGCCCCCGGCAAACAAAATGCCCCAGCCAAAATAATCCAGTTGGTTGGGAAACCGACTCAGGTGCAGCTGCATGTCCCGGTCGGAACCAGGAAACGTGGTCACGCCCGCTGGCCACGTCAAAGAACGGGTGATGAGCGGCACCAAAAAGAAGACGAGGAAGAGCGCCAGCGTGAGTTGCGATACTTTCAAGCCGCGAAACAGCCAGATCAAAAGCGGCAGCAAAAGGTAAAAGTGCGTTTCCACAATCAGGCTCCAGTAATATTCGTTGAACATCGGTTGGGTGAGAACGAAGTTGCCCAAGCCAGTCGCCCAAATCAGGCCAGATTTCACATAACCGGCATCCCCATCCTGCCACCAGTAAAACGCCACAAACACGATGATGGAGAGAAAAAAGGGCGGGACGATTTTTCCTAACCGGCGCCACGCATAGCCGCGCTGATGCCAGAATTGCGGATCACTTTCCCGCTTTTGAAAAAAAGGATACGAAATGAGAAATCCCGACAGCACAAAGAAGATGGGCACCCCCATCCAGCCGCCCTGAATCAATCCGTAGTTGACCAACTTCTGGATGATTCCTTGGGAGGGATTTGTGTATAGCGCATGCGAGCAAACCACCAACAGAATCGCCACGCCCCTGAGACCATCGAGCACGTCAAAATGGCTGCCGGTGCTGGCGGAAATCTCCCAGCGTTTGAGCAGGCGGTTAAACATGGGCGCTAGTTTGGCTGAATCAGCCTTGGTTTCAATTCTCAAATCCATCCCGTGCAACTGATGGGCCGTAAGGAAGGGTTCGTCGGTCGTAAGCCGGGCGAGTTCTCTGGCGGCATGACCCATCCAACGCGGAATGCTAAACAACTTTTTCGCGCAACGACCTATCCAACGCGTATTCCTAAACCAATTCTTCGCGCAACGGGCAGTTGCGCTCGCGATGCTAAACTTCCTTTTCGCGCAACGGCTTGGTGGACGCGAGATACTAAACAACTTTTTAGCGCAACGACCCATTGCGGGCGTAATGCTAAACCTATTCTTCGCGCAACGGCTTGTCCGCCGCGTTGGATTGAGGCAAATTGCGGGATCATGAGCGATGCCAGCCCCAAACCTCCTCAAAGCCCGGTGCCGAACCCCGTTCCCAGCCTGCCCGCGCTCGATCCTGTGGCCGTGATGTTTGCGTTGGGCAGTGAGTTTCGTTGGCCCATTATTCAACTGCTGGCGGATGGACGCGAAATGAGTATCAGCGAAGGCGCGGCACTGGCGGGCTGCACGGTGGTGAATTTCAGCAAGCACCTCGGCGTGCTGTTGAATGCGGGTGTGGTGGACTGGCGGCGCGGGGCTGACCGACGGCAGACGATTTTCTACATCCCCGCCGCGCGCCGCCCAACGCCGGGCGTGATTGATTACGGCTTTTGTAAACTGACAGTGCCCTCAACCTAGCGAAGCGATCCATTGATGGTGGCAGCGGACGTGAGTCCGCTCATTTTATGCCCCGCGTTAAAAGTTAATTTGAGCCGAGCTCACGTCGGCTGCTACCAGAAATATGATTTGCGACGCGCTCCCGACAGTGACGCGCGGTGGTTTCGCTTTTGCCATTCGCAGTTGGACATTGCACACTGCGCGCTGTGGCCGATGCTAAAAAAACCGTTTCTCCTTTCACCACGTTCTGCACGCGGCAGGCGGCGGCGCTGGGCTATGTGCTGCGCGTGGTCTTGCCGGTAATTTTGCGGACCGGTAAACGCCCGGTGATCTTCTCCCGCCGCACGGGCATGGGCGATATCATTTGCACCATCGGCCCGGCGCGGGAACTGATGAAGCGACATCCCGGC
>CAIWFB010000110.1 GCA_903911825.1 uncultured Verrucomicrobia subdivision 3 bacterium
CACAAGCATTAACACGACGGCGTAAATTACCCCAGCCGCGCCAAACCAGGTGAAGCAATTACGCCACGAACTGGTCTGCGCGATATAACCGCCTAACCCACCAAGCGCGAGACCGACGTAGATTCCGCTTTGATGAATGCCAATGGCTTTGGCCCGCGTGCCCCCCGTGTGAAAATCCGCAATGAGCGCCAGTGCCGCCGGAATATAGAACGCCTCGCTTATGCCCATCAATGCCCGAAAGAAAATCAGTTGCGGGTAAGTCGTCGCGTGGCCCGTCGCCCAGGTCACCGCTGACCAGACAAACAAACTGCTAATGATCGTCCAACGGCGGTTGAATTTATCCGCAATGAATCCACCCACCGGACTCAAGAACGCATAGACCCACATGAACACGGCCATCATAATGCCGAAGTCCTGATCATTCGCTATGCTAGGTATATCGGCGCGAATGGAGGCGCGAATGGTGGAAACCATCTGCCGATCCAGGTAATTGAGCATTACGACCGGCCAGAGCAGGCCAACCAGAACCCAGGCATAACAGTCGGGTGAATTATGCCGGTTTGAATTCGACATCTATTTGATTCGGGAGGCTCGGTCGTGATTTCATCTGGATCAAGAAGGTGATTTTGCTTTCAACCAACCATGCGAGCGCAGCCATGATTCACAAATGATTGTCCAGTTTGTGCCAGCACGAATATTGGCGCGGATACCGAATCCGTGCCCGCCTTGTTCGTAAAGATGCAGCTCGGCGGGAACTCCAGCCGCGCGGGCGGCTGCATAAAACCGCAGGCTGTTATCCACTTTCACCGTTGTATCATCGGTTGCGGAAAATAAAAATACCGGCGGCATATTGGTCACAACCTGTAACTCATTCGAGAAACGGCGAATCAAGTCTACGGATGGATTTTTGCCGAGTAACTCGTTGCGGGATCCACCGTGCGTGATCGTTTCGTCCATCGAGATGACAGGATAACCCAGCATCAAAAAATCCGGGCGGCAGCTTACGCGGTCCACAAAATCAGTCGCCGTTGAATCCCCGGCGTCAAAGTGCGTGCCGAGCGTGGAGGCCAGATGTCCGCCCGCGCTGAAGCCGATAGCTCCGATGCGATCTGGCTGAACGCCGAACTCATTTGCCCGGCTGCGCACCAGACGGAGGGCGCGTTGCGCATCTTGCAGCGGGATTTCGGATCCAAACCGGTTCGTGGTTGTGTTCGGCAAGCGATATTTTAACACGAAGGCGTTGACGCCGATCGAATTGAACCATCGCGCCACATTGCGACCTTCCTTGTCGATGACCACATACCAATATCCGCCTCCCGGCATGATTATCACGCCACTACCATTTGGTTTTTCCGCTCGAAAAAATTCGATTTCAGGATTGGTTATATTGCGATGCCGACGATCCGGAAACTCGGGCTGGCCCCGATCTTCAATCTGTTCTGGTAACAACAGGTTTTTCGATTCAACCGGGCCATCACGCCAAAGCGGAACGACAGCCGATGCCGATCTCTCCACACCTGCTTTGTTGACAGGGGCAAATCGGCGGAAATTTTCGAATCGGTGAAAGGTTATGAAATTTGCGTCATGATAGTTGTGAGCGCCACCGGTTTGGTCGTCAAAAGCGGTCCGACAAACGGCGATGATATCTTCTCCGTCAAATTGCCAGTCGGCATATTGAAAACCAAATTTTTCCGGCTGCTCGTGGTGCAACACTTCGTGGCACAATTGCCAATGGATCAAGTCGGATGAACTTGCAAGCGCCAACGTGTTCCGGACTGCACCAGGCAGATTGCTCCGGTCTTTTTCCGCGACCACATTCGCCAGCGTCCAATATTTCTTTGATAGTGGGTCAAAACGAACCGTGAACTTCTTTGCCCCGCCAAGAAAGTCCACAAAGCCCGTGGCCGGATCAAATGTTGCTGTTTTTCCATCGTCGGTGATTTCAACAACCGCAGCGCGTTCTTGCGGCGTGTGAACATCGCACCGAATCATATTAACGATTTTGCCCGCTGGCGTGACCACCGCGTTGCCTTCAAGCCACCCGCCAAAATCGCCATCGAGCCACTGCGGATTGCCCGGCAGAAAATTGCTGAAGGTCCAGTTCGTGGCATTCAGCAGGTCTGCATCCGCCGGTGCGGACAACATGCCGGCGCAAAAGCGTCTACCCCATTCCGTGCCATTATCCGCATTCTCAAAAGCGCGCCAGACTCTCCCCGCATGTTCGACCACCGGCACCGGCGCGGTGTGCCAATGGCCGCTGGACGTGAGCTGGCCAGTGGCAGGCGATTCCGGCCCGGTCCAAGTGCGGCCATCGTCCTCGGAGCGGCGGATGATGATTTGGCCGTATTCCTTCGTGGTGCCCATGAGATAAACCGCGCCGCGATGCACAAACAAATTGTGCCAAAACACGGAATGCAGTTCGGCAACTCTGTTCCAAGTCGTGCCACGATTCGTCGAACAAAAAATTTCCGTGATTCCGCTCTGCGTATTGCCGCTTTTCGGTCCAAAAAAATCATGTGACGCCAGATAATTGCCATCTGGCAAAATGACGAGGCTCGGCGAGCCGAGGTAGCGGCCTGATGACGCGGGGCTGTGGTCAATCACCACGCCGGGAACCTTCTCCAACTCGCGCAGCGCGACGTTTTTTGCAGCGCACGATTGCAGCGTGAATGCACAGATCAGTCCAAGCAAAGTTGATGGCAGTCGTCTCATGGTGAAATGGAATTTGTTTGCGGGTTGTGTTGGGCCGCAGATGAAGCGTGTTTTTGCCAGGGCGGCGGATGCCGTTGAAATTCCGCCGCCAGCAATTGTTGGTGCCGATGCAATTCATCCGTGAAATCTTTTTCGCCGGCGCGATTCACGGTTTCATCGGGGTCGTTCGCATGATCGTAAAGCTCGCACGCCTCGATTTCGCCGGTCTGCCAGTTCAACCACTCGGTGTAGCGGTAGCGTTCGGTGCGGAGCGAATAGCCCATGATGCCCGTGCCTTTGAAATCCACGGGTCGCGGGTGCTGGGTTACAGCGTAGTCGCTGACCTTGCGCGCCGGGTTTTCCAAGATGGGCCGCAGGCTCGTGCCATCAAGCGCGCGCGGCGGTTTAATTCCGCAAAGCTCGGCCAGCGTCGGATAAAGATCCACTAGTTCCGCCAGCGAGCTGGTAGAAATTCCCGGCGCGCGTTGGCCGGGCACGGCAATGAGGAGAGGCACATTGGCGTCCAGTTCAAAGTTTGAAAGTTTACCGAACAAAGTGTGTTCGCCGAGTTCGTAGCCGTTGTCGCCCACGAGCATCACGATAGTTTTTTCAGCCAAGCCGAGCCGGTCGAGCTCGTCCAGCACCTTGCCCACTTGAGCGTCCACAAAACTGATGGCGGCCAGATAACCGTGGCGGAGCCGCGCGATGTCGGCAGCGGGAAAGTTGCCTTGCTTGGACACACCAAAATAACCCCGGAGTTCGGACGAATCGTGCTTGGCGATTTCCGGTGCGCCGAGCGGCCAGCCAGCGGGCGACGGCGGCGGAATCTTCGCGGGATCGTAGAGGTCCCAGTATTTCTTGGGAGCGTTGTAAGGCAGATGCGGCTTCCAGAACCCAACGCCGAGAAAAAACGGTTTGTCTTTCAACTCGCGCAGGGCCTGCACTGCCGCCGCTGCGATCCGACCATCGAGATAAGCTTCGTCAGACACGTCATAGCACTGCGTTGGTGGCAGGCGGTCAAAGGGCACGTTGGTGTAGCCCGTTGCCTGCGGCTGATCCATGCGGTGATTACCCCAAAAAAGGATTTGCGGCCGGCTCCACGATACCGGATCACCAGCGGGAACGGTGTTCAAATTGTGATAGATCTTACCGATGCCAACTGCTTCATAGCCATTCTGCTTGAACAATTCCGGCAGCGTTATGATGTCCGGTTGCTCTTTTCGAAAATGATCAGTCAGATTGTAAACGCCGGTGTGGTCCGGCCGCAGGCCAGTCATGAACGAGGCGCGAGACGGATTGCACAGTGCCTGCTGGCAATAGGCGCGGGTGAACAATCGACCGCGCGCCGCCAGCCGGTCGAGATTGGGCGTTTTCACTTCGGGATTGCCGTAGCACGCGAGGTCGCAGCGCAAATCATCCGCCGCGATAAACAAAACATTCAGCTTCGGTGTTTCCGCTATTGCCAACCGGGCTAGCAGAAGCAATAAAGCGCCGACTGCAAAACTGGCGACGTCTTTTCTCATTCGTCCTCCGAGTTGATTAGCGGCCAGTTGTCGGTGCGGAACGGTGCCGCCGGCAATCCGTTTTTACCGAACAAAACCGCGTCCGGCGAGTTGATGAAACAATAACGCACCGCCACCGGCTTTTTCACTTCATCGCTCCAAACCACAACGGTGTCGCCTTCAAGCAGCGCTTGGGCCGGAAAAAATCGATTATCTTCTCCAGCCATGGCGAAGGATTTTTTCCCGATGCAATCTTTCAGCACCATCCCCGCCTCGGCGTCGCTGAAAGTGAGCCGCGCCTTGTCACCGTCGAGTTTCATCCGCTTGAAGCGCGGGCCGTCAGCGGAGATTTTGCGGTCGTAAACTTTCGCCAGCGCCTGCAATGCCAGCCGATGGCCGACCGGTTTCTTGTCGGGCGGATGGATGTCCGTCGGAGTGCCTGCATCAATCGCTACAGCCATTCCTGTTTTCGGCAGTTTCAGCGCCGCAAGCTGCGACTCGCGCAATTGCGGCCAGTTCAATTTATTGGTGCCGTAGTCGCGATAGTTCGGCAGTTGCACGAAGAAAAACGGCAGGTCATTTTTCCAGAGCGAACGCCAGTCGCGTATCATGGCGGGGAACAAGGTCGCGTAATCAGCACCACGCTCAAACGGATTCGCGTTGTTCTCCCCCTGATACCAGATGACGCCGCGAAACGCGAACGGTGCCAGCGGCGCAATCATTGCGTTGTAGAGATTGGCCGGGCGATGTGAACTCGTTGCCGGCTCCTGATACGGCGAAACCCAAGGTGCCGGTTTGCCCCGTGCCTTGGCAGCTGCAGCGGCGGCTCGCCCTCTCGCATCAAAATTTTCACGATCCTTCGCCGGGTCCGCTCGTTTCGCTTTCCACTCGGCGAGATATTTTTCCCCGGGCAGATTTGCCGCCAAAGCGAATTCGCTGGTCCAGGCTTCGACCGGTGTCCCGCCCTGGCTGCTGCGCACGATTCCCACCGGCACGCCAAGTTCTTTTTGCAACTCCAGCCCAAACCAATAGCACACGCCGGAAAAATTTCCGGCGGTGTTCGTGGTGCAAACCACCCAGCGCGCCGGTTGCGCCGTTTTCTTATCCACGGGCAAATCACGCTGCACGTCGTCTGTGCCGTTGACTGCGACCGTAAGATAACGAAACTGCGGATGATCAGCGTGCGCTTTTTC
>CAIWFB010000111.1 GCA_903911825.1 uncultured Verrucomicrobia subdivision 3 bacterium
ACTTTTTTGCGAATCTCAGCCCAGTCTTCCATATTGCGATACATGCTTCATTGTTAATGAAGATGCCGCACTTTTGAACCGCCACGTCACACACATGACCCCGCCGCACTTTTCAGCCGCCGTTTACACTCGGTCAACCGCACGGGCTATGCTTACACCTACTTGGATGGCAGTTTGGTTGACTCTCGTCTGGCAACCAGCATCGGTAACTTGAACAATGCTGGACCCATCAATATCGGTCAGGATACAACCGGTATTTATAATGAAGCCGGCTCGGCTGACATTGATGATTTGGCAATTTGGCGTCGTGCGCTTACCGCTTACGAGTCATATTCCATTTACTACGCTGCGACCAATTCTAACTCCAGTTTCAACGTTCCGGGCACGGTTGCCTTGGGCATCAGCACGGTTGGCACCAATATTGTGCTTACTTGGAGTCCGGGTGCCACTTTGGGCACCTTGCTTCAGGCTACGAACCTATCTGGTCCGTGGACTTCGGCAGGGGCTTACACGCCAGTTTTCCAAGTGCCGCCGTCGGTGGGCCAAAAGTTCTTCCGGCTTAGTTTTAGCGAATAGTTCCTAGAAATAACTAAGAACTCCAGCGGCGACCGGGATTTTTCCCGGTCGCCGTTTTTGTTGGGACTGATTCGGGATTTAAATAAGTTGGGATCAGTCTGGAAGCCGATCTGTTTAACCGCTTAAGGTGGTATATGTTGAGCTTTTGTTCTGAGCGTTTATTTTCATCAGATGTCTTCCTTGCACGGCGGATTGCCAAAACCGTTTCCTCTGGCATTCTCTGGATATGAAATTCTTTTTGGTGCTGGCCACCGTGGTTTGGGGTTTGATTTCTGTTGCGCGGGCGCAGCAGGAGGCGGATGAAAAATATCTCAATATCTATTCCCTGATCCAGACGGCTGAGGCATTGGCTACGGCCGGTGAGCCGCGTGATGCTGTGGCTGGGTTTACCGATGCGCAGGGGCAACTGGAGCGTTTCAAAAAGACCTTTCCGACTTGGAACCCCGACATTATCGCGTATCGCTTAAATGATTTGGCGCAGAAAATCGTAACGTTGAAAGGTTCGTCTGCCCTGAAAGCGGTGGAAAAACCAACCGTGGCGGAAGTGGTCACGAATGATGCTTCAGCGCAATTGAAGGTGCAGTTGAACGAGTTGCAGGCACAGTTGCAGTCCGCGCAGACGGAGAACAGCTCTTTGCAGGCGAAGTTGAAGGAGGCGTTAGCCGCGCAACCCGCCGCGATTTCCGCCAGTGAACTAGCGCGCGCCCAGCAGCAGGTGGCGGATCTGATGAAGGAGAATGATTTGCTGAAAGTTACGACCCCCAAAACCCCGGAAAAAGTTGTGGTGACTGTCACGGATACGAATGCGGTGACGGCGGCGAAAACAGAGCTGGCGTCCTACGTGCAGAAATATGCGGCGGAGCGCGCGCGCACCGAGAAATTGTCGGCCGAGAATTTAGAGTTGCAACAAAAACTCACGTCTGCGGCAGTTCCGGATTCAGCCGCTCTGGCGGCGTTGAAGGCACAGAATGAAAAGTTGAAGCAGCAGTTGACTGATTTTAACGCGACGGTAGCGAGTTTGCCGGATGTGGGCCGGTTGCAGAATGAATTGAAAGCGGCGCGTGCCGAGCTCGCGGCCCTGCGCTCGGCGACGACCATTGTTTCGCTGGAAAAATCGGCGCTCGAAAACAAAGTGGTTAAGTTGAATACCGAAATGGATAAATTACGGAAAGCTAACAACGACGGTCGTATCCGCGATTTAGTCGAGCAGAAGACGGACTTGGAACAAAAACTGGCCGCCGCGGAACGGGCCGGTAAAGCCAAGACTGCTAAAGGTGCAAGTGCCGCGCAGTTGGCGGCGTTGAATGAAGAAATCAAAACACTGCGCGCCCGCGTGGCCGTCAACGAAGCCAAGAGCATTCCCTTCAGCGGTCAGGAACTGGCTTTGTTTCGTCAGACCGCACCCAAGCCGGATACCACGGAGCCGATCAGAAAATCAGTCAAAGAATTACCGGCTGGCTCAACGGAATTAGTGGCTTCGGCCCAGCGCCACTTCGCCCAACGCGAATATGATGCGGCGGAAGCGGATTATCAAAAAATTCTCCAACGGGATCAGAATAACGGCCTGGCGCTCGCGAACCTTGCCACCATTGAATTACAGCAAAATAAACTCGATGAGGCGGAGCAGCACATCAAAGCCGCCGTCGCGCAAAGTCCTGATGATGCCTACAATCTTTCCACCCTTGGCTACTTGAAATTCCGGCAGGAGAAATATGACGAGGCGCTGGATGCTTTGAGCCGCGCGGCGCAAATTGATCCGAACAACCCGGAAATTCAAAATTACCTGGGCGTGACCTTGAGCCACAAAGGTCAACGCGCCCAAGGCGAAACCGCGTTACGCAAAGCTATTCAGCTCAAAGCTGACTACGCGCCGGCGCACAACAATCTCGCGGTGATTTATCTCAGTCAAGAACCGCCGCTGCCGCAGCTGGCCCGTTGGCATTATCAGAAAGCGCTGGAAGCTGGTCAGCCGCGCAATCCGGATTTAGAAAAGATGCTCATGGATAAAGGCGCTTCGGTGGACGTGCCGTAAGGTCGATGCGCCAAGCCTTCCACGAACTCGTCATCGCCACCCGCCGCCGCGGTTTGGTTGAATTCACTGGAGCGGTTGAACAGTGGATTGCGGAAAATCAATTTCGTGATGGCTTGCTCACGCTACATTTGCGGCACACCTCGGCTTCGCTGTTGATTCAAGAAAATGCCGATCCGGATGTGCGCCGCGATCTGGACGCTTTTTTTGCCCGGCTCGTGCGCGATGGAGACCCGCTTTTCATTCACACCGCCGAGGGCGAAGACGATATGCCCGCACACATTCGCACGGCCCTGACGTCAGTGAATCTCTCGCTTCCCCTGCATGCCGGTCAGCTGGCGCTTGGAACGTGGCAGGGAATATATCTGTGGGAACATCGCACGCAGCCGCACCGCCGCCAGATTGCACTGCACTTCATCGGCGAATAAATCAGCCCTCGAGCAACTTAGCTTTCTTCTGCTTCAGATATTTTTCGATGGCTGCCTTGCTGTTGATTTCCGCTACCGTTTTCGGCGCGTCTGGTTTGCCCAGCCGATAGTGCACCATCAGCGGTCCGACGATACCCACACGCAGATGTTTGCCTTCGACCAGCCAGAGCTGGCCGGTGGTCAATGCTGGTGTCGCCTTTGGCGTGGCGGCCTTGGCCAGTTTCTTGGCAGGCGTTTTGAGGGTAGGCTTCGCGGTGGACTTTTTGGATGGCTTGGTTTTTCCCATGGCGGACAGTATCGCTTAAAGTGTCAGACTAGCGAATTTTATTCCCGGATGGCTTTGGGTTGTCGAATAAACTCGCCAATTTCCGCGACTGGTGGCACGTTGCGCGCATGTTGAAATTCATGAAAAACTGGCCGGTCGCCGTGACCGCCTGCACCATTTTTTCCGCCGTTTCCCTCACCGCCGCCACGACGACGAATCTCTTTGGTTTTAGCGGTAAAGAAGTTTTTCCCGTGGATCAGCAAATCACCGGCTTGCATGTCGCGGATCTCGATGGCGATGGGTTGAATGACCTCGTGGTGGCTAATAATCTGCATTCCAAATTAAGCCTGCTCTACAATCTCACCGGCAAGTCGAACCGCTTGGATTTACCCGCTCGTAAGTTGGAAGTGAATGAGCTCCCGCCAGATTCTCGTTTCCGTATTGATTCCTTGCCCACCGACGAACGGATCAGCGCGCTGCTCACGGTGGATGTGAATCACGATGGCCGCCCCGATCTAATTTTCTTTGGCGATGCGAAAGATTTAATCGTGCGCCTCAATCTTGGCACCAATGGCTGGGCGGAACCGAAACGTTGGCATCTGGATGATGGCCGACTGGACGCGAATGCCTTGGTGGCCGGTGATCTGAACGGTGATGGTCTCACTGACCTTGCCTTGCTCGGCGATGGGGGCTCGGTTTATTTCGTCGCGCAGCAAAAAGACGGTTCGCTGGCCGAGCCGCAGAAGCTGGCTTATTCCGGCACGCCCAAAGCCATCGCCATCGCGGATGTGGACGGCGACGGCAAGCAGGATTTGATCCTCGTGGATTTTGATAACCCCAATCCGTTTCGGATTCGCCTCCAGAATGCCAGCGGTCAGCTCGAGCCCGAAATATATTTCAAGTCTGCCCCGATTCGCTCGTTCTGGTCGGATAATTTGGCGGGCGACCAGACGAATTATGTCGTCAGCATCGTGCAGGCGACGGGTCGCGCGGAAGTCTCGCAGTTCACGCGTAAATCAGCCGAAACACTTTCCGGCGCTTTCAAGAAAGGTCAGTTTCAGATTCTGCCGCTGAACAAGACCGACGCGTCGCAACGCGGGATTTTGTGGGCGGATGTGAACGGCGATGGCAAACCCGACTTGATTGTTGCGGAGCCGGAGAGTGGTCAGATTTCACTGATGTTGCAGCAAGCGGATGGTTCGCTTGCGGCGGCCAAAAAGTTTCCCAGTCTCGCGGGCGTTTCGCAAATCGCCGTGGCGGATTGGAATGGCGATCATCAGCCGGAAATTTTCTTGTTGAGCCGCGATGAAAATTCCGTGGCCGCCACGCAATTTGATAAGAACGGTCGCCTGCCGTTTCCCACGCCGCTGCCGCTGGATGGTAAACCGCTCGTGATGACGGCGGGCAGTTTGAAACCGGGCGCGAAACCGGCCCTCTTCGTCATCGTAGATAAAGATGGTTTGCGTTCACTGGTGACGCGCACGGCGGACGGCAAATCTACGACGCAAAAATTGAGCGACAGTTTCAAATCCAATCCCACGACGCTCGCGGTGATGGACGTGAATCAAGACGGCCTCGCCGATTTAGTGGTGCTGATTCCCTACGAAAAAATCAAAGTGTTGCTCCAGAATAAGGATGGCAAGTTTGACGAGCGCGATGTGGATCCGCCGGGGGGCGCGCTGGAACAACCGTGGTTCGCCGTGGCGGATGTGGATGGCGATGGCAAACCGGAATTGCTGCTGCCGCAGAAAAATTTTCTCCGCGCCGTCGTCTTGGAGCAGGGCGCGAAAGTCGCCGGTTCCACGAATGCGCCGCTCTGGTCGTTCCGCGTGAAAGATCAGATCAACGGTTCCGCCAGCGATTCGCGTATCACGGCGGCTACCGCAGTTGCCAATGGTAAAAACGCGGTGCCGTCGCTTTTCCTGCTCGATCCTGAGCACAAACAATTGACCTTGTCCGAGCGCGACGCGGCGGGCGTGTGGCAGGTCGTTAAAAATCTGGATTTACCCGTGACGAGCTTTGGTTCCATCAAGTCTGTGGATTTAGGCGGCGCGGGCGTGACCTTCATTGGCCAAAATTCTGTGGCGTGGCTGCCGTTGTCCGGAGACGTTTGGGATCTCACAAAATTGGATGATTACGACACGAGTATCAAAGACGGTTACTTGAATGACGTCGTGGCGGGGGATTTGCTTGGCGGTGGTCGCAAGCAACTTATCTTCATGGAGACGGCCAAGAATCATCTCGACCTCGTGCAGTTCGATACGAAGCGCAAACTCGTTCCCGGCGACCGCTGGCAAGTGTTTGAACAACACACCTTCCGTGGACGTGACAACGCGATTCCTGAACCGCGCGAAGCGGCCGTGGCCGATGTGACGGGCGATAAGAAGAATGACCTCATCGTCTTGGTGCACGACCGGATTCTGCTGTATCCGCAGGAATAAAATTTAAGAAAATCAACCGAGGCGGCGCGGAAGAAATTCAGCGCCGCTTTTGCTTTTGGAGCGCGGCTGTGTCTGCAGGGCAGTCGCAGAGCGTAAGCCAATCGGCTACAAACAAGTTTAGAGAGTGCGTTGGCTGGTCTTGTGAAACAGCCGTGCCCTGCTGAATCATCTACACGTCGTCGAGATAGAGCGCGCGATTGCGCCAGAGATAAATCATGCCGGAGAGCGCGGTCAGCGCGACCGTGACCCAAAGCATGATGATCGTGAACTGCGGGGCCCATGGGGTTAAGAAATTTTCCAACGCGGTCGGCCATTCGTGGCACGCATCCACCACGAGCAACGCAATGATAGCGACGATCTGCGAAATGGTTTTGTGTTTCCCGTAACGTTCCGCGGCGAGAACAATGTTTTTGGACGCCGCGAGCAGCCGCAGGCCGGTGATGGCGAGTTCGCGCGCGACGATGATGACGACCATCCACGCCGCCAACTTCACCGGCGCACCCGCACGCAAATGTGTGCTTTCCACGAAGGCGATGAAGGCTGAGCAGGTGAGGATCTTATCCGCGAGCGGATCCATTAACTTGCCAAAATTGGTGATGAGGTTGCGCGAGCGGGCGATGCGGCCATCGAGAAAATCGGTGATGCTCGCCACGGAAAAAAGTAACAGCGCCAAGGTGTAGCGGAAGGGAATCTCCCACGGCCAGAACATGGCCCAGAGAAAAAACGCCGTCAGCACGAAGCGCGAGACGGTGAGTTTATTAGGCAGATTCATTGCCGAAAGCTTGGCGAGTTACACCGGGGGTTTGCAAGTTTCAAAAATAAAAAAGGCGGGTTGCGCTGCCGCAACCCGCCCGGTGATTCAAGGCTTACGCGCCGAACTTGTCGAACGACTTCGCATTCGCCTGCATGAGGCGGATGAGAAATTTCGCTGGCATGATGCCGAGCGAGCCGCTGTTCGCGCCGGTTTCGGTGAAGCGTTCCAACTTATCCGAGCCGCTCACGCTGGAGTGCAGTAACACGGGTTGCGGATGCCAGGAGTGACCTTTCATCGCGCAGGGTGTGGAATGATCGCCGGTGATGGCGATGACGTCGGGCTTCTTCTTCAAGAGAATCGGCAACGCTGCATCAAAATCTTCGATCGCTTTTTTCTTCGCGGCGAAGTTACCGTCTTCACCGTATTTGTCGGTGTATTTGTAATGGATGAAAAAGAAATCGTAGTTGTCGTATTCCTTCAAGTAGCGCTCGAATTGTTCGGCGATAGTCTGCGGGCCTTCGATCTTGACCATGCCGACGAGTTGCGCGAGGCCTTTATACATCGGGTAAACCGCGAGGCACACCGGCTTCATTTGGTAGCGGTCTTCGAACAACGGGATCTTCGGCTGATGGGCGATACCGCGCATGAGAAAACCGTTCGCGGGTTTTTCATTCTTCAAAACCGGCAACGCGGCTTTGTAGAAATCGGCGATCAACTTCGCCATTTTCTTCTGCTTCAAATTTTTTGCATCGCGCGGCTTCACGGCAGGAATCGGCAAGCCTTCCCGATTCGGATCCGCATCCGTCAGCGGGCCTTCGAGGCCTTTGCCGCGGAAGATGACAACGAAACGATGTTCCTTGCCGGCTTTGATGATGACCTGCGTGTCG
>CAIWFB010000112.1 GCA_903911825.1 uncultured Verrucomicrobia subdivision 3 bacterium
CACTCGATGGAACGTTCGGCAAGCGCGCCGTGACCGATCTCGCGACGACCGGGGCCGCTGATGCGACCGGTTTCGCCGACGGAGAAATTCGGGAAGTTGTAGTGCAGGATGAATTTCTTTTCGGTCTTGCCACCGGTGTAGGAATCAAATTCCTGCGTGTCGTCGCCCGTGCCGAGGGTGACGAGGGAGACGGCCTGCGTTTCGCCACGCGCAAAAATCGCGGAACCGTGGGAGCGCGGGAGAATGCCGACTTCGCTGGAGATGGCGCGGACCTGTTCAAAGTTACGGCCGTCGAGGCGCTTGCCGCTCTCGAGGATGAGTTTGCGGACGGCTTCTTTTTGGATGTAGTAGAAAGCGTCGTTGATGACGAAGGGGGTGACTTTTTCCGCGCCGTATTTGGCGACGAGCTTTTCACCGACTTCGTTCTTGATGGCGTTGCAGGCGCCTTCGCGATTGAGTTTGCCGGGGAGCAGCAAAGCAGGCACGAAACGGTCACCGGCGAGAGCTTTCGCATCGGCGAGGATTTCGTCAGGGACGATCTTGAGGGTGATGGCGCGCTTGGTCTTGCCGACTTTGGCGGCGAGTTCCTTTTGCGCGACGATCTGGGGCTGGATGACTTCTTGGGCGTATTTCAGCGCGGCGTTAAAGTCGGCTTCGGTGATCTCCTTGGCGGCGCCTTCATACATGACGATGTCTTTTTCGTTGCCGACATAGACGAGGTCAAGGTCACTCTCCGCTTGTTCAGCGTGCGTGGGGTTGGCAATGAATTGGCCAGCGACACGACCGACGCGCACGGCACCGAGCGGTCCCGCCCACGGAATGTCAGAAACCATCAACGCGGCACTCGCGCCGACGATGCTCAAAATATCAGGATCATTGACGCCATCCGCGCTGAGGAGCACGGTCTGGACTTGGACTTCGTTATACCAGCCCTTCGGGAACAAAGGACGGATCGGACGATCGGTGAGGCGGCAGGTGAGAATTTCTTTTTCCGTCGGGCGGCCTTCGCGTTTGAAATAGCCACCGGGGAATTTGCCCGCGGCAGCGGCTTTTTCGCGGTAATCAACGGTGAGGGGGAAGAAGTCTTGGCCGTCTTTGGCTTTCGTAGCAGCAACCGCGGCGACGAGGATGATGGTTTCACCCATCTGGACGGTCACGGCACCGTCGGCTTGTTTGGCTAATTTACCAGATTCGATGGTAATTTCTTTATCGCCGAGCACGGCGGTAATTTTATGTGACATAACTTTTTGAACGTCACCCCCAGAGGAACTTCAGTGAACCCCGAAAGCGTTTTTTCGGAGCTGAATGAAATTTCCCGAAGGCGACAGATTTTCTACGCGAGGTTTTTGGTGGTGGAGGCAGGCGGTTCGCGCGGACAACCGGACTCCAAAGACGAAAGGCGGGCTTCGATTAAAAAGCCGCGCCTTCCGTAAAGTTTAATACGATCGGATTACTTGCGCAGCTTGAGCTTCTTGGTGACCGCTTGGTAGCGGCTGACATCCTTGCTTTGGAGATAGTCCAGCAAGCGACGGCGCTGGCCGACCATCATCAACAAACCACGGCGCGAGCTGTGATCTTTTTTGTTGGTCTGCAAGTGCTCGGTCAAATGGTTGATGCGGTGCGTGAGCAGCGCGACTTGCACGTCGGCAGAACCAGTG
>CAIWFB010000113.1 GCA_903911825.1 uncultured Verrucomicrobia subdivision 3 bacterium
CCGATCTCCCTGGTCTTGTTGCACTACTGCCGGTTTGATCGCGGGTGCTGCCACGGCAACCGGTTTTGTTATCGCTGCTGGCGGTGCAACAGGTGTGGTCACAGGGGCTGCCATTGCTGTCACTGTCACGGTGGCTGAAGCCGTGGTCTGGTTGCCGGAAGCATCGGTTGCCGAATAAGTCACGGTATAAATCCGCCCAGCAGGGTTCTTGCTTGCGGCACGGAATTTCAAATAACGGTCATCAAGCCCAATGTTCGCATCGCGGATGTCATCCGCTTCCAAAGGCTCGCTGGCGGTAATAGACTCGAGTTTGATTTCCGGCATGCGGTCATAGTCATCCTTGGACGTAAAGGTCGCATTGATGGCTACGAATTTGTTGGGCTGCGACAAGATCGTGTTAGGACTGAGGCTCACCGTGAGGCTGGGGGGCGTGTAGTCGAGGGGTTCCAGGGGAACAGTCAGATTAGCCGGGGAACCGTCGGCAAAAGTGATCAGCGCATGGCCTGCCAGATAATTGAAATCTGCCTTGTCCAGTGTAACGCTCATTTTGGCCAGCGTTTGTCCGGCGGGCAGCTTGGGTGATTTGTCATTCAGGGGTTCCCATGAGATCGCGTGCGTGATGCTTTCTTCGGCTGGCGCAATCGTGCTGACGCGCCAGCCGGTCGGCGAGTTGGAGCTGGCTGCAGGAATACCGAATTTCTCATTCCAGCCTGAAGGCAACTCGAGAAGTTCATAAACATCGTTGTCCGGGGTCCCTTCATTCTGCTTGTTGCGTCCGATCGCAACGGCAGAGACAGTCTGCTGGGTATTATTGATGACGCGATAGTGATATGTGATCTTGCCACCGGAGTGCACGGCATACACACCGACATTGACCGTCGGAGGATTATCTTCAACGGCCAATACGCCGGATGTATAGGTTAGACTAGCCAGACAAGCCAAGCGGAGCATTTGTATCGCCCGGTTATGTTTCATCGTTGTACCCTTGTTTGGTTTATCTCAATGTGGGATGGTACCCGCGATCGTCCGTCTGTGCGAGCCAGCATACTATTGTAATTTAAAATGCCGTCACACCAACAACTGGTATATCAATCCGGCGCTTCCACATACCAGAATTACAGGAATCACGCCAACACGAAATCGTAACAAGGCAATCAATGCCACAACTCCGAGCAGTGCAGCAAACCACTCGAAATGTCCGGCCCAATTTTGCGGCCACAGCACGTGGTAGGCGAAGAACACCGCCAGATTGAATATCACACCGACCACCGCCGCTGTGATGCCGGTCAGGGGCGCGGTGAATTTCAGATCGCCGTGAGTGCTTTCAACCAAAGGTCCACCGAGGAAAATGAAGATGAACGACGGCAAAAAAGTGAAGAAAGTCACTACTACCGCTGTACTGGTCGCGACAAGAAACAATGAATCCTGACCCAATAGGGCCTGACTCCAGCCGCCGACGAAGCCGACAAAAGCCACCACCATGATCAACGGCCCCGGCGTGGTTTCTCCCAATGCCAGCCCATCCATCATTTGCAACGGGGTCAGCCAG
Source organism: uncultured Verrucomicrobia subdivision 3 bacterium (assembly GCA_903911825.1). Taxonomy (GTDB): domain Bacteria; phylum Verrucomicrobiota; class Verrucomicrobiia; order Limisphaerales; family UBA11358; genus UBA11358. The sequence continues at coordinate 1,550 of CAIWFB010000113.1, forward strand.
TGGTAATGTTCGACCGCGCCCTGATAGACGTAGGGTAGTACCGCGTAAGCACCACCAAACGTCAGCAGCGCGGCCTTGGTGAAGAACCAGGCCATCTGCGTGTATACACCCTGCCAGCCGAATTGCGTAACCAGCAACAGCATCGCGGTGGCCCAGATTGCCATGCCTACCAGCGCCACGCGCAGCAGGCGCGCCCAACTGAAGCGCGCATGTTCGGGCGTGGGCGTGTCATCGGCAATCAGGGCCGTGCCATAGCTGTCTTTCGTCTTGCCGTGTCCGCCGCCAGTGGCAAATTTTCCCGGTACAGCTCTGCCACCGACATAGCCGACTAATCCGGCCACCAGCACGATGGCGGGGAAAGGCACTTTGAACGCAAAGATCGCAACAAATGCCGCCGCTGCCATTGTCCACAGCACACTATTCTTTAACGCGCGTGAGCCGATACGATAGGC
>CAIWFB010000114.1 GCA_903911825.1 uncultured Verrucomicrobia subdivision 3 bacterium
CAGCGTGCAAGGTGCGGGTTGCAGCGTGCAAGGTGCGGGTTGCAGCGTGCAAGGTGCGGGTTGCAGCGTGCAAGGTGCGGGTTGCAGCGTGCAAGGTGCGGGTTGCAGCGTGCAAGGTGCGGGTTGCAGCGTCCTGAAAGGATGCGATGGCCTTAAATTGGCCAAAAACTCAAAAATCAAGCCCGTTTTGCCCTGTCACCCAGAAAACTTCCGGAAGTTAGTGGTTCAAAGGAGAAGCCGCCGAAACGTCAATCCAGCTGTTCTGCCTAGCCTCGTATTGGCCGCAGCTTCATGGTTCATCCCATCTAATCTCTATCGCATCACTAAAAATAACACCGAAGTAACAACCCCCGCAGCGAGCCCAACAGGAACGCTCACAACCGTTCCGGCCACGCACCCGCAGAAGGAAAACGGTCTGGTTCCGATTAGTCGTCCACCACTTGAATGGGCCGCCAGCAAAAAATTCCTGCTTATGCTGCAAAATCTCAAATCCATTCTCATCGGCCCACTTACGTAATATAACTTCCGAACGAGCTCTCATAAACCGCAACAAGCCAATCGCCGAAGTAAGAAAAACACAAACGGCTGCCAGCAACCCAATCAAATATCTCGTGTTCTGATCCATGTGCGCTCGATGTTGCCTAACGCTTAGCCACTATCAGAGTGTGCAGCCGATTCATTTTTATGAAAGTGGCTCTTGCAGTTACTAAATTTCCTTCGCGGCCTTCGCGCGACTCGTTTCAAGCGTGCGCTTGCAGCAGGTATTGCTTGAACGCCGCGTAATCCGCGCCCATGCGGTCGTAGTCTTCGGGCAGGCGCAGGGAGGCGAGCATGTTCGTCGGCACATCGGGCGTCCAGCCGACGACCTTCTCGACTTCTTCGGGGAACTTCGCGGGGTTGGCCGTCTCGACGATGACGGCGGGCGTGTTGCACAGCGGTTCTTGCGCAGTCCAATCTTGCAAGCCTTGCCAAGCGACCGCACCGTGCGGTTCGAGCAGCAACTGAAATTGATTCCAGAAATCGCGGACGCCGGCCACGGTGCGCTCGTCGGAGATGGACGAAGAGAAGATATCGCGGCGCAGCGCGTTGAGGTCGGGCATCAGATTGATCTTGCCGGTTTCATCCATCTGGCCGCCGTAAACGGAGACGAGCCGCGCGAGGTTGCTGGGATGGCCGACGTTCATCGCGTTGGAAAGCGAATTGCGCGACGGAGAAATTTTTTCGTAATGGCCGGTGGCCAAAAATTTCGGGAACGCGTCGTTGTCGTTCACGGCGGCAACGATTTTGCGAATGGGTAAACCCATTTCGCGCGCGACGATCGCGCCCATCATGTCGCCGAAGTTGCCGCTGGGGATGGAGAACACGATTGGTTCGCCCGCCTGCGCCACGCGGGACGCGGCGTAGAAATAATAAACGCTCTGCGGCAACAGGCGTCCGATGTTGATGGAGTTCGCGGAGGAGAGCGGTAACTGGGCGAGGTCGGCGTCAGCAAAGGCTTGCTTCACCATCGCTTGGCAGTCGTCAAATTTTCCATCCACCGCCACGGTGCGGATGTTGTCTTTGAGCGTGGTCATCAGCTTGCGCTGGCTCTCGCTGATCTCCGTGGCGGGAAACAGCACGATGACGCGCACGCCGGGAATGTTGTGAAACGCGTGCGCCACGGCGGACCCGGTGTCGCCGCTGGTCGCGGTGAGAATGGTGACTTGCTTGCCGTCTTCGCGCAAAAATTTACCAAAGAATCGCGCCATCATCTGCGCGGCGAAATCCTTGAACGACGCCGTCGGGCCTTGATCAAGGCGCATGAGGAACGTGCGGAAGTTCACGACTTCCAGCGGCACGGGAAAGTTGTAGGCCGAGGCGCACATCTGCGCGAGTTCAGCGGGCGGCACGATGCCATCGGTGAATTTGGAGAGCACGCGGAACGCGATCTCGTGATATGGCAGGCGCGAGAACGCCGCGAGTTCCGTGAACGTGAAGCGTGGGAATTGTTTCGGGAAATACAGTCCGCGATCGGGCGCCTGACCTTGCAACAACGCCTCGCGCAGGTTGACCGCCGGTGATTTTCCGTTGGTGGAATGAAAAAGGAGGGGCATAAATTAGAGGTCGTGCGACCAATCACTCGAAATTTTCCACTCGGATCATCACCGGCTGGCCTTTGACGGCGGGTAGTTTCGCGATCTGTTTCAGCGCGTTGGCCGCGGTGCCGTTGGTAGCGTTATGGAGCATGAAGATCAGCGGCACACTCGCGCCCGCGTGACCTTCCGGTTGGATGACCGACGAGATACCGATGTTGGAAGCGCCAAAAATCGTCGCGATCATCGCCAACACACCCGGCTTATCCGTCACGTTCAAGCGCACAAAATATTGCGAGACGACTTCGCTGATGGGCGCCACAGCGCCGTCACATTCGTGCGGCACGAATGCGGGGAGTCGATTCTTGGTGCCGGTTTTGAGGTCGAGCACGGCATCGCCCAAATCGCTCAACACGGAACTGGCCGTGGCGTCTTTGCCCGCGCCGCGACCGTAGAATAAGGCGTCGCCCACGATATCGCCGCGCACGAAAACGGCGTTGAATACTCCATTCACGCTGGCGAGCACGTGCGAATTCGGCACGAGCGTCGGGTAAACGGAAACTTGCACGCGGCAACTGTCATCGAGCTTTTTCACCGTGCCCAGCAGCTTGATGGTGTAGCCGAGTTCACCCGCAAATTTGATGTCCAACGCGCTGATGTGGCGGATGCCTTCCACGTGCACCTGTTTGGGATTGATCCAAAACCCGTGCGCGAGCGAGGCGAGAATGCCGGTCTTATGCGCGGCGTCGTGGCCGTCAATGTCCAGGTCCGGCGGCGTCTCGGCGTAACCGAGCTTTTGCGCATCGGCGAGCACCGCGCCAAAATCCGCGCCCTCCAGCTTCATGCGCGTGAGGATGTAATTACAAGTGCCGTTGACGATGCCGTAAAGCGCGTTGATGCGGTTGCCCACAAAGCCTTCGCGCAAGGCTTTGATGATGGGAATGCCGCCGCAGACACTCGCTTCGTAATAAAGATTGGTGCCGTATTTTTGGGCGGCGGCGAAGAGTTCCTCGCCATGCGCGGAGAGCAGAGCTTTGTTCGCCGTCACGACCGGCTTGCCCAGCTTGAGAGCGGCGAGAATGATTTCCCGCGCCGTCGTGGTGCCGCCGATGAGTTCGGCGATGAGGTGCACTTCTGGATCAAAGACCACTTCGCGCCAATCCGTGGTGAGCAGAGCTTTTGGAATGGTGGAGCCGCGTTTCTTTTTCAAGTCGCGCACGGCCACGCGGCGAACTTGGATGGTCGCGCCGAGGCGGGAGTTGAAGAGCGCGCCATTGCGTTGCAGCGCGTCATAAACGCCGCCGCCCACCGTGCCGCCGCCGATGATTCCTAGATTGACCTGCATACGAGCGCTGAGCTTGCCGTTAAACGCGGCAGCGGACAATTCAATTTCACCTGCAAATGGTCCGGTAAGCATCACGTCCATTAACGGCGAGCGGCATGCTGGGCGCGCGCTGAAACGTGCGGCAGCCACCGCGCTTGATTTTTGGCGTGGTATCAGGCTAGCTGGCGAGGTGAAAACGAGCGTTGACGAAGCTTCCATTCTGGCGATCACCAAACCAGACAAGGCATTGTGGACTTACTACCTGCTGAGTTGTCTCATCATCCCACCGCTGTTCCCGCTGCTCGTGCTGCCGATGTGGTTCCGCTACCACACCATGCGCTATAAGTTCACCGACGAAGGCATCTCGATGAGCTGGGGAATTTTATTTCGGCGCGAAATCATCCTGAACTACGCGCGCATCCAGGACATTCATCTGCGCTCAAATCTCATCGAACGCTGGCTAGGCTTGGCGCGCATCCTCGTGCAGACCGCCAGCGGAAGCGCCTCGGCGGAATTGACGATTGAAGGCTTGAAGGAATTCGAGGCCGTGCGCGATTTTCTCTATTCCAAAATGCGCGGCGTGAAAGACCCCGCGCATCATCCAGTGTCTTCCGGCGGCACGTCCGTTACGCCGAACGGAATGGATTCCGCCGCTGCCGCTGAAGTCGCGGCCACGCTGCGGGAAGTCAGCCGCGAACTGCGCGCGCTCCGGCAAACTTTGGACTCCCGCGCCACCACCGAACCGAAAGGGCGCGACGATGTTTGACTCGCTGCGGGCCTGGCTGTTGAAAATCTTGCGCGTGCCGCCGGAGCCACACGCGCCGTTCGGTGCCCCAGATTCCACGCGCGTCTTTCGCGCCAGCCGCAAGTTCTATCAACTGCGCTTGATCGGTTGGGGCTGCGGCCAGTTGTTCGCGCTCGCCGGCTTGATCGCGGGCGTGATGTTCTTTTTGTATGTCGAACGCCAAGCCATTGAACTACGCAACCGGCCCAAGCCGGTGGAGCCAGTTCAGGTGGAACAGAAAGTCACTTCACTCGATTCCAAAACCGGCAAGCCCGTTAAAGCCCGACATCGCAACGTCAAACTCGAAGACAAACTGGCCGGCCTGCTCGCCAAGATTCCAGCCGAATGGTTTTTCCTGATCTGGTTCGTGCATCTGTTCGCCGTGCTCCTCTATCTCGCGCAAGCGGTGCTGACGTATGTGACGTTGCGGCTGGATTATGAAATGCGCTGGTATGTGGTCACCGACCGCAGCCTGCGCATCCGCACCGGGCTGTGGGCCGTGCAGGAAATGACGATGAGTTTTGCCAATCTGCAACAAGTGGTCACCTCGCAAGGGCCGCTGCAACGTCTGCTCGGCATCGCCGATGTGCGCGTGCAATCTGCCGGTGGCGGCGGCGCAGCGGCGCAAGGCAAGCATGCTGGCGGCCTTTCGCTGCACGCGGGCTATTTTCACGGCGTGGACAATGCCGCCGAAGTGCGCGATCTCATCCTCGCGCGACTCCGTCAATTCCGGGAAAGTGGCCTTGGCGATCCCGACGAACACCGTCCGCCTGCGCCCGCGCCCGAGGCCGTCTTGGCCGCGCGGGAATTATTGGCCGAAACGCGGGCGTTGCGGCAAGCGCTCCGCTCCTGACGTTAACCGTTGCCTGGCCAGCGGGTTAAAAACCCGAGTCAGGGCGAGATGAGATTTTGAGGCGAGGAATAAATGAGCGCGGAGGTCATGCCGGTTGCTACTAATTAATCAGTGGAAACAGATCATAACGGGATTGACCACGACGGAAAAAATTGAATGATTAATCAGAATCGCAAAATGAAAAACATGAAGTTACTGGGAGGTTTGCTGGTTTATGTATTGCTTGTCGTGAGTGCTCAGGCAACAACTTTCTACGTGGATGCCAGCAATCCAGCACCCGTTTCGCCGTTCAATTCCTGGGGCACGGCAGCGACGAACATTCAGGATGCCATCGATGCCTCCACCAATGGCGACCTGGTTCTGGTGACCAATGGCGTTTATCAATACGGTGGTAAAGTGGTAGTGACTGATTTGACGAATCGTGTGGTTTTGGATAAAGCCATTTCGGTTCAGAGTGTCAACGGACCGTGGGTGACCACGATTCAAGGAGCAGGGAATTCCAATGGCACGGCGGCCGTGCGTTGCGCGTGGCTTACCAATGGCGCGTCGTTGACTGGTTTCACTTTGAAGTTTGGGGCGACGAGAGCTTCTGGTGGCGGAGTCGCTTTGGTTAGCGGTGGCGGCGTGTGGTGTGCTTCTTCCAATGCTATGGTCAATAATTGTGTGCTGACTGCCAATAATGCCAGTTCTGGTGGCGCCGCTGCCTATCAGGGAACCATTAGAAATTGCTACATGACCGGTAATTCATGGAATTCATCAGCCACGGTGGGGGTAGTCGCAAACGTGGTGATGAATAGTTGCACGGTAGTCAGCAATGCTGGTTGGGGAGTGTCTATTGTTGGGTTGTTGGCGGCGACGAACTGTATTTTTTACTACAACGCCGATGCGCCTTTTATTGGAACCTTTGCCTACAGCTGTGCGCAACGAACTCTGAGTGGCGTTGGCAATTTTACAAATTTACCGCAACTGTTTGGCGATGGCATTCATCTTTTTTCAACCTCTCCGTGTATTGGCGCCGGAACCAATCTAGTGTCAGGCACGGATATCTTTGGTCAAACTTGGTCAAACCCGCCCACCATCGGCTGTGTGCAGTGGCAGGGAAATCCTTTGGTTACCAAACCGGTGATTCAACTGGCCACCAACTTTGTCGGCTTCACCGTCACTCCATTAGTTACCGGTCAGGCGCCCTTAACCTTTACTTGGCTAAAAGATGGTTTGACCCTTTCCGATGACGGGCACTATAGCGGTAGCCAAACGGCGAGTTTGTTGGCGGCAGGAGTGAATTATACCGACGTTGGAAATTATCAGTTGGTGGTGAGTAATGCTTCCGGCGTGGTCACCAGTGCGGTGGCGCAGTTGGTGGTTCATTGTGTTGATATCGCGGGCACCAATCCCGTGGCGCCTTATCTGAACTGGGCGACCGCTGCTACTAATATTCAAGACGCAATCTCGGCGGTCACAGCAGGCGAAATTATTTTGGTGACGAACGGGCTCTATGCGGTGGGTGGAAAATCTATGGACGGAATCATCACCAATCGCGTTTCTGTGGATAAAGCGATTCTGTTGCAAAGTGTGAATGGTCCGGACAATACGATCATCCAAGGAGCTTGGGATCCGACAACGACTAATGGCATCGGCTTGGGGGCAGTTCGTTGTGTGTGGTTAACCAATAACGCCGTCTTGAGCGGATTTACATTGCGTGGTGGTGCCACGCGGGTCGCGACGCCATCTGGCAATGCTTCTATGAGCGGTGGCGGCGTCTTCGGCACTTCAAATAACGCAACCCTCTATAATTGCGTCATCACCGCAAATTCGGCAGGCTACAACGGCGGTGGTGCTAATGCCGTAACGCTAAATTTCTGCACACTTGCAGCAAACTTCTGTGGCGGATTTGCAGGTGCCGGCGCACAAGGGGGCGGGGCGGCTAATAGTAATTTGAGGAATTGTCTCGTCTCTGCGAATCGTGCGGATTATGACGGCGGCGGAGTTCTGAAATGTAAGGTTTTGAACTCTGAGCTCTTTAAGAATTTTGCTGTGAACAACGGTGGTGCCGCCTACCTAGGTTCCTTGGTGAATTGCACGGTGGTCAGTAACACTGTCAGTGGAAATGGAAATCTGGATGGCGCGGTTACCAGTGCCACGCTGACGAATTGTATCGTTTATCAAAATGTGATCGTGCAAGCAGGCCAAAGTGCCAGCAATTATGCCTCCTGCACCTTCAGCTACTCCGATACTTCTCCGTTACCTTCTGGCACTGGCAACATCGCGGTTGATCCGCAAGTGCTTGCTGACGGAGTTCACTTGGCGGCCACTTCGCCGTGTCTTGGGGCGGGAACAGCGACCGTAATTTCAGGCACGGATATTGACGGGCAGTCCTGGAGTAATTCTCCCCCCATGGGCTGCGATGAATGGCGACCCGCAGCGGTTGTCAGTGTGCCGCTCGTGTATCAGATTAATTACCCGAATCGTGGCCTGACTTTCAGTATCATCGCTGCCGGTCAAGCGCCCTTCGCCTATTTCTGGAGAAAGGATAGTATGTCAGTTCAAGACGATGGACACTATGCGAATTCCGGCACGGCTATTCTGACAGTGAATAATTATGGTCCCGAAGACGGTGGTAGCTATCAAGTGGTAGTGAGCAATGCTTTTGGAATAGCAACTAGTCAATTAGCTCAAATCGTCGTCCACGGGGTTAATATTGCTAGCACCAATCCAGTCGCACCCTATCTAACTTGGGCCACAGCGGCGACGAATATTCAAGATGCCATCAATATCGCTGCGGCTGGCGACATCGTGCTGGTGACGAATGGACTCTATGCCACAGGTGGCAAAGTGATGGCAGGCGATTTAACCAACCGAGTTGCCTTGGATAAAGCGCTCACCGTAACGAGTGTGAATGGTTATTCGGCGACGGTGATTCAAGGTGCGTGGGATCCGATTTCTACGAACGGGCCGGGGTCTGTCCGCTGTGCGTATCTCGCTGATGGCGCGCTGTTGAGTGGGTTCACACTGCAACAGGGATCGACACGCGGAGCAGGTGATGCAGCTTCCCAAAGCGGTGGTGGTGTTTGGTGTTCTTCCAGAAATGCAATCGTCGGAAACTGTTTACTTACTAATAATTCAGCAACGTATGGTGGCGGAATCTTCTCGGGAACTTTGAACAATAGCTTTGTGACTGTTAATTATGGTTTTAATGGGGGTGGTGCGCAGTCCGCAACGCTCAACAATTGCACGGTTATGAATAATGCAGTTTCTTTTCCTAATTCGGGTGGCGGAACTTTTAATTGTGATGTTAGAAACAGCATCGTTTTTTACAACAAAGCCGGTTCCTACCCTTTTACTACTGAAAACAATTACTATTCTCAGGATACTGGGATATATGCATACTCTTGCACTTATCCGGCAAAGTCTGGCACCAGTAATATTGTCAGCAGCTCGATTTATCCTTACCTTTTGGATGGCTATCACCTTGCCACGAACGCTCCAACACGTGGGAGGGGTAGCGTCGCCTACGCCTCGGGTTTAGATTTGGACGGCGAGCCGTGGGCAAGCCAGCCGTCTATGGGGTGCGACGAAGCAATTTTATCCAATTTGGTTGGTTCGTTGTCAGTAGCGATATTTGCTTCGCAAACTAATCTTTTGGCAAATCGGACTTCTACGCTATTTGCAAACTTAAGCGGGAAAGCCTCAAGAGTTGAGTGGCTCTTGAGCGCTGCTGGTCCAACAATCTACTCACAGCTAGGGATTACACATACATGGACAGCTGTGGGCGATTTTACTGTCACTTTTACCGCCTATAACGCCGATAATCCTGCCGGTGTTGCCACCAATCTGGTCATTCATGTGCTGCCATTTGACGTGCCACAATTACAAATTGTAGGTCTGGTAACCAACCAGTTTCAATTTCAATTCGGTTCGCAGGCCGCGGCTAACTATGCAATTCAATCCACCACTAATTTGAATGTCCCGGCGAGCTGGCAGACGTTTCAGAATATTTATTACAGCGATGGTAGCGTAATTCAAATCACTGACCCAAACCCACCCAGCGGCTCGCGTTTTTATCGAGTGTTGGTTCAATAGTAAAAAGTCAGTCTCATTTCTAGCTGGTAGCAGCGGACGTGAGCCCGCTCATTCTAATTCCAGCGCGGGGAAATAAATTAGAGCCGAACTCACCCGCCGCCGCTCGGCTTTGGCGCGGCAAGCGTCGGCTGCTACAACTCAATGGCGTATTTCTCTCACTCGTAACCAAACGCTTTCGCGAACGGTTCCAGCGTGGCCAGATGCGGCTCGAACAGTTTTTGATAATGCCGCCAGCGGCCTTGCGAGGTTTTGTAGATGGGTTTGCCGACGTCAGCGTAGGTGGGCGAACGCACGATTTTGCACTTGGCATGTTCGTTGAACGCCAGCACGCGTTCGTCCCACGGCATCTCCAAAAATTCCAACGTGCGGCGGGCCACGGCGCTGAGGTCGTCCACCATGTCTTCGTAGCGCACTTCCAGCCACGGCGCGGCCATCTTGTCGCGGAGGGCAAGCCAGAAACCCATGAGCGAGGCGTATTCCGTGACAGCGTCGGCGATGGAGAGATAGGAGGAGCTGACCGGATTGACGGGCAGATATTGCATGTAGCAACTCAAGACGACGTCGCGTGGGTCGCGCAAGGCCACGAGGTATTTGCTCTCGGGAAACACGCGGGCAAAACCGGGGATGATGGCGGTGTAGGAAGGATTTTTATCAATCAGCAACCGGCCGGCGATGGGCTTGCCGAAAAATTTCTCGGTGAAGCTGAAATATTTTTCGCGCGCTTGCTGCAGTGCGGCGGGGCTGCTGGCGCGGAGATTATCCACGATCTGGTCGGGCTGGGAGCCTTTGCCCACGGTGCTGTGGGTTTCGTTGTAGAAGATCATGGTTTCTTCGGAGGAGACCATGTCCGGATGCGCGTCGAGCACCTGTTCCAGCAGCGTGGTGCCGGAGCGGGGATGGCCGCAGAGCAGGGCGATGCGGCGGCTGGGCGGGAGTTGCGGGCCGAAGGCGCGCCAGGCACGCAAATCATCGGCCGTCAGTTTCTGCGCGGCCATCGCGAGATGTCTTTGAAATTGCAGTTGGGTGGCTTGGGCTTTGATGGCTTGGGGCCGGACTTTTTCTTTGCAGCGTTCAAACGCTTGCGCGGCTTCCTCATAACGGCCGAGGCGGTCGTAGATCATGCCGAGTTCGTTCCAGCCGCGCGCAGCGGTTTCTGGCGGTGCATCCGGGCGGTTGACGAAGGAGAGTAGGGTTTTTTCGGCGTCGTCGAATTGCTTGGCCTGGCGATACAACCGGGCGCGGG
>CAIWFB010000115.1 GCA_903911825.1 uncultured Verrucomicrobia subdivision 3 bacterium
CGTTCTGCTTACGCCAGCGGCGAGGATCAAAACGCAAGCACTACTGCACTGCGCACCTTCAAAAACGCCAGTCATAAAATTAGATCGGCGGATCGTCTGGCCAATCAGAACCGCATCAATCACTGAACCACCAGGCGTGTCTAAAACAACCATTGGCGCACTCAATTTGGCCGTCTTGATTATTCGTGGATCATTAATGGCCTTATCAAAATCCTCTACAGTTTGCTGGTCGATAACACCTGTTATGGCTATTTGATACATCGCACACGGTGGCAAACATTTTACAGCCACCGCCGCATCTGCGTGCGGTCCAAAAATGCAACCGCAACAAAATTGAAAAACAGCAAAGATTGTCAGACCGCGTGCGGTCACGGCTCTGATTTCCGATTCTTTGGCTTGGACAATTTCCGGACTTTCCCTCTAGACTTGCCGACCTTCATTTCGGAATGTGGCTTTGGGGGTGTGGCAAGCATCCGCTTTATCACCGCATCGCGGCGGCGTGTGGTTTCTTGCTCGCTGTATTGGTCGCTAGGCTGTTTCGGATTCATTGGGTATCTGCCATGACCGAGCGTTTCAAAAGGGAACGACAAAGAAAGTCCATCGCGCTTTATCTTAACGATAAACAATTCATCGCCGTAGCAAAGGTAGCAATTAGAGCGGCTACCTTGGATAGCATGATCGACCTCACATTCTCTCAGGTAGTTCGCCGATATCCCAAGACTCTTCAAAAAGCATCAGAAGATTTTACCACGCCACAAAAAATAAATCTTATCAAAGACGCATTTACTGAGGACTTGCCAGAACACAAAGCCGCTATTTCTGAATTTATCAGTGAGTTGAATGCCGCTAGATACGAGCGGAATGACATAGTTCACGGCATTTGGCGTCCCACCGAAGCAATTGATAGCCTGGACTTGGTTCGTCTCGCGCACGGTAAACCAGAAAAGATTGTTCGCCGTGTCACGGAAAGCGGAATGTTGAGGTTAGAAAAGCAGCTAATTGAGATGGTGTGGGAATTGGCTGACTGGAAAATGTTTATCAACCGAGTTCTTCAATCTCGACTCGCCTCATTGCAAGGAAAACAGCCTCCGCTAGGTTTCCCTCCCAATCCCCCTCGCACATCAGACCGCGACTCTCTGCCCAATTAGTCAGCACGATGCCGCCAGCACGGTTCATCGCAATGCTGACTTCCATTTCGGGCGCGCCAGTCTCTTCCGCTTTCGCGGTTGAGGCGGTTCCCGTATGCGTGTCCGAATCATGGTATGTCAAGTGCATAATTCCCGACGTTCGGGGCGGCCAGTATGAACGTCTTGGAGGAAACCTATCTATAGCAGATCTACGCTATAGGTCCATCGACGAGTTCGGCAAATCTTTCGGAGCATCGGGCTCGCCGAATGCCGCCGCGTAGAGAAAAACGAACAGGGCAATCCCAAGGGCGGCGAGAAACCATTCGATCCCGTCTCCGCTCATGACCGATGCCCTCCGCGTGAAACGTATCGTCGGTGGTGCGCCTTCCGCTCTGCGCGTTGGCCGGCGGGGTCGACCACGGCACGAAACCAGCGAAGATCAATCTCGTGTAGCCTGGCAAGCTGACCGCCAGAGTTAGGGTCGAAAGCCATCCATATCGTTCCCGTGACATGGGACTTGAGAATAGCGACGTGGCCGCGCCGCACCACCGCCTTGTTGTAGCCGGGTTCCGACCGCGGTAAAGTGAACCAATTCGCCGCCAAGTTCCAGAACCCGTCGCTATTGTCGAGGCCAACCTCGTCGGCGGATCCGCATCCACACCACAATCGTCGTGTAGCCACAAAATTTAGGCACGACCCAGAACGGCCGCCGATCACGGTTTCCCCGTAGGAGGCTCGCTGGCGCGTTATTTCGACTGGGTTGCCGTTACTATCCGTCAGGACGCGACCACGGCCACGGCTGGCCCGTTTCTCGCGGGCTACGGCGGTGCTGCTGGTTGTCGGATAGGCCGGCTGGGCGGCGACGTCGAAAACCGGCGCCGAATGTACATTCTGGTACATTCTTGTACTTTTCCGGGCATCAGCCGTGGTGGTCAGGATCAGGATTGTTGCGGCGGCCAAAACGGCCAATGTGATTTGGGAGCGCATCATGTCGTCTTCCTCGTTGGTCACGAATGTTCCACGTGGAACATTCTTGGGGCGGGGTCGCGCCAAAGCGCGGGCATGAGCTCAGTATCTCCTTGTTGTGGGTGGGTATCCGCAGAATAGCGAAAGCTGCCACCGGAGGCAACCCGGGGCCTTTCCCGCCGTTAAGGCATTGCGAACCAG
>CAIWFB010000116.1 GCA_903911825.1 uncultured Verrucomicrobia subdivision 3 bacterium
ATTTTGCGACCGGACAAATGACACTTGCCGTCGCAACGCGCCCAGATACGCAAACGAACGAGGCTGGGGATTTTCTCGTCGTCATTCTTGGCGATCCATTCCGGGGTTGAGCGCATGTTAAAGTCTCATCTCGGCACGCTTCGACGCTTCCGCCGATTGCCATTCGTTAAATCTCATACGCACGTATTCCATCTTGACCTTCGCTAGTGCCGCGTCGTGTCTCGATTGCACCATGTCGGCCACGTACTTCTGCCAATCCTCGGAAGCCTTGACGTTCGTCTCAGCTCGATTGACCGGCATATCGCCCTGTGCAGAAATCAGCCGGGCTAAAATTGCACTCTTGGATTCCTCCATCAAATTCGCCGCAGCGTCTTTCGATACCCAGTCTTTTGCGACTAAGCGGAACTGTTCAGACAACGGCAGATTTGATGCTGGTTCGCTCATTCAGGTTCCTAGAAGGGAATGTCGTCGTTCATTTCATCGCGGATAGCTGGACGGCCACGCGCGTTATCAGATACGGCGGGACGGCGTTGTGCGGCTGGCTTCGCTTCCTTCGGCTTGACCGTGAAGGAAAGAGCAGGGGCCTTCGCGGCTGCGCCTTCCTTGCGCTTCCATGCTGACACCCAGTATTCGATGCCATCGACGTTGAGCGAGCCGGTAAAGTCCGGGTCTTGCTTGCCGTCGCGCATCTTGTCATTCTTCCAGATGCTTCCGCGATTGGTGTTGTCGAAGTCGGGCATTACGCGGCCTCCTGCTGGCGAAGATCGGCCATCAATTCTTCAAACTGGAGCCTGAGAATATCCTGCCAGTCCTCCGGCATGATCTTGATGCGGTCCTTATTGGCCTCGCCCCAGGCTTTCAGATGATCGCGCGAGCCAGCGTCACGCATGGACGCTTGGAGCTTCGTGAAAATCTCCTTGGCGTCTTTCTTCGGAAGCTGCGTCATCTTCGCCGGTGCCGGGCCTGACGCGGACGCTGATTGCGCGTCGTCATCAACCGGCGGCAATCCAAACAGAGCCATCAGCGAATAGCGGGACAGATAAGTGATCGCGCTGCCGACGCCTTGCGGGTCTTGCTTGGCGACAGGTGAGCCGGTCGTCGCATGAACGCATTCGCCGCTCTCGGCATGGATAACCGATGTGGTGATGTGCATCACACCCTCGACGTATTCGCCGGGCGACTGCATGAATACGACACCATGCTTTTGAGCGAACGGCTTTACCGTATCGATCACGCTTTCCAGCGAGGCGTAACGGTTCTTGAAGTGAGGATTTGTCGAATCCTTCACGACGCCGGACACCTCGCCTTGAATAGCGAAAAGCGCCTTAGCCAGGTTTTTCGGAAATTCAGCCATCACACAGTCTCCAGGGTGCGCAGATCCACGGTGTATGCAGTCGATGACCGGCGGATGCTTTCAACCATCCGGGACAGATCATCCATTGCGTTCTCAATCAGGTGGGCGTTGTCGATTAACGTCCGGTGGCCGTCCGGCGTGCGCCAGTCCAGCGACAAATCCGTAATGAGCGTTCGCAGAGTGAAAATGTCGTGTTCGGTCTGTGCTTGATCGTTGCTCATTTCATCACTCCAAAAATACGCTTGATGAATTGCCAGCGCAGTTCGCGCTTGATTTGCTTGACAGTCGCGCGGGTTAAATCGCGCCGGATATGTGAGCGGGGCGCGTGCGAGCGTTCCGCCTTCTGCAATCGGTCGATCAGATGCAGGCGTTGGGAGAGGGTGTTCATTGCGTCCCTCCAAATGCCGCCGCGAAGATCAGAACAATCCAGACAAAAAGGGTGATCGAGATAAGCGCGGGTACTTCTTCAATGAATGCGCGGATCATCGCGGCAGTCCGTGTTTGATGCGATATGCGTCTTGCTGCTGTTCAAGGAGGGAGGGGCCACCGCCGCCTTCCATCAAATCTTCTTGCTGGCGATCCCATGCGCGTTCGCGGCACGGCTCACACAGAACGGTTGTATCCTTGGCGTTGTAAGGGTTCTCGATGAAGCAATCGCCGTCATCGTCACTGTCGATCCAGCAGTCGCAGCGGTCACAGATCACGATGCTCATCACATCACCGCTTCGATCATGCGCTCTTGCGGCGCGCGGCGGTCATCGCGATGATCGGCAAGCTCGCCTGAAATCTGTGCTTCAATACCAATGGCCCATTTGCCACTCTCAAGTGTGCTGGCGATGTGCAGGTACAGCTTGTCTTGGAATGTGGTGTTGTGGCCGTCGTATTCGACTTCCAAGGAAGGACCACTCTGCGTGCCGTGCAGTTGGATTTCGTGGATGAACCACTCGCGCTCGTCGTGGAATTGAATGGTGGCCGTGCCGTTGATGAAACCGGCTTCTACGTTGCCGATGGTCAGGAGCGGGAGGTCGAAAAAATCGAATTTCGTTTCCATGATCGCCCCCTAGGCCTTGAGCCAGTGAGAGCGAATTTCCCGGCGGGCGATGCCGCGCAGCGTGGAAGCCAGCGTCGGCACTTCGCCGCGAATGCAGGGATAGGTGCGGTTCTTAGCGAGAAGGGCGAGGCAGCGGATGTAGTAGGTGATGGTCATCTTCGTTCCCCGTCAGAGCCAATCTGATGAAAACGAATGTACGCGGGGTGTACAGTCCCCGTCAAGCGAAATGTACACAGGAAGTACAATTATTTTTGGGCGCGCAGAATCGGCATGCGCCTAGGTGTACGAAGCCATTGATAAATAGGAATTATTTCAGTGGAGAGCAGACCGCTGACAAGGTTGGGTAGGGCGGCACTGCGGATTTAATTGTGCCGAATGATGTCGGCTGCTGTCTCTCTTCATAGGCAC
>CAIWFB010000117.1 GCA_903911825.1 uncultured Verrucomicrobia subdivision 3 bacterium
GCAATCTGTCTCGGCCTTGGCTGGTGGCCCGGCCACGTTTACTTCGGCGGTTAGAGGCAGCGGACCATTCAATTATCAATGGTATTTCCAGGCCGGCGGTGTTGGTTCCTTTATCTCCATCGCAGGCGCGACGAATGCCACGTATCACATCGGTGTGGTAGGCGGTGGTAATGCAGGCAATTACTATGTCATCGCCACCAGCCCGTCCCTCGCAACGGTGCAGAGCGGGACGGTATCCTTGTCGCTGGCTACCGCTCCGTATTTCACCTCGGAATCTTATTTGGGGGCTGGAGCAGGCTTCCAGGTATTCTTTACCGGAACCGCTGGTATTCCTTACACGCTTCACACGACGACTAATCTAAGTCTCGGTGTGACGGGATGGACGACGTTGACCTCCGGTAGTTTGAGTGGGGGAATTGATAGCTACACCCATACCCCCGGCGGTAGTAATTCGGAGCAATTCTACATCATTAGTTCGCCGTAACTGACAAGACAACCGTCAATCCGATACGGATTGACGGTTCTAGAAGCGGCTAGGGGTTTAGGTCGTTACAACCTGAGCGAGTGTATGCTTTCAAAAATTGACTAAGCATCTGCGATCCACAGATTCCTGCGCCTTGAGGCACATATGCACCGACCATTTGCCGTCTTCGCCCGTTGCAGACAGAGCTGTTCCTTGGCTGACGGCCCGTGAAACCATCTGGATTTGATCCACTAGTTCATAAACTTCGCCGGTCAACTTGGTTATGGGAACTTCCCTCAATGTATCACCTTCAAGATGCTTGAGTGAAAAAGTTGGGTGAAACGTGCGGTCAAACGCACCGCTCCAACTGGCCCACAATGCGCCTTTGGTGCCCGTGATTTTTACGACCTGATGATGTTCAAACGCACTCAAGGTTTGCGAAATCACCGCATAAGCTCCGCGCGGAAAGTTTACAATGGCGCTGAAGTTATCCTGTAATTCAGGATGTTCCAAACGACGCGCGTTGGCGCGGGCATAAACGCTTTGCGGATTTCCTAATTTTGAGAAATACCAGCGGGCCAGATCGAAAAAATGTATTGGTTCTTCCAGTATCCAATTACCCACGCGGTTGATGTCGTAGCGCCAGCCGCCGGCACCCTGACGATAAGGATTGCGCCATAACTCAATCAATGCATATTGCGGTTCGCCAATCGCGCCGGCATCAATCATTTCCTTAACCTTGCCCCATAACGAAGACAGCCGGAATTCATGGCCGATGGCGAGGAGCTTTTGCTGTTGTTGCGCTAGTCTAATAAGATCATCACAGTGAGATAGATTTGCTGACATTGGTTTTTCCAGCAGTAGATGTTTGTTAGCGCGCAAAACAGCGGAACCAACTTCGTGGTGCAAATCTGTGGGCAAAACCACGTCCACCACATCAATATCTGGGCGGGTGAGTAGTGCGCGATAGTCGCTGACAATTTGCGCCGACGGATGATGTGTTCGCGCTTCGGCTTGGGTGGCCGGCGAGCGCGCAGCAATGCAAACCAGTTCGGATTCCGCACATTCGGTGATGGCGCGGGCATGATGTCGCCCCCACGCTCCGAATCCAATCAGTCCAAAACGAACTTTGTTCATTGATAACTTAGGTTAGGAAAGTTTCCAAGGCTGGCGGTAATCCCGGGTGAGCAGTTTAGAAGCTTCCGGATCGTTGAGAATGGTTTCGGACTTCGCGTCCCAAATTAGTTTGCGCCCGACCAACATGGAGATAAGCCCAAGATGACCTGGAATGGTGGAATGATGCGCTGTTTCCGCCGGCGTAATGGTAGGTTTTCGCGATTTGATGCTGGCGAGAAAGTTTCCGTGATGATCGGTGGATTGGTAAAGTTTGATTTTGCGTAATTCGTCGGGCATTTGTTTCCACCTTTTCCATTCGGGATTCGAGGCGTCGAATTTTTCCCGGTCCACATGCACCCAGCCGTCCGTGCCGATCCATTTGGTCCCGCCGGCGATGTCCGGATAACCGCCCGCAATGGTCATTTCTATGCCACGAGGATATTTCAATTCAATCCGATACACTTTCGCGGCATCCCACACGCCACCCGGCGGCGGGAATTCACCGTGCGCTTCAATTTCAGAAGGTCCCGAGTTATCAAAGTCGCAACCCCAGTGGGCTATGTCCACGTGATGACCGCCCCAATCCATTAATTGCCCGCCGCCAAAGTTATAGTTCCAGCGCCAGTGACGGTGCAATCGTCCGGGGATGTAAGGAATCATCTTCGCCGGCCCCACCCATAAATCGTAATCCAATTCCGGCGGCGGCGGCACCGGCAGCATCCGATTCTTCTCGCTGGTTTATGCGCCGTTTTAATATTTGGTCAGTCAGAACTCCAAGAGTTTGATGGTGACGATGAGTCCGTTAC
>CAIWFB010000118.1 GCA_903911825.1 uncultured Verrucomicrobia subdivision 3 bacterium
AAGCAACGCCACCCCAACCATCCTGAGCACCAGCATTGTTGGTGCGCATATTGGCGCTCCTAGTCAGACCCACAACACCGAGGTTTGCGGCTGCGGTTGTGGCTGGATATGGCGAAGGTCCGTAGTTAGTTAAACCTTTGACATCCCAACCCGCCAAAACACCGTTAAAGACCGTCCCACCGCCACTACCGATGACCGTGAAGCTGTTCGTAGAAATGGCCGTCCCGCTTGATGTAGTGACGCTGATGAGACCGGAGCCCGCATTGGTAGGGACGGTGGCCGTGATCTGGTTGCTGGCGTTTACCGTGAAGCTGGTGTTCGCACCACCAAACGTCACGGCTACGACAGAACTGAAGTTGGTGCCAGTGATTGTGACGTTCGTTCCGACAACACCGCTCGAAGGAGAAAAGGCAAAGATGTTGGGTGGTGGGTTGGTCTGCCCGTCCACTTTGTTACGTAGCGCCGCAGCGACTGCCGGGGGGAGCGCGGTGAAAAATTCCAGGCCGGTATCGACTTCAATCTGGGCTGCGGAAGTGATGAAGTTTTGCCACGTCGAGCTCACGCCATTGGTGTTGGGAACTTTGATGACAATGACCCGATTTGTGGCCGTGATGCGGTTGGTGGCCGCGTTGGTTCCCGAGGGCAGCACTACCGCAATCTTCCAGGTAAACTGGGGAATTGAGACATAACCGTTCGTGTTGATCTTGGCTCCGGTAAAACCGCTCGGTCCACAGATGATCAGCACTTCGTAGTTGTTGGTGCCCGTAGCCAGACCTCGGCAAACGCTTTCAAAATTGTTCCAAGTGCCCGAGTTATTAGCCGAAGTCTGCGGCATCATATTATCCATTAGGAAAGTCTGGTCGTTATGATTCGTGGTGTCGGTCCGGTCAGCCGAGGGACAGAGGTGGCCGCGATCATAGCCGGAATTAGCGTAGTCGTTGGGACCAACCCAGTGGAAGTTCGGCGGAAGGTTGGTATCAGCGGCGAAGGTGTCCTGACGCGCTACCGCGCCGTTCGCATCCCCTGCTGTCAGACTCCAACTTGCCCAGTTTGCCAAACCCAGCGAATCGTTGTAATCGATTGTCTCGATTGGACGCTGGATCAGATAATGCGTGTGGTTGTTGGTGTCAGCCGTAGCACCAGACGGGTTGCCAAGCTGCATTTGGAGCGTGGGGTCGATGTAGGCACAAGCTGAATTCGCGCTGACTAGCAGAATGAAGCTCAACATCAATTGCATGACACGCCGAACCCATTCTCTATGGCGAGGTGGTTGGCGTTTAATTAATTTCCGGCGTTGAAACTTTGAGGCAATGCCTTTCATTTAACGGCAACAAATTTGTCATCCGCATCAAGTTTATAAAATTGACCGGCCACCAAAATACCCTCGCCAATTCGTCCGACAACGAATTTTGGCAGAGGATTAGTAGGTTGGTCGGTCGTAAAAATGATTAAGAGTCCACCCACGCCAGCACTAACGGAGGATCCGCGGTAACCGATGGCAATGCCACCAGCTCCGGCCTTCGCCGTCCCAATCCAATTTACAGGCAAATGAGTTTGATCATTCGTTTGCATTATTGACCTAGCGATGGCCACACCCAAACACTTCGCTTCAGCCATGCCTCCAACCGTCAAGGCTATGCCCTGAACTTCAGCGGTGGCTTTTCCGTTGTAGCCACGCGCATACGCCACGGCCTGACCGGCCGCCACCGCATTACCGTCTCCGTCGGATATCGCAACTCCACCAGGGCCACAGCGTGCAAAAGCATTAGTGCCTTTGCCGACCACGGCGATGATGCGATGGCTTTCAAAGCCTAGCGGAGTGGGTATGGGTATCCCGGCGATACCATTATCCAAGGCGATGCCAATTCCGCTCGTTCCCACTTTGGACACGCCGTTCTTACCGGAGATGGCAATACCATAATCCGGGGCGGTGGCGGTTTGGTTGTCGAGCGATAGCACTACGGCACGCCTGGTCTCCCCCAAAATCTCGGTCGGTTTCTCCTGCTCCTCAACGGGGACGGCTGTCCGGTCCGCTTGGACTTCCGGTTCAGCGCCAATAATTTTAGCGGTACTGAAAAAGATGAGGCTTAAAATGCCCCAGCAAAGCGGCATCAGAATGCGGTTTTGCTGCCCGACACGGCGGAGACGGGTTTGGATTTTGGATATGGTTTGAATAGATTGAAGGTTGGGTTGAGGTGGTGAATTGTAGCGACGGTTTTTTGGGATTCCTAAGGAAAACTCACTCTGAGTCAGTGCAATTTGATTATTTTATCAGCCGAGAATCCGTCCAAGCTCGGCTACAATAGTTTTGTTGAACTAACTAAATTAAGTTTGATAACGGGACAGCAAATTCCGGCCGATTTCCTGTAAGCGATTGGCGAGGGTCTGGGGGCGCACGACGGTGGCGTGGGCGCCCCAGCTCAAGACCCAGCGTTCAGCTTCTTCGATGTTGTTAAGGCGGAGACGCAGGCGGAGTTGGCGCTTGGGTAACTCGGTAACTTCCTGACTGGCGTGCCATTGCCGGCCCCGAATCAAGTCGGCGGCCCAGGAATCAAAATCCACGACGATCTCGTAATCCGCATCACCCTTGAACACAGTGAGGCTGCCTTTGAGATGTTCACTGAGGTTAAACTTCTTGGGGATAGTGAACCGTTCGGCGGTGATCTCCGGCGCTTTGAGGCGCGGCAACGCGAACGTCCGCATAGCTTGACGCTTCACATCGAAAGCAAAGAGATACCAGTGGTTGTCCACGCAGCCGAGGTGGTAGGGATGCACCATGCGGGTTTGCGCTTTCTCGGCGTCCAGATTGCGGTATTGGAATTTCAGGACGCGCCGTTCTTTCAAAGCGCGCGTCAGCGCTTCAAACGTGGCGAGGTCAGTATCCTCTGGGGCGAAAGGGCGGAAGGACATGGCCTCATCCAAGTTGTTCAGGGAATATTTAGCCGAGGAATCGAGCTGACCGGTCAACCGTTTGAAGGCGAGCGCCAGCGGCTGCTCGAAGGGTGTGCCACGATATTGGCCGACGGCTTTGTGGGCCACGAGGAGCGCAAAGATCTCCGCCTCGGAAAAGGGCAGTTGCGGAAATTGGTCCACGGTTTCGGTGTAATAAAAGCCGTTGCGCTGGCCGTCGAACTGGATGGGCAACTGGAGACGGTCGCGCATGAAATCGAGATCGCGCATGACGGTGCGAACGGTGACCTCGAATTCCTTAGCCAGCCGGGTGCAATTGGGATAAGTCGCTTCCTGGATAAGGTTGTGAAAGCGTATCATGCGTTCCAGCGGCGGCCGACTCTGCGGTTGCGATTTAGATTTTGCCCTCCAGACTTTCCCGAAGATGTGGGTTTTATGCCGCGTCTGACATGCCATGTCAAGGTGACAGCGTCACGGGCTAGATATTTTCGGCTGTGACCGTATTTGTCATACCGCCTCCACTAGGCTGGTGGCTATGAAAACCGAATTCCACCTCGACTACCCGACGATCCTCGCCAACCTCCCCCGCCCTGTTCATTTCGGTATCCGCTTCAATGCCGAAGCCAACCATCATCCGCGACCCCAGCCCGCAGCGTTCTGCGCGGTGATCGACCGGAGCGGGTCGATGGGTGGAGATCCACTGGAACACGCCAAAGCGGCGGCCAAGCTGGCGGTGCGCAACTTGCGCCCGACGGATCAATTCGGGTTGGTCATTTTCGACGACGAAGCGCGCACCGTCATCCCGCTGCAGCCGGCAGTCAACAAACAATCC
>CAIWFB010000119.1 GCA_903911825.1 uncultured Verrucomicrobia subdivision 3 bacterium
GCCGGCGCGGATACACTTCTGCGTGTCCGCCGCGCGTCCGGGCGTGTAGGGGCACTTGGTCTGGCCGAGGAAGATGGGCACGAACTGGTTCATGCCGGCGTTCGTGAACATGATGTCCGGCTGGTCCGGCATGAGGCTGGACGACGGGACAATGGTATGTTGCTTCGACTTGAAGAAGTCGAGGAACGACTGGCGGATTTGGTTGCCGGACGGAATTGGCGTGCTGTTGCTCATGAAAAATGAGCGGAAGTTTAGGCAAAATGCACCGGTGAAGGCGAGTTGGAAATTTTTTAGTGTCGGGTTGACTCGATCGGCCAAAAGCGAAAGCCGTCAGGGAGCAAAAGCTAACCTGACGGCTTGGAAATGCACGGGGGTTTAGAACCAACCTTTTTTACCCGTCACATAAGTCGCCACAAAGTCCTCGTCGCTCTTTGTGAGATAGACGATGCCTTCGATCAGGCCGATAATAAACGAAACAGCACCACAGGTTAAAATACCAATCACCAACATTATAACCCCCTCCTTATTGTATCCCATGACGAATTTGTGAATACCAAGCGAACCGAGTAAGATGGCTAATAATCCGGCTAATATTTTATTGCAATCTTTGTTCGCAGCCAAAAAACCAACACCGCAATTAACACAAATAATTGCTTTGGGGTCAGTCGGGTTGCCGCAATTTGAACAGAATTCTAATCCTTTTTTTGGGTCTGTTCCACACTTGATACAAGCAATAGCTTTATCATCCAATTGGGTTGCACAATTACGACAAAACATTAGTTCAAGTCAGCCCGAACAGATCAATGTAGTCAATGAATTAAAAATTCTATCGCAGAATTGAAAATTGTGGATGCGCTTGCAGTCTTGCCCACGACTCCGGCGACAACGCGGCGGTGCGATAGACCGGCTCCACCATCGGCTCGGCACTGTGCGACCGCTGCGCGCGTTCCAGCCAGCGTTGGCCGAGCGGCTCGGCGATCAAATCCAAGCTGTTGGCCGCGATGGTCGTCTCTTCTTTCATCCCTGTCGCATGGCCGACGCCAACGTAAAAGCCCGCGAGCAGCAACGTGACGCGCAAAATCGTGCTCCGCGAATACGTTGGCATGGCGCAGGACCGCTGCGGGTCGAGGCGCTGAAACAAATCGGTGAAGAGCGGGAGCGTCCACATCGCCGGATTTTTTGCGGGCGAATAGGCGTCGAACAAAACGGCGTGTGGTGCAGGGAAATGTTTTATGTTTTCGGGGTTTAATTTTAAGTCAGCCAATAACGTCGGGAAATCGCCGCCGTGAAATTCCCAATCCACCGACTGCGCACCGTCTTGAAACGTCACCCGGCGGTCACGCAGTAAGCTGGCTAGATGCGCTTCGTAGCCGCCGAAATAACCGAGTTCGCCTGCGTGCGCCAAGGCGAATTTCAACGGCTCGGGCGTGTGGTCAAAACTTAAAACCCGCAGCTGACAAGGGATTCCCCGCGTCGCCCGCAGCGCCGCCAGAATGTTGGCCGCGGCACCGAGCCCAACGTCCCAGATGACAAATTCGCCGGTGGTTTGCGCGACGCGCTCGCGCAGTCGCAGTTGATTGACGTAGAGCGCTTCGGCTTCCGCCACCGGTCCAATGACCGGATGAAACGTCTCGTAATCCGCGAGCGAACGGACGGAGCAGATGCCGTTGTTCAGGCGAACGAGTTGGTAGCCGGAGTCAGTTTGCACGATTTAGTCTCGCGAGATTCAGCGGCGGCGAAAAGAAAAACCGGCGGCTGTTTGCACAACCACCGGTTTAACCAAACACAACCAAACCACTTAACCTAAAATCACAGTTGCGTCATCGCCTTATCGAGTGCGGCGTAGAGTTGGCCCATCGTAGCTTCGGTTTCGTCGCCCATGTTGGAGAGACGGAACGTGAGGCCTTTGATTTTTCCGTAGCCGCCGTCAATCAGGAAGCCCTGATCTTTGACGAGCTTCTGCAACTTGGCCACGTCCACCGTGCGACCGCCGTCCGCTTTAGCGCCGTTATTGACGCAGGTGAGTGTGACGGATTCATAACCTTTTTCCGGGAACAGGGTGAAGCCATGCTTCGCTGCCCAATCGCGAGTGAGTTGATTCGTCTTGGCGTGACGCGCAAAACGATTGGCCAAACCTTCCGCAAAGAAGTCGTCCAGCTTGGAACTCAACGCGTAGATGTGCGAAATGCTCGGCGTGCTGGGCGTCATACTATCTTTCGCGTTCTTCTCGAACTCGACGAAGTCAAAATAATAGCCGCGATCTTTGGTCGTGGCCGCTTTGGCCAGCGCAGCGGGCGAAGCGGTGAAAACGGCGAGGCCAGGAGGAAGTGCGAACGCTTTTTGCGTGCCCGCGAGCAAAACGTCGATGCCGAGTTCGTCGAAATTGATCGGCAGCGCAGTCAAGGAGCTGACCGCGTCCACGATGAACATGACGTCGGGATATTTCTTCTTGAGCGCGGCGATTTCCGCGAGCGGCGACATCGTGCCGGTGCTGGTTTCGTTGTGGATCAAGGTCAGGGCATCGAATTCACCCGTGGCTAATTTTTTATCAATCAGCTCGGCGCGAATCGGGGAACCCCATTCGACCTGCAAGCCTTCCGCTTGTTTGCCGCATTTCTTGGAGACATCCAACCACTTGTCGGAAAAAGCGCCGCACATACAGTTGAGCACCTTTTTGTGCACGAGATTGCGGATGGAACCTTCCATGACGCCCCACGCAGAGGACGTGGAGAGATACACCAATTGCTTGGTGGAGAGCAGCGTTTGGAGCTGCGGCTGCATTTTTGCGTAGAGATCCTTGAAGCCTTGTCCGCGGTGGCCAATCATCGGCGTGCAGAACGCTTTGAAAGTTTTTTCGCTGACTTCAACTGGTCCGGGAATGTGCAGTTTGACGTGTGCCATATTTGTTCGTGAAATTTTTCACAAGCGGACTCAAAACGCAAGGCAAGTTTTCGGTGACGGTAAAAACAGTGTGTCTTTTCGGCCAAATTACGGGTAAAAATTTTGCGCCATGCTCATCGCATTCCACAAACCATTCGGTGTTCTGTCGCAATTCACCAGCGACGGCTCGCCGAATCGCGCGTTGGCAGAATTTGGTTTTCCCAAGAATGTTTATGCCATCGGACGGCTGGACGCAGACTCGGAAGGCTTGCTGTTGTTGAGTAATTCAGCCAAGTGGAATGATCAACTGCTCAACCCTCGCCATGCCCACGAGCGCGAATATTGGGCGCAAGTCGAACGGATTCCCACGCGAGAATCACTGGATAAAATGCAGCGCGGGTTAGTCGTGCAAGGTCACCAAACCTTGCCTTGTAAAGCGTGGCTGCTCGCACCGCAACCGGAAATTACGCCGCGCGTGCCTCCCATACGTGTCCGCAAGACCGTGCCGGACTGCTGGCTGGGCCTGCAATTGATCGAAGGTAAAAACCGGCAAGTGCGGCATATGACGGCGGCGATTGGTCACCCGACCTTACGTTTGCTCCGCGTGCGGATCGGCAACTTCTGGCTGGGGGAATTGGCCGCCGGCCAGTGGCGAGAATTATCGCCCGCCGAATGTCGCTTGGTCGAAGGTTTGAAGTGAATCAGCTATTCGCAGCCAAGAATCGTTCCGCATCAATCGCCGCTGCGCAACCCGCGCCCGCTGCGGTGATGGCTTGACGATAAACGTGGTCGGCGCAGTCGCCCGCGACAAACACGCCGGCAACATTTGTCATTGTGCCTTCTTGGGGAACGATAAAACCATTTTCGTCCGTCGTGATTTGGCCTTTGAAGACGTCCGTGCTGGGCACATGACCGATGGCGATGAAGACCCCGGCGCACGGCAGTTCGCTTTCCACACCGGTCTTGAGATTTTTCAATTTTACAGCGGTGACTTTATCCTGCTTCACATCGAGCACTTCGGTGACGGCAGAATCCCATATGGGCTTAATCTTCGGATTGGCCAAGGTGCGTTCCGCCATGATTTTGGAGGCGCGCAAGGAATCGCGACGATGCACCAGATAAACCACGGAAGCGAAACGCGTGAGATAAGAAGCTTCTTCACACGCGGAATCACCGCCGCCCACGACCACGACAGGTTGATTGCGGAACATCGGCAAAGCACCGTCGCAAGTAGCGCAATAGGTCGTGCCCTTGTTTTCTAATTCATGTTCACCAAACACGCCGAGATGCTTGTGACTCGCACCGGTGGCGATGATGACAGTTTCGGCCTCAATTTTTTCGCCATCCACCGTCAGCACGAACGGACGTTTGGAAAAATCCACAGCCTCCACCACCACGCCAAAACTAGTCTTGGCGCCGAAGCGTTCGGCCTGTTTTTGCATGCGGGTCATGAGTTCGTAACCATCCACGCCTTCAGGAAAGCCGGGGAAATTTTCCACAATGCTGGTGGTGGTGAGCAATCCGCCCGGTTGCTTGCCGGTGAGCACGAGCGGCGCAAGCTGCGCGCGAGCGGTGTAGAGTGCAGCCGTCCAGCCCGCTGGGCCGGATCCGATGATGACAACTTTTTCCATAAGCGCGAAAGGTAAACGCTCGGCCGCTCACTGACAAGGTGGTGAAAAATTAAATTATTTTTATGCAGCCGTGAACCACCTCAAATCCATAGCCGACTCGTTTTACGTTTGAATTCACGAACCGCAACCGTTTAACTGCTGCCGCCATGCGCTTGGGAAAATTTATTTTATGGCTGTTGCTCGGTTGGTCGAGTCTGGCGATTCAAGTTTCGCGCGCTGGTGGCGACACCAGCTACGGCGTCACCAATCTCTGGCGTTTAACTTTGCCCGACGCCAGTAGCGAATCATCCCCTGCCCTCGCGCTGGACGGCACGGTTTACCAAGGGACCTTCAACGGCTGGCTACTGGCGGTTTCGCCGCAAGGCAAAATGAAGTGGCGCTACAAGACCGGCCGCGAAATTCGTTCCTCACCCGCCGTCGGCGCAGACGGAACCATTTATTTCGGTTCGCGGGACTGGGATTTTTATGCGCTGTCGGCGAACGGAAAATTGAAGTGGAAATTTCCGACTGGTGCCTGGGTGGATTCTTCCCCTGCCCTCGCCACGGATGGCACGATTTATTTCGGCTCCAACGACAAGAATTTTTACGCGCTGACAGCTGCAGGCCAGCTCAAATGGAAATTTGCCGCCATTAATCTCATTTCTTCTTCGCCCGCCATTGCGGCGGATGGAACTATTTATTTTGGCTCACACGACCACCATTGCTACGCGCTGACGCCGGCAGGGAAATTAAAATGGAAATTCAAAACGGGCGCGGAGATTGACGCTTCGCCGATCATCGGCTCAGATGGCGCGATTTATTTTGCTTCGACGGATGGAAACTTTTACGCGCTCAATCCCGAGGGCACAGAACGCTGGCGGCTGCGCACGGGCGGCTACACAGCTTCGTCGGCGGTGTTGGATGAAGCGGGAAATTTATATCTGTCCGCTAATAGCTTCATGACCGCCATCACGCCGGACGGAAAACTGTGGTGGCAACACCCGACAGATGTGCCCATGGAAATGTCTCCGACACTTACCGCTAACGGACAAGTGCTTTTTTCCGTGCCGTGGTTGCAACTCGGCGGGATTGACCGCACCCACAAATGGCCGCCCGTCTGGATTTTTCAGATGGGTTATAATTTAGCGTCATCCCCAAACGTTGATGCGGCAGGAATCATTTATAGCAGCGATGGCCAGCGCTTGTTTGCATTCAAGCCGACTACGAACGCCGCTCCGCTGGAGAAAAGTGTATGGCCGATGTGGCGGGCCAATGCGCAACACACGGGTCGGGTGGGAAAATGATTTAATCTAACTTCTCGCGGCCACCGTAGCCGGTCTCAAGGTCGTGCCAAAATTCCACGGTGTCCTCGTCCGCTTCCCAGCAAAGAAACACTTCGCGGCCACCGATGAGGGCGGGGAAATCGAGTAAGCCGCGCGACAAATCCTTGAGCTGAATACCGCGAGTTTGAAATTCCAACAGCACGGCTTGGATGCCAGCTAGTGCCTTGATCCAATTATTCACCGTTTCGCCGCCGGTGTCTTGGCCTTCCGCATTCATACCGTTTAGCCGTTTCTCAAACTTTTCCGTATCCTCGCGCAACCGGTTCAATTCCGCGAGCCAAAGCCGCAACTGCGGCAACAGCGCTTGTGCTTCGTCACGGGTGAAGTGTTTTTTGAAACGGTATTTCATAAAAAAAAGACCGTCCGCAGCTAGGGCCGTGGACGGTTTTGAATTCGTGCGTGGCAGTAATTACTTCTGCCAAGTGCGCTTCTTGTGACGATTCAAGCGCAGCTTCTTACGCCGTTTATGCTTATTGATTTTAGCCTTGCGGCGTTTTTTGAGTGAACCCATGGGTCAAAAAATTACAAATTTATGTGCAGTTGCCAACTAAAATTTATTCTGGCGACGAAAAGAGTCGGTGCGAACGGTCGTTCGCACCGACTTTTCCGGTGAGCCGGAGCTCAAGAATCACTTCTTTTTCTTCGGCAGCGGCACCGTGGCAATCGTTTGCAAGATGCGGCTGGCAATCTTGTAGGGGTCGCCCTGAGAATTCGGACGGCGGTCTTCCAAGTAACCTTTGTAACCGTTGTTTACGAAGCTATGCGGCACGCGGATGGACGCCCCGCGGTTCGCGATGCCATAGTTAAATTTATCAATGGATTGCGTTTCATGCAGACCAGTGAGGCGGAGATGATTGTCCGGCCCGTAAACAGCGATGTGTTCGTTTTTGTATTTGTCGAACGCCGCCATGAGAGCTTCAAAATAATCTTTGCCACCCGTTTCGCGCATGTAGGTGGTGGAGAAATTCGAGTGCATGCCGGAACCGTTCCAATCCACGTCCTTGCCGAGCGGCTTGCAATGCCAGTTCACGTCCACGCCGTATTTTTCGCAGAGGCGCATCATGAGGTAGCGGGCGACCCAGACCTGGTCGGCGGCGTTCTTGGAGCCTTTGCCGAAGATCTGGAATTCCCACTGGCC
>CAIWFB010000120.1 GCA_903911825.1 uncultured Verrucomicrobia subdivision 3 bacterium
CGGCGTTCACGCAAGAAATAATTGAGTAATAAAAAATGGCCCGCCGGTGACAGCGGGCCATTTCAGCGCAGGAAAAAATTAATCCGCGTAGCCCGTCGGATGCTTGAGGTGCCATGCCCACGCAGTTATTACGATGTCTTCCAGCTTGGGATATTGCGGCTTCCAACCGAGTTCGGTGATGGCTTTGTTCGCCGCGGCGATGAGTCTCGGCGGATCGCCGGCACGACGCGGTTGCTCGATCACGGGAATTTTTTTACCGGTGATTTTTTCGCAGGTCTCGATGACTTCTTTCACCGAATAACCGTCGCCATTGCCGAGGTTGAAAAAACCGCTCTTGCCCGGCTGTAAACCAAGAATGTGCGCCTGCGCCAAATCTTTGATGTGAATGTAATCGCGGATGCACGTGCCATCCGGCGTGGGATAATCCGTGCCAAAAATTTCCAGATGCGACTTGCGGCCTTGCGCGACGAACAGCACGTTCGGAATCAAATGCGATTCGATGCGATGATGTTCGCCAAACTTTTCACTCGCACCAGCGGCGTTGAAATAGCGGAAGGCCACGAACTCCAGTCCGTAAATCTGTTGATACCAGATGAGGGCTTTTTCAAACATCAGCTTGCTCTCGCCGTAGGGATTGATGGGGCGCTGCGGCAGATCTTCCGTCATCGGAATTTTATCCGGCGGACCGTAAGTCGCACACGTCGAGCTGAAGACAAATTTCTTCACGCCACATTCCACAGCGGCATCGGCGAGCTTTAGTGCATTGACGAAATTGTTGTGGAAATATTTTTTCGGATTCGTCATGGACTCGCCGACGAGCGCGAAGGCGGCGAAGTGCAAAATTGCATCCGGCATCACGGACTTCACAGCAGCGAGAATGTTTCCCTCCTCTTCCGGCTTGGCGAGAATGAATTTCGCGCGCGGGTCCACAGCCGAGCGATGACCTTCCGTGAGATTGTCGTAAACCGTGACCTGATGTCCGGCATTGAGAAGTTCTTCCGTGCAAACGGAACCGATATAGCCCGCACCGCCTGTGACAAATACATTCATGCGGACAGTTTAGAAATTTTTCAGCCTCGCGAAAGTTCAAAAAATTGAAACGGTGTTTTGCGGTTGGAAAAGTTTTTTGTGAATCCACCGTCTATGCCCTACTCTGGCCTCGTGCAAATCGGTTCGCTCAAGCTGGACTCCAATCTGTTTCTCTCGCCGCTGGCGGGTTACACCAACCTGCCCTTTCGCCTCGTCGTGCGCGAAGTCGGCGGCGTTGGACTTTGCACCACCGACCTTGTGAATGCCCGTTCGCTGATCGAGCAAAAAGCTAAAGCACTCAAGCTCATTGAGACTTCGCCTGCCGATGCGCCGCTGGCCGTGCAATTGTTCGGTTCCGTGCCGGAAGAAATGCGCGATGCCGCCCTGATCGTCGAAGCGCACGGGGCCGTTTCCGTGGACATCAACATGGGTTGCCCCGTAAAGAAGGTCGTCAAGATCGGCGGCGGTTCGGCGATGATGACTGAACTCGACAAGACGGCCGCACTCGTGCGCGGCATGGTGAATGCCGTGAAAATTCCGGTCACCGCCAAGATGCGGCTCGGTTGGGATGATGACAATCTGACCGCGCCGGATTTGGCGCGGGCGTTGGAGGATGCGGGTGTGGCGGCAATTTTCGTGCATGGCCGAACACGCGAACAAGGTTTCGGCGGCACAGTGAATCTCGCCGGCATTCGCAAAGTGGTGACCGCGGTGAAACACATTCCCGTCATCGGCAACGGCGACGTCGTGACGCCACAAGCTGCGAAAAAAATGTTCAATGAAACCGGTTGTGCGGGCGTGAGCATCGGGCGTGGGGCGTTCTATGATCCATGGATTTTCAAACGCACGGTGCACCTGATGAATACCGGAGAATTGCAGCCGGAAGAATCGTTCGACGAACGCATCCGCGTGTTGTGTCGGCATCTCGACTTGATGGTGGAAGTGTTTGGCGAAGAACTCGGCTGCCGGATGTTTCGCAAAGTCGCGCCGTGGTATGCCAAGCGTTTTGGCCCGTGCAGCGAATTCAATAAACGCGTCGTGCAAATCGCCACGCGGTCAGAATTTTTGGAAGTGCTGTCAAATTACGTCCAATGGCGAAAACAATTTTTGAATGAGCACGGCGAATTACAGATTCGCTTTCAACCGCAACCGCTCGTGGCCTCGTTCATGCGCGATCCGGCTTCAACCTTGCGCGAACATATCCCCGTGCCGAATGGTCCGGTGGAAGTGTGGTAATATTTCAGTTCAAATCACCGGCGTGATCTTAACTTCGACTTCCATCTTCCGCTCCAACGTGCCGCGATAATTCCCTGTGATGGGCGGCACATCGGAGTAATCGCGACCGTTGCCGAGCTTTACATAGGTTTCGCTGATCTGGCAATTATGCGTGGGATCCAGCCCGCGCCAGCCGTAGCCCGGCACGAACACCTCGACCCACGCGTGCGTGGCACTCGCCGCTTCGGTGGCGAGATAACCACTGACATATCGCGCCGGAATTTTCAGGGAACGACACAGCCCGATGAGCACATGGGCAAAATCCTGACAAACGCCGCGCCGATCTTGCAACACTTCGCTCATGTGCGTGTGCACGTGCGTGGAATTGGATTCGTATTTGAGATTGGTGTAAACAAATTTCATCATCGCCAGCACGGCGAGCCACGCATCATCGGTGCCGTCAATCGCATCGAGCGACAGTTTCCAGGCGTCGGGTGTCAGCTCCACAAAACGGCTGGATTGGAGATAGTCAAAGCAGCGTTCGACACTCGGCGCGCCCCGCATGAGTTCAAAGGAACACAGTTTTTCCGCCGGCAAGGGCGCGGGCGGATGCGTGTCCACACGCGACTGCGCTTCGATGACCAAGTAGCTGTGCGACTCGGTGATTTCGAAATGATTCACCCAGTTGGAATAGAAATCTTTGAAGTGTGTGAGCCGCGCAGCGGGCAACACTTTCAATAAAAAGGATTCCACCGTCTGCTCGGGAATCGGCATGGGCTGGAGCCGCACATCGTTGAAACTATCACGCACGGGGGAGATGTAGTTATAACGAGTGCGATGTAAAATATCGTATTTCATGAATCAATCCAACGGCTCAACATCCACCGAAACCCGCACGTCATGCTTGCCACCGCCGGTGAGAATTCCGGCGACGGGGCTGACATCGCCAAAATCACGAC
>CAIWFB010000121.1 GCA_903911825.1 uncultured Verrucomicrobia subdivision 3 bacterium
CGACGCGGTAGCCTTCCTCGCGGAGGGCTTTGCAGGCTTGCGTGCCGGACTAGTCAAATTCGCAGGCTTGGCCGATAATAATCGGACCAGCGCCAATGATGAGGACAGAATGGATGTCGGTGCGCTTGGGCATAAATCGAAACGTCAGCATGAAACACGAATCGCGGAACGAGTGAAAGAAAATTGCGGGCGGACGCAGGAGTTTTTGGAAAAATGACGGAAAAATTTGCGCCGACCACCTCGTTTTCAGTAAACGCGTTCATTGTCGGATTCGTCGTGACGCGGATTCGTCAGCGCCGCAGGAGCAACCGATTTGAGCTTGCCTTTTGGCCTGTTTTTTCAAGTTTATCGCGAGTTGGGGCTTAAAACCAATAACCATGCGGGGAAGAATTTTAGCCGCTGCACTAAACAAAAACATCTATGAAAGTTAATCTGAAACAAATCGTTACCGCCATGAGCTGCGTTGCGCTGCTCGCGGGTTGCGCTCAACAACAGCAACAGGGCAAATATTCCGCTCCGGCGGCAACCAAGGCTAGCGCGCCAGCTCCGGCTAAATCCGGTTCTACCTCGGCCTATTTCCCCAGCGGCAAAGCTGAAGGCAGCGGTCTGTTGATCGAAAAATCCGCGCCGGCTGAAGTCCTCGCGGGCCAAGCGTTTGATTACACTTACAAAGTCAGCAACTTGACCGACGCGACGCTCGAAAACGTCGTCGTCAGCGACCGCGTCAGCGCAAACTTTGCGACGACTGATTCCGAACCCAAAGCCAGCAGCGCTAAAGACGGCAATGCGACTTGGAACCTCGGCACGCTCGCTCCGAAAGAATCCAAGATCATCACCGTCAAAGGTGCGAGCGCTGAAGAAGGCGTCGTCACCACCTGCGGTTCCGCCACTTACAACCCGGTTGCCTGCCAAGACATCCGCGTCGTGAAGGCGAACATCGCTTTGACCAAGACCGAACCGGCTGACGTCCTCATCTGCGACCCGATTCCGACCGTCATCACGGTCAAGAACACGGGCAGCAGCGCGCTCTCCGGTGTGCAGATCGCCGACACGCTCCCCGCTGGCCTCACGGCGGACGGCAAGAGCAGCTTGAGCTTCGACATCGGCACGCTCGCCCCCGGCGAAAGCAAAGAAGTCAAATACACGGCGGCCGCCTCGGCCACTGGCAAATTGGTCAACAATGCGAAAGTCACCTCCACGCAGGGCGTGACAGCAGAAGCTTCCGCCACCACCACGGTGCACCAACCGGTGCTCGCGATCACCTGCAAAGCCACGGAACAACAGTTCATGGGCCGCAAGTTTGACGTCTGCTACACCGTTTCCAACACCGGCGACGCCGCTGCTGCTGGCACCACGCTCGAAGTCGCGGTTCCCGCTGGCCTGACGGTTGTCTCCACCACCGGCGACGCGAAAGCGGAAGCTGGCAAGATCGTCTGGAACTTGGGTTCCGTTGACGCGGCGGGTTCGCAGAACGTCTGCGCTACCTTCAGCAGCGCCACGGGCGGCACGTTCGCTTTCGCGGGCACGGCCAAAGGCGCTTGCGCTTCGGCAGTGAACACGAGCTGCGAAACCAAAGTCGTCGGCCTCGCGGCTATCTTGCTGGAAAAAGCGGACGATCCGGACCCCGTCGCGATTGGCGACACGACGACCTACACGGTCAAAGTCACCAACCAAGGTTCGGCTGATGACCATAACGTTCAGATCGTCGTGACCATCGCTCCTGAACTCACCCCGGTGAGCAGCGAAGGCGGCACGATTGACGGTCAAACGGTTACCTTCCCGGTTGTGCCGACGCTCGCTACCAAGCAAGCCGTCACCTACAAGATCGTGGCTAAGGGCGTGAATGCGGGCGACGGTCACACGTCCTTCAAGCTCACGTCCGACGTGCTGAAGTCTGCCATCACGGCGGAAGAATCCACCCACGTTTACTAAGCGATAAATTCTCACGAGGCCGCCGAAGCGATTCGGCGGCCTTTTTTGTTGCCCGAAAATTGAGTTGAAAATTCCCCCGCTCCGCCAAATCCTTTCCGGACATGAAATTCAGAACTCTGCTGTTCCTCGCGTTGACGCTCTGCTTGCCACTACTCGGCACCACCACCGCTCGCGCCGAACATCACACCGCCACGCGCCTCGGCAATCCCATCACCCGCTTCGCGCCGCCGATGTATACGCCCGCTGATCTGCGCGCGCGTTTCCGTGACCCCAAATTGCATAACGACTTCATCGAAGTGCTCCGCCAATGGGGCTGGACCGGCGATCTCGAAGATTTCTTCGCCGCCGGTCTGACGAATGAAATCGTGGAATGGGAGATTCCCGTGGGCGACACGATGCCCTTCATGTCCACGCGCGAAGACGGCAAACCCATCTGCCTGCGCAACGTCACTTGGGCGGGCACCGCGCCCATCAAGGCGTATGCGTTCACCTTCAAATCCAAAGGCCGCAATTACCGCTGCATCACGCCCAAGCCGTGCAGCAATTTCTTCATCGTGGATCTCGGCGCAGAGCCCAAAGTGGAACTCGCGCTGGAATGTGATGTGCCCGATAAAGTCATCGTCGGCCGCACCGTCAAAGTCTGCCTGACCTTGCACAACATCGGCAATATTCCCGAACCGCTCGCGACGGTGACCCTGCCGATTCCGGAAAACGCCACGCCCGCCGCGATCACTGACGGCGGTGTGATCACAAACAACGCTATTCAATGGAACCTCACGGATTTGCCCGCGAATGTCGCCAAACAGATTTGTGCCGTGTTCAACACCACGACTCCGGCGACGTTGAATTTCAACGCCTCGGCCAGCAGCGCCACCGTTCCCGCCGTGACCAGCGCGTGTGAAACCGAAGTGTTTGGCATCGCCGCCATCCTTCTGGAAAAAGCGGACGACCCCGATCCCGTGGCCGTGGGCGACACCACGACCTACACGGTGAAAGTCACGAACCAAGGCACAGCGGACGATGCGAACGTGCAGATCGTCGTCACCATCGCGCCGGAGTTGGCGCCCACCAGCAGCGCGGAAGGCACGATTGAGGGTCAGACCGTGACGTTGCCGCTGATCCCCAAGCTCGCCGCCAAAGATTCCGTGACTTACAAAATCGTCGCCAAAGGCGTGAATGCCGGAGATGGCCACACGAAATTCACGCTCTCGTCTGACGTATTGAAATCGCCCATCAGTGCCGAAGAAAGCACCACGGTTTACTGAAATAAAATTCCCCTCATCTGGCCGCTGAATTTTTAAGGCGGTCAGATTTTTTATGTCCAAAAGTCACCACTCTCTTTTTACCGCGCTGGAAATTTTCCTGCTCGCGTTCGCGGTCGGCTGCACCACGGTGCGCGTGCCGGAAGCGCGTCAGAAATCGGAAGTGATTGCGCTGGCAGAAAAATTTCGCAGTCTCTCACCGCAAGTAGATTCCGCCGAAGCCGAGCGCACGGCGGATGCGGCGATTCGCTATCCGCTACAACTCGCGCGGCAATATCACGCCACGCGCCCGGCTGTCGTGAACAACGTGCTCATCAACGCGGGGATCCACGAACGCGGGCTTTGTTTTCAGTGGGCGGATGATCTCACTGCCAAGCTCATGACACTACATTTGCGCACGCTGGAATTGCATCGCGGCGTGGCCAAGCTTGGCACGAAGCACGAACACAGTTGCGTGGTGGTGACGGCGAGCGGCCGGAACTTTACGAACGGCCTCGCGCTGGATGCGTGGCGTTACGCGGGGAGATTACATTGGTCATCCGTGCTGACGGATGAATACGCGTGGCAGGAGGTGGATTTGATCCCGAGCTATCAGGCAGAATTACGCGCAGCAGCAGAAAAACTGGCGGCACAGCCCCAGTAAATTGCCGCCGCGCCCGGAAATTATTTTAGCACGACCCACAGCGCGTGGATGACGCCGGGCAC
Organism: uncultured Verrucomicrobia subdivision 3 bacterium; assembly: GCA_903911825.1. Classification (GTDB taxonomy): domain Bacteria; phylum Verrucomicrobiota; class Verrucomicrobiia; order Limisphaerales; family UBA11358; genus UBA11358. Next base: position 3,900 of record CAIWFB010000121.1, read on the forward strand.
CCAAAAGAATACGCACAAAATCAGATTGAGCAGCGTCGTTTTGACGGCGTTGGTCTTGAGATAAACTGCGAGCGGCGGCAACAGGAGGCAGAGGATGACGAGGAGTAATTTATTCATGCCGCGCAGCGTAGAACTGGCGGGAAATTCTGGCAATCAAGAAAAACTTTCCCCGCTGGTTAAAACAACTTCGACTGATTAACCGACGGCTTCAATCCCAATTTCTGATAACTCAATTCCGTGGCGATGCGGCCTTGCGGGGTGCGGTTGAGATAGCCTTCCATGATCAGATACGGTTCGTAAACTTCTTCAATCGTGTCGGGCTCTTCACCCACGGCGACGGCGAGTGAATTCACGCCCACCGGCCCGCCGCCGAATTTCACGATGATGGCTTCGAGAATGCGTTTGTCCATTTCGTCGAGCCCGTTCTCGTCAATCTCCAGCATCGCCAGCGCGCGGTCGGCGATGTCAGCCGTGATGCGGCCATCGCCGCGAATCTGCGCGTAATCGCGGACGCGACGCAAAAGATTGTTCACGATGCGCGGTGTGCCGCGACTGCGCCGAGCAATTTCGTGTGCGCCTTTATCTTCAATCTCAATGTTGAGCAGATGTGCGGAGCGGATGACGATTTTTGTGAGCTGATCGGATTGATAATAATCCAACCGTTCGCGGATAGGAAAGCGCGTGAGCAACGGCGCGGTGAGTAAACCACTGCGGGTCGTCGCGCCGATGAGCGTGAAACGCGGGAGATTCAAACGCACGCTGCGAGCGTTGGGGCCTTGATCGATGATGATGTCTAACTTGAAATCCTCCATCGCTGGATAGAGGTATTCCTCAATCGTCTTTTGCAGGCGATGGATTTCATCGATGAACAACACGTCGCCTTCTTCGAGATTCGTCAGCAAGCCGGCGAGGTCGCTGGCTTTTTCAATCGTGGGGCCGCTGGTGGCCTTCATGTTTGACCCCATCGCCTTGGCGAGAATGTTGGCGATGGTGGTTTTGCCCAAGCCGGGCGGGCCACTCAAGAGAATGTGATCCAATGCTTCACCGCGTTGTTGCGCGGCGGCGGTGGCGATCTCCAAGCGCTCCTTCACTTTGGCCTGACCGGTGAAATCGGCAAAGAGCGACGGACGCAGCGTCATTTCCAGCGCAGCGTCGGGCTTGTTCAAAGTGGTCACAGGGCGTTCAGACATCGCGGAAAGATTGCGGCAGGGCGCCAGCAGCGGCAAGCGCGATTCCGTTCCGATTCTTGAGCGAAAAGCTATTTCGCCGCCGGATCGGGAATGAAGATGACTTTGCCAACGTAAAGTTTGTTCGGGTCGAGACCGGGATTGGCTTTGAGCACTTGGGCCGTGGTCACTTTCACACCTTGATCACGATAGGCTTTCACGATGAGGCCGAGCGAATCGCCCGCTTGCACTTTGTATTCGTGACCAACTTGGGGCGTGCCCGCAGCAGCGACGGGATCTTCAGAGACTTTCGGCGTGGTGTTTCTACGCGGTGTGACGGGCGCACCGGCGGCGACTTTGGCCAGCTTGTTGATGTTATCGAGAATCAATTCCCGATCGGCGGCGCGCTTGCGATCCACTTCCTGCAACTGCTCGGCAAGCTTCTTCAAATCGGCGCGGCTAGCATTATCCTCTTTGACTGTAGGCGTGTTGACCTTGTCGCTTACGGCCTCCAAATCATGCTTCAATTGAGCAATTTCTTTGTCCTGCCGTCCCTGAGCCGCCAACACGTCTTGGATGACACCGCTCAATTTATCGATCTGCTGTTGCGTGGCGGTGTCTTGAGCAAAAGCAGGCAACGCGGTCAGTCCCGCGAGCAAAAGGCATAACGAAAGTCGTTTCATGCCCTAATGAAAAGCCGGTTTGCGGCTGGCGTCAAGTTGATGTGCGTTTCAACTGCCGCCTCAACCCTTCACACCCTTTTCCGTTTCGCGCAGGCAATGCGTGAGATACGGCAAGAGTTGTTTCTTACGGGAGACGACGTCGCGCATCTCGTAGATGCCGGGTTCCAGGCGCGGATGCGTGATGCGCTTGATGAATTTCGCATCGCCGACGACGAGGAGCAGCGAGCATTGCGTGGTGACATCGGTGACCAGCAGCGAGGAAAAATGGTAGGCGCGCTGTTCGCGGTAGGCTTCCAATGCAGCGAGCAATTCATCTTTGCGCTTCCAGAATTGTTCGAAGCCGATCTCTTCGATCTGCGCCACACTGAATTTGACGTTGTGCTCGGCGTATTCTTTGCAATCCGTGGTGATGGCTTGCGGTGCGGGCTTGAGCGTGAGGAGCGAGCCGGAGGCGAACAGTTTTTCCGTGAAGTCACGGGCATTGACGTTGGCGAGCTGCTCCAAGCGTTTCAAGATTTCCACATCACGCGCGGTCGTGGTAGGCGAAGTCAGATTCAAGGTATCGGTGACCACGCCCGCCAACATGAGACCCGCGATGGCGCTCGGCAATTCCACCTGATTGCGGAAGAAACAATCCGCCACAATCGTGCAGGTGGAACCGACCGGCTCATTGCGAAAAAGAATCGGCTGCTGCGTGGCGAGCGCCCCGATGCGGTGATGGTCGATGATCTCGATGATCTCCACTTCGTCCGCGCCCTGCACGGCTTGGGAAAGTTCGTTGTGATCCACCAGAATCAATTTACGCGTGACGTTCTTCAAGAAGTCGGTCTTGGATAAAATGCCGATCATCTGGCCGTCACCATTCAGCACAGGGAATGCCTGATAGCCCGACGACGTCGCTTCTTCGCGCACAGCAGCAAGCGGCGCATGTTCGCGGAAGCAGAGAAATTCTTCGTTCAACACATGGCGCACCGCCACGGCGGCGCGGCAGAGCGAAGCGGTCGTGGCCGTATCGTGCGGTGAGGTGATGACGCTAACGCCGCGTTTCTGTGCGGCTTCCACCGTTTTGGCCTCGACAGAAATACCGCCGGTGACGATGAGCACGCGCACGCCTTCGCGGATGGCCACGTTCTGGATATCCCAGCGATCACCGACGACAACGCAGAGTTGTTCCGGGGGATATTTTTCCATGCGCGAAGCGAACGATTCCAAGCCCATCGCGCCGATCATCAGGATCAATTCTTCTTCGCGTTCCGACTCAAAGCCGAGCACCAATTCACCGTCCAACGTCTGCGCCAGACTGGTCAGCGATGAAACGACTTCGCGGGAATTGACGCCTTGCACACCGTTGCGGTTCACGGCGGGAAAGAGAAATTTACTCAACTTGAAAAGCGACAGCAGCCCGCGACATTTGTGGAGATCATCCATCACCGGCAGAATGCGGAGATTTTTTTCATCCATCATGCGTAACGCTTCCGCCGCCGTAGATTCAGGCCGCACACTCAAGATTTTCCGCTGCATCACGTCGGAGACTTTCGGCGAAACGTCCGCGATAAATTTCGGTGCGGGCACGCCAAAACTTTTCAGCACGAAATCAATCCGGTCGTTAGTATCACCACAGCGCGCGGCCACGGCTTCAGGCATGCCGGTGCGGCGTTTGAATTCCGCGTAGGCAATCGCAGAACAGATCGCGTCCGTATCCGGATTGCGGTGGCCGATGACTAGAATTTCACTCATATAAACGTGCGCGGAGACTAACCAGAATTGGTGATGCCAGCAAGCGGAAGGCGGATTTGACTCACCGCCGCCAGCACCGCAACCTTTTCGCACCGCATGAAAGCCATTTTTACAGTCGCGCTCACTCTGAATTTTGCCCTCGCCGTCTGGGCCGCCGAAAAACCGTCGCTCAACGTCACCGACTTCGGCGCCAAGGGCGACGGCCTTACCAAAGACACGGCGGCAATTCAAAAAGCGCTCGACACCTGCGGCCAAAACGGGGGCGGCACCGTGTTCGTGCCGGAAGGCGTTTACCTCACTGGCAGCTTGATTTTGCAAGCGAACACCACCCTGCAACTGGCTCCGCGCGGCTTTTTGCTGGGCAGCCCGGACATCGCGGATTACCCCGTCGTGAATGTGCGCTGGGAAGGCGAATTCCGCGAAGGTCACCGAGCTTTGCTCTCCGCCTCCAACGCCGCCAATGTCACCATCACCGGCGGGGGCATTTTTGGCCCGCCGCTCCCGCTTGGCAAACTGCGTAATCCGCGCGGCCCCGTAGTGATCGAACTCACCGGTTGCACCAATGCCATTCTGGAAAACTTCACCACCCAATATCAGCAACTCTGGTCCATCCACCTCCTGTTCTGTAACAATCTCACCGCGCGCGGCCTCACCATTCGCACCGTGAACGCCAACGGCGACGGTATTGACGTGGATTCTTGCGACGGCGTGCTGATTGAACGTTGCGATATCAACACCGGCGATGACGCCATCTCGCTCAAATCCGGTCGTGGCCTCGCCGCGCAAAATCTCTCGCGCCCCACCCAGAACGTCGTCATCAAAGATTGCCGCCTGCAAAGCTCCATCTACGCCGCCATCGGTCTCGGCACGGAAATGTCCGGCGGCGTGCGCAACGTGAAGATCCAAAACTCCATTCTCTCCGGCCGCCAGAACGCCATCTTCATCAAGAGCCGCGATGGTCGCGGTGGCTACATGGAAAACATCTCCGGCGAGAATCTGACCATTCTCAAATCACCGACCTTCATCGGCATTGACCTGATCAAAAAAGGGATTCAAGCCACCGACCCCGTGCCTGGCGACGTGGAAAAATGGCCACTCGTGCAAAATATCTCCTTCAAAAACATCCACGTGCAAGACGTCGCCGAACTCATCGCCGGAACGAATGTGCCTGCCGCCCGGATGATTGTTGGTTTCTCACTGGCCAACATTTCCGGCACTTGTAGCCGCGCCATTGCGCTGGCAAACATGACCAATGTGAACCTCTCCAAAATCACCGTCACCGGCTTTGCGGGCGCGCTCGTCTCCGCGAGCAACGTCCACGGAACCGGCCTCGACGATTCAGCGGCGAAATAAATTCTGGTAGGGCGAGATTCCGTCGAACCCCAAACAAAAAACGGCGACTCACGCGAGTCGCCGTTTTGATTTTAAAGCGGGAATTTATTTCTGCGGATGCAGTTTCGCCCATTTAGCGTAGTGCTGGAAGACCCTTTTGGCTGTGTCTTTGAACCAGCCGTAGCCCTTGCGCCGTTCGCGGGAAAGTTCGTTCACATCGTCGTGGATGGTTTGGTCGCGATCGCCAAAGATCGGTTTATCCGTGCCGACTTCGTAATAGCGCGCCCAGATAGGACCGCTGCCGGGCGACGCCACCAACTTGCGGCTCTCCGTGCCGACCACTTGAAACGACTTACCCATGATTTTCGTTTTCTCAAACCAAGCCACCGCCGCATGCACGGCGACCACGGCGTTCGAACCGGGCGCGGGCAATTCCATGAGGAACAACATAATGGTGCCGCTCTCGCTGGAGGCTGCGGAGGGCATCTCGTAATTCCGCGCGGACGCTGGCTGCAACGTAAGCGCATCGTGCTGCTGGCCCCAAACCGTGCGCTGGCCGTTGGCCACGATCTGCGCGGCGAGGATACAATCCACACCCTGTTTCCAACTGGCCTCGGCTTGGGCGCGCACTTCCGGCGCGGCGAAGGCAAAATCTTTCTGACCACTCGCGACGTCGCGCAGGAGTTTGATGACGTTGAGCATCGCATCATCGTTGAACGTCACGGCATCGTGATAGCCACCTTGCAACGGCCACACTTGCGGCCAACCGCCGTGCGGATTTTGCGCGGCGAGGATATAGTGAATGCCCCGCGTAAACGCAGCGGTGAGGGCGGCGTTGTTCGTGCCGCCAGCAGAAATGACTTTCGCAAGAAAGCGTAATTCCGTGGTCGTCGCGCCGTTGTCAAATGTGCCGACGTAATTCCATTTCACATCGGTGGGCGCGTCAAAATCATTGGTGATCAGAAAACGAGAATTGCTGTCGCCGGCAAACGCTTCGCCCGCTGCCCGGACGTGTTGCCCAAAATCCGTGTGCTTGGCCCAACCACCGGCGGGCGTCTGAAAAGACACCACGCAATCCGCGATGTGGCGCGCTTCCGCACTGCCATACCAGCTCGCGGGGCGATCCAGCGGCGTGGCTTTGGGCGACGCGGATTTGGGTGGCTCGATGGATTCTTTAAGGCCCAGCGTTTTCATTTCCGCACGGAGCGCGGCTTGATCCGCCAGCCGCTGCCGTGCGGAATTTTCCACGTAAGTTTTCCAGACGGGCAGGTTCGCCACGCGCTCGGCGGTCAACGGCTTCGCAGGAACATTGGTGCCAATGATACTGGCGAACGCGGCGGGAACCGTAAGAACTGCCAGCGCCAGAGCGAGAGTGCGGTGATTCATGGGTGTCAGTCCAGACGCTGCGACCGGGGAAAAAGTTTCACGGCACGATGACCCGCAATCGCTGCCGCTGCACTGAGAAGGTCGCCGGAAGATTACCCACCCACTCGCCATCCAATTCAAACGCGGCGGCCACGTCACTGGTCAGCTCAAACTGTTCTGCCCGGAGTCGCCGCACGCGTTTTTCCGTCAAGCGCCGCCGAGAAAGAAAGCCCGGCACCAGCCGCAGTAACGACAGCAGATTGATCTGCGGGAAAACACACGCGTCCAGCTGGCCGTCTACCAGTTTCGCGCCGGGAAAAATCTCGAACGGGCCTCCATAAAACTTGCCATTGCCGAGCAGGGCCAGTTCGCCGGTAATGGTTCCACCTGAACTTTTCACGGTAATCTGTGGTTGTTGTTCCGCCAGCGCTTGCAGGCCGGCGACGACATAAGCGACCGGCCCGGCATTTTTTTTGAGTCGCCAACTAACCAGCTCTACTGCCCGGGCATCGAGACCCGCGCCGGCTAACTGCATAAAAAAGCGGTGAGCTGGCGCGCCTTCGTTGACAAAATCCACGCGGCCCAGATCAATTTTGGTCTCCCGCCCGCGTCGCAACATTTCCCACGCTCGTTCCAGTCGCAGGGGGATTTTCAGTTCCCGCGCGAAGACATTCACCGTGCCCAGCGGTAACACACCGAGGCGCGTGTGGGCAAAACCATCCGGCGCATCGCCAAGGCCATTAAGCACCTCATTCACCGTCCCATCGCCGCCCGCTGCCACGATGACGTCAAATTTTCCCGCCACCGCTTCGGCGGCAAAACGCCGCGCATCGCCTGGCGCGGTGGTGGCTTTAAAAACGGATTGCTGCGCCATCTCGTCGAGATGCCGCCGGAACCGCCGCGCCTTGTTGCCACGCGCGGCCGGATTGAAGATGACGCAAATTCGCACGCCCAGATGATTTCGGTCAGAGAAAATTAGTCGAGCCGAAACCACCCCGTTAGCTTGCGCATCGCCGACATTTTTCGGACACTGCGCGCATGAACGAAGTTCCCGTGTGGAAAATTTCTAAATGGCCATTCTTATTCGCCAATGCCGTTTTGCTGGCGATCGCTGCGGCCGTGATTCACAAGGCGCAGCACCCGATTTCCCAGAACGAAATCCTCATCGCCACCGCCTGCGTCGCGCTGGGTGCAGTGTTTGGTTGCCTGCCTTTCCTTCTCGATTATCGCGCAACGGGGAAAATCATTGAAGTCCACGCCGTCGGCGAAGTTGCTGGAAAAATCCAGGATTTGAAACGGCTCGCCGCGCAGGTCGCCACCGCGACGGATCAATGGGCGAACGTGCAGGAAACCACCCGCAACCACGCCGAAAAAACCACCGTGGCCGCCCGGGAAATCGCCGAGCGCATGGAGACGGAAGTGCGCGAATTCAACGAATTCCAGACCCAACTCAACGACACGGAAAAAGCGGCGCTGCGCCTCGAAGTCGAAAAACTCAAGCGCACTGAAGGCGAATGGCTGCAAGTCGTCGCTCGCATTTTAGATAACATTCACGCGCTACACACGGCGGCCGTTCGCACCGGCCAAGCAGATTTGGCAGAGCAGATTGGTCAGTTCCAAAGTGCCTGTCGCGATGTGGCCCGGCGCGTCGGCGTCAGCCAAGTAGAAGCTCCCGCCGGCTCGCCTTTCGATGCAGAGCGGCAACGCGCGCACGGAGTGGAAAACCCTCCCGCCGATGCCATCGTCGCCGAAACGCTCGCGCCGGGCTTCAGCTATCAAGGTCGCCCCATCCGTCCCGTGCTAGTGCGCTTGCAAACAGCCGCCGCCTTCGCGCCCGAACCCACGACGGAAACCAGCACGGCCACAGCTGGAACTGTTGAAGGTCAACTCCCGCTTTAAGTCAGCGATATCGGCTCCGTGCGCTGCAAAGCAAAGAAGTGCAGCGCGCATTGAGTCACGCGGCGCGCAAAGATCTTGTGCAACGCGGCGGCGTAGAACTGTAATTGCGGCGTGTAAATTTTAATTTTAACCGCCAGTTCGCTCGCCGCCACCGCATCGGTTTTGAAGTCCAATAGCCAGATTTCTTCCGGCAACAGCACGACCAAATCCGCCACGCCCTGCACCACGAGAAATTCGTTTTCCAAACCGAGCTGGACGGTTTGCCCCATGATTTGCGCCGCTTCCGCCGCCGAAAAACGAGCGGTGAATGGCAATTCGCGTCGCACAGCTTGGGCGTGCTGACGAATTTTTTGGCCCAAGGAAGAATCCCAGAATTGCGCCAACGCCACCAAGTCGAGCGCCGCCGCTTCCTCGACCGTCAGAAAATGTTCCCGCACCAAACGTGCCGCTTCCGCCGCCACATCGCTCGCATTTTCCAGCGCGATGTGCTGGAGAAATTTGTGATGCGCAATGCCCGTCGCTGCGGCGTCTAATTTCCGAGCACTGCCTTCGGCTTGCCGATTCGCGCGCCATGGCGCCGAGAGGATTGACGCCGCTTCATCATCCAATTCTTCGGCCGCACGCCGCAGTTCGCTCACCGAAGACTTCGCCTTGTGTGTCGTAGCGGCGGGTTGCGGATATTCCCAACTCAATATCTCACGCAGATGAGCCAAGGCAGTTTCATCCCACGCTGACGTTTCCGGTTCCGTTGTTTTGGCAAAGGCTACCGATTCAGCCGTCGCGTCCACTAGCTCCGCGTCATTCACCAAACGCCAGCGCAGCACTGCCGTTTCGCCCCGTTCGGCGTTGGGGGAACCGATGTTCTGCGCAAACCACAGCGCGAGCCAATCCGCAAAAGATTTTGCGTCGGCAATCTTCTGCGGCGTCACCGGTGCGGGTTGCGTCCAGACCTCGTCCCACTTCTTCTCCGTGACGCTGGCGACCAAAATTAAGCGATCGCGTGCCCGCGTCAGGGCGACGTAAAGCAGCCGCAATTCCTCGCCGCGCAACTCGCGCTGCTGCCGCCGTTGCGCGAGCCAATGCGGTAAACTCGGATAGCGTCGCCCGCTCGTCGGCGGTTTTACTTTGGGACAAAGTCCGTATTCCTCGTCAAAAATAATTTCCGCGCGCAGATCTTGTTCGTTGAAAGACTTCGCTAAATCCGCCAGCACCACGATGGGAAATTCCAAGCCCTTGCTCTGGTGAATGCTCATCAAGCGCACGGCATTTTCCGTGGCAGTAGCCGCGACTTCCGGTTCGGTCTCCGTCGCCTGCTGCGCCTCGATGAATTTGAGAAAACGAAACAATCCCTGTCGCTGGAACTGGTCAAACGATTGCGCGAGCTGGGCAAACGCCGCGACATTTGCCGCCCGCTGGGCCCCGCGCGGCTGCGCCCGGAGCCAGTCGGCATAGAGCGTTTCCGCCAGCACCGCTTCGAGACATTCCGAGAGCGAACGATGCTTGGCCATATGCCGCCACCGCCCAAAACGTTCGAGAAAATTAGCAACTTTCGCCGTGGCCGAATTCTGGATGCTGGATTCTGGTTGCTGACTTCTGACCAGCGCCGTCCAAAAATGTTTCTCCCGCGCGGCTAAACGGATTTCTGCCAGTTCATCCAACGAAAGTCCCACAAGCGGTGAACGCAGCACCGCGATGCACGGCACGTCTTGCAGCGGATTATCCAATAGGCGCAGCAGGCTGAGGAGGTCGAGAATTTCCGCACTGTCGTAAAACCCGCCGCGCGCCACGGCCAGCGGAATCCCGGCGCGCTCGAATTCTTTCACATAAATCTCCGACTTGGCGCGCGGCGAACGTAGCAGGATGGCGACATCACGCCACATCACCGGGCGAAAGATTTTGTAGAGCTCATCCCAAATTGGCGACTGTTCGGTGACGAGCTGTTGTAACTGCCGAGCCACGACGCGCGCCTCGCGTTGCGCGTCGTCCAAGTCGGCCAAACCATCCGCTTCACCGTCGTCGGCTTGATGGCGGCTAGCTTTGTGACGCAACAGTAATTCCACGCGCGGGGCGGTGTCTTGAGCTGTGCCAAAAATTTTCCGCGCGGCTGGCGCGCCAAATTTTAATTCGGCATCCGGCGCGTAGCCGACACCGCCGACTTCTTCGCGCAAGACTAGTCGGCAGACGGAATTAGTGAACACCAGCAAGCTCTCGCAACTACGGAAATTTTCGGAAAGCGAAATGGTTTCGCCCGCCGAGCCGTGCCAGTTGTGTGAGTAATCACGAAAGATTTTCGGGTCCGCCAGACGAAAGCGATAGATGCTTTGCTTGATATCACCGACCAGAAAACGGTTGGCCTGATCGCCAGTGCCAGACAGCGCTGCGATGATTTGATCCTGCGCGGCATTGATGTCTTGGTATTCATCCACGAAGACGAAGCGGAGTTTTTGATGCCATTTTTCTGCGCCCGAAAATTCCTGTAAAACTCGCAGCGCAAATTGTTCAAGATCGTGAAAATCCACCACACCATCGCGGCGTTTATTTTCGGCGAAGGCGGCGGCGAATTCTTGCGCCAAGCTCAGCAGCGTCGCCATGTGTCCGCGCACCCACGTCCAATCCTCCGCGAGCGGATCGGTGCCGTTTTTCACGGTGGCAAGCGACAATAAAAAGGCCGCTTCATCGAAAATATCGCCGAGCGGCTGGCGCAAAATAGTTTTCCGTTTCGCGGGCCAAACACCGTCGCTGGAAACGATTTGATCCAAAACTTCGGCGGCGAGTTCGCGGGCGAAATTTGGCGTGAGTCGCGCGAGAATTTTTGCGAGTTCAGCCGCTTTTTCATTGCTCGCAGTAAGGTTTCCAAAAATCGCTGACCACTCCGCGCGCCAATCCGTCACGGCGGCGAGCAACCAGGCTTGCCAGTCCGTTGGCTCCGGCTGCGAAAATATTTCTACCTGCGTTTGCAGCCAGCCAGCGGCATCAGCTCTGGCCTGCGAGTAATGATGCATCCGCAGCACCAGCTTCCGGATGTTTTCATCCCTTCCGCCGCCGTGGATTTGGATAAGCTCCTGCACGGCGGCGGACGACGAAGTTTTGCCTTCGTAGTGCGCATGAAATAACTCGTCCAACGTGTCATTGGCGCGCTGGCGCGCTTCGCCTTCGTCGAGAATCGCGAACTGCGGATCGAGGCCGAGTTCAAAAAAATGTTCGCGCACGAGACGCAGACAAAAACTGTGCAGCGTGCCGAGGTGCGCAATTTCAAAGAGCGCGAGCTGACGCGGCCAATGATCATCGCCCGGCTGCGCGGCAGCTTTTTCTTCCAGTTTTTTGCGGAGCCGCTGACGCATTTCCGCCGCTGCGGCTTCGGTGAACGTGACGACGAGCAATTCGTCCAGCGAGACACGTTCGCGTTCTAGGCAATCCAGACAACGATCCACGAGCGTCTTGGTTTTGCCGGTGCCCGCGCCTGCCATGACGAGCACATTGCCGCGCGACGCCACCGCGCGCGCCTGCGCGGGCGTGAGGGAATTGGTGAGCGGTGGCGGCAGTTCCATGCGTGGCGGGAGTTTCGGGATTCAACTTTGAACTTTCAAGCAACTTGTGCGCAAAGTCGAAGCACCGAAAACCATTTGCCGTAACTCCGTTTTTCATGAAGAGTGAAGCCATGAAAACAATCTGCAAATGGAGTTTGGTTTTGGTCTTGGCGCTGATGGCGGGCGGTTGCGCAACGACGGGTAGCAATTCTACTTCGAGTTCCGCACCATCCGTCAGCGGCTACATCAGCACGGGCGGGGGCACGACGATTCGTTGAGCATTTTGAGCGCGCGCAACAACCCAGCGGATGTTCGCCATCTGCGACTGGCTTTACGGCTGGCGCAGAAAGGTTTTGGCGAAACGTCGCCGAATCCGATGGTCGGTGCCGTGCTGGCGCGGCGCGGAAAAATCATCGGACGCGGCTGGCATCGCGGCGCAGGTTTGCCGCACGCGGAAATCGAAGCCCTGCGCGACGCGGAAAAACTTGGCCACACTTCAAAAGGCGCGACACTCTATGTCACGCTGGAACCGTGTTGCACGCACGGGCGCACACCGCCTTGCACGGCGGTGATTCTCGCGGCGGGCATTGCGCGCGTGGTTGTTGGCGCGACGGACCCGAATCCGCAGCACGCAGGAAAAGGTTTTAAGATTTTGCAGCGCGCGGGCGTAGCGGTCGTTCACGGAATTTTAAGCGAAGAATGCAGCGCACTGAATGAGGCTTTCAATCATTGGATTGTTGCCCGCACGCCATTCGTCACGGTAAAAGCGGCGATGACGTTGGATGGAAAAATCGCCACGGCGAGCGGTGAATCAAAATGGATTACCGGAGAAAAGGCCCGCGCTCACGGCATGAAATTGCGGCGGGGCAACGATGCGATTCTTGTCGGGGTCAATACGGTGCTGGCGGATAATCCCTCGCTGACCGTGCGCGCAGGAAAAGCTAAACCGATTCGCCGCATCGTGCTGGATTCGCTGGCGCGGACGCCGCTGAACGCCAAAATCGTGAGCGATGAATTTGCTCAATTCACCACGATCGCGGTCGGTAAAAAAGCGTCCAAGCAACGGGTCGCCGCCTTGGCGAAAAAAGTTCAAGTCGTCGTGGCTCCTTTCGCTAATTCAAAACTCAACCTGTGCTGGTTGTTAAAAAAACTTGGCGCAGAAAACGTCGCCAGCCTGCTCATCGAAGGCGGCGGTGAAGTGAATGCTTCATTTTTGCTCGGTGGTTTGGCACAGCGAGTGGCTTTCTTTTATGCTCCGAAAATTCTCGGCGGGCGGGATGCTCGCAGAGGCGTGGCGGGCGAAGGCGCGAAGAATTTGTTAGACGTGGTGCAACTGCACGAAGTCAAATGGCGCCAGTTGGGCGACGATTTATTACTGACGGCCAAGGTGATTTAATCACGGCTCGACGGCGTCGCGTATGACCTTTAAAATTTTCCTATGTTCACAGGTATTGTTGAAGAAGCGGGCGTGGTTAAAAGCATCAAGCCCACGGCGCGAGCGATTCAATTGACGATTCGCGCGCAGGCGATTGCGCGCGGCGTCAAACTGGGCGCGAGCGTGGCGGTGAATGGTTGCTGTCTCACGGTGGTGAAGATTTCGGCGGTCGGCAAAGCGAAGCTGCTCCAATTCGATGTGCTACAAGAAAGTTGGCAGCGCACGAATCTGCAATTCGCGAAAGCTGGAGCCATCGTCAATCTGGAGCGCCCGCTGCGCGCGGACGGCGAACTGGGCGGCCATTTCGTCACGGGTCATGTGGATGGCGTGGGCAAAATCATCCGCTGGGAGCGGTCAGGCAAGGATCACATTCTCGAAATCGCCGCTTCGGCTGACGTGCTGCGCTACGTGGTTTTTAAAGGCTCCATCGCGGTGGACGGCATCAGTCTCACCGTTGCGGGTGTGACCAAAAACAGTTTCAAGCTGTGGATCATTCCGCACACGTTTGCCATCACGGCGTTGCGCGAACGGCAGGTGGGCGACGCGGTAAATCTGGAGGCGGATTTGCTCGGCAAATATGTGGAACGGTTTCTGGCGGCACGAAAGCGTTGAAGCCAAGCGGCTTTCCTTGCTTGAAAAATTAACCCGTTTGCCACATAATCGTCACATAACTTGGACAGTCTATTGCCGTGAATGTTACGAAAGAATCTATTCGCCTGTTGGTCGGTTCCGCCGGTCAGTATGCCACCCGTTTAGCCCGCACCCCGGAAGATGTGCGCGCGGCTCAACAACTGCGCTTTGAAGTTTTCAATCTCGAATTGAACGAAGGCTTGGAGCAATCCTACGCCACCGGTTTGGATGCCGACCCCTTTGACGCCGTCTGCGACCACCTCTTGGTCGAGCACGTTCCCTCGAAAAGCATCGTGGGCACCTACCGTTTACAGACCGGCACGAACGCGGCGAAAAATCTTGGCTACTACTGCGCGCAGGAATTTGAGTTTGAAGTTTTCGAATCGCTCCGCAGTGAAATCGTCGAGCTTGGTCGCGCGTGCGTGCATCGGCAACATCGCAATCTGATCGTGCTCGGCCTGCTCTGGAAAGGCATCGCGGATTACGCCACCGAACGCGGCGGACGTTATTTGATTGGTTGCAGTTCCATCACGTCGCAAGACCCGGCGGTGGGCGCCTCGGCGTATTCGCAACTGTGCCGTAAATTTCTCGTGGACACCGCGTGGCGCACGAAACCGCTGCCCGCGTATGATTGCGATCTGCACGCTGTTACCGAAGAGAAAGCGGAAATTCCTAAACTGCTGCGCGCCTACATGAGTATCGGCGCCAAGATTTGCGGCCCCCCCGCGCTCGACCGGCATTTTCAGACGATTGATTTCCTCACGTTTGTCGACTTGGAAACGCTTTCGCCCGCCACCCGCGCCCGTTTCTTTAGCTAATCTGTCGCGAATTTTGCCGATGACTATTCGCGCTGCGGGGAAACTTTGTTGGTTCTTACTCCAAGTTGGGCTCAACGTCGGCCTGTATTTTTTTACCGTCGCGTTCGTGCCTGCGCAAAAAAAACGGCTCGCGCGCGCCCGCTGGCTGCACATGGCGGCGACGCGGCATCTGAAAATTTTTGGCTACTCCGCACAACTCTCCGGCGCGATTCCGAAAAAAGGTTTTCTCGTCAGCAACCACCTAAGCTACTTCGATATTCTTGCGCTTGGAGCGACGACGCCCGCCGTATTTGTCTCGAAAGCAGATGTGCGCCGCTGGCCGCTGTTCGGCTGGCTTTCGTCACTCGCGGGCACCGTTTTTATCGAACGCGAACGCCGTTCCCACGTCGGCGCGGTGAATCGGGAAATTGAATCCGCCTTGGCCGAAGGCGCGCTCGTCGTGGTTTTTCCGGAAGGCACCAGTTCGAATGGCGAAACCATTTTGCCATTCCGCTCGTCGCTACTGGAACCTGCGTTGCGCGGTGGACATTCCATTTCTACGGCATGGGTTCACTACGAATTGCCGGGCGGCGATGCGAAGCAAGAAGTCTGTTACTGGGGCGACCATTCATTCTTCCCGCACTTGCTCAATCTGCTGGGGAAAAAATCGGTGCGCGGAACGATTCGCTTTGGAAGTTTTGAACGCACCACGGACGACCGCAAGGAACTCGCTGGCCAACTGCAAGCCGCCGTCGAGAAATTGAAAACTGGAAATTAAAGCAGACGCTCACCACTTCACCGGAGCCGTCATCTTTTTGCCCATGCGATTGTTGAAGTGAATCTGCCGGTGCTGCTTGCCGTATTCGTAAACGAGCTTGGTAATTTTCACATCGTAGCAGCAATATTCCGCGATCTCCGCCAGCTTGCCTTCCTTGAACCACCGAATCGCCTGCAAGCCTTCCGCCGTTTTTTCCACGCCGAACGTCGCCGTCGCAATCGAATCGAGCGAGAGCCGGTGGCCCAGTTCGTTCTGCAATTCTACCAGCATATCGAGCGTGGGCAATTGGCTCAAATCCAGCGACGTGTAACCGTGCAAGACTTCGTAATCAAAGCGCAGGTGATTGAAACCCACGATCAGATCGGCGCGTTGCAGGTCTTTGATGAGGTCATCCACCTGCTTCTCACCGTAAATTTTATATTCGCCGGTGACACTGCTGCACGTCACGCCCACGCTCATGCCCATCTTGGAAATGTTGCCCCAGCCGCCCACTTCATCAGCGGACTTTTGTGTTTCCAGATCGAAATAGAGAATGTTCTTGGCCACGCGATAAATCTACGATTTACGATTTACGATTTACGAGCTTTTTCCCGCAACTTTGCGCTTTTAACTTGGGCGGCGAAAATTATAGTTGGGTATGGCTCTGACACCTTCGACCATGTTGCCGCTCGGCACGCCCGCGCCGGACTTTCAATTACCGGATACTGACGGAAAAATCACTTCACTCAACAGTTTCAAAGACAAGGCCGCGCTCGTCGTCATCTTCATGTGCAACCATTGTCCCTACGTGGTGCACATCCGCAGCGGTCTGGCGCAACTGGCGAAGGATTATCAAGTGCGCGGCGTCGCCATCATCGGCATCAACGCCAACGACGCGCAAAAATATCCCGCCGACAGTCCGGTCAAGATGCGCGAAGAAGTTAAAAGCGCGGGCTACACGTTTCCGTATCTCTTTGATGAAACTCAAGCCGTCGCCAAAGCGTATCGGGCCGCTTGCACGCCGGATATTTTTCTCTTCGATCGCGGTCGTCGCCTCGTCTACCGCGGTCAGTTCGACGCCAGCCGCCCCGGTAATGGCATTCCCGTGACCGGAAAAGATTTATGCGCCGCGCTCGATGCCGTGCTGGCGGGCAAGCCGACTTCCACGCTGCAAGTCGCCAGCATCGGCTGCAACATCAAGTGGAAAGCCGGGAATGAGCCAAAATATTTTTGAGGCTGATGAAACCGCGAAATACACGAAATACGCGAACGGGAAAACCGGAGATCTGCATTCCATCATTTGATTTTTGCTTTCGCGTATTTCGCGTATTTCGCGGTTAAAAACTGTTTCCTCATGAAAACCCTTGCCTTCCCCGATCTCGAAGGCGGAGCTGCCGTTCCGGAAGATTTATTTTCGGGTGCAAAAATAATTCAAAGGATTCGGCCCGCGGTGGTTTCTCATTCCACAGAAGCAACCCTCATGGCCGATGCCGACGCAGAACTAGTGCGCCAAAGCCTACGCGGCAACTCGTCGGCTTTTGAGGAACTAGTGCGCAAGCACCAACAGATGATTCACGCCCTGACATTTCGTATGACCGGCTCGTCCGCCGACGCCGAGGATCTCGCGCAGGAGGCTTTCATCCGAGCCTACGCCCGGATCGGCACCTTCAGCGGCGGCGCGAAGTTTTCGACGTGGCTATACAGCATCGCCATGCACGCTTGCCTGAACTGGCGGCGCAGCGAGGCGCGCAGGAATCAAGCACATGCCAATTGCGCGGAGGAAATGCTCGCGGAACATTCCGGTGGCAAATCCTCCGCGACGGAAAACGAGGCCGCGCGACAAGCGCAAGCAGCGCTGCTGAAATTGCCCGCGAAACAACGCGCCGCCATCGTGCTGACAATCTACGATGGACTGAACCACGCCGAGGCCGCGCAGGTTTTGAGCTGCTCGGAAACAACCATTTCCTGGCGCGTGTTTGCCGCGAAACGAAAATTGAAACAACTCCTCACCGCCCGCGATTCTGAATCAATCAGCGCAGCTGGGGAAACAACGCGCGCCGCCAGCGCGCCCAATGAGCCATGAATGATTTTGAGCTCGAAGCCAGCTTGAAAAGCGTTCAACTACCGGAACGTTCGGAAGAATATTGGAATGATTTCCCGTCGCGTGTCCGCGTGCAACTTCGCCACTCGCCAGGGGAGTTCAAGCCACGTAGCGTGTGGCGACCAAGATTCCAATGGGCGGGAGCCTTTGCGCTGGCGCTCGCCTTGATGTATGTCGGCGAGCGGTTTCATCCACTGGAAACCGCGAGCAAAGCCATCACCAAGCACGAGCACAATCTCCGGTTACAAGTCGCGCAGCTCGAATCCGGTTTGCGCATCCTGATGTTCAACCCGCACGGCATGGGCTACTTGCTCGCGGAAGCAAATTGATTTATGGCGACCAAAAATATCCCAGCCGAAGCTGAGAACATCGCCGCGAATTCCGCGCCGGAAGTTTTGGAGAACATCGTCGCTCTCGCTGAGAAGAAAAGTGCGAGCGACATCCATTTTCAGATGCGCGGCAAGGTCGCCGAAGTCGGCTTTCGGCTCGACGGCCTCATCACGCCGGTGTGCGAACTGCCCGCCGAGGTTGCGGAACGCGTCTTTGGCCGGATTAAATTTCTCGCGCGGTTGAAAACGTATCAAGAATCATTGCCGCAAGATGGCCGTATTTCACACGACGAACTGAAATGCAAAAACGACATTCGCGTGGCGACGTATCCGACCGTCACCGGCGAAAAAATTGTCCTGCGCCTGTTCAATTCTGCGACCGCCAAGGCGCTGACTGAGCTGGCTTTCCCGGCGGATGCGCAGACGGAATTGGAAAATTTCCTCCGCCAATCAAGCGGGATGATGTTGCTCACCGGTCCGGCCGGCAGCGGCAAAACGACCACGATTTACGCATGTCTGCGGCATCTCGCGGAACTCGGCGGACGCCACATCATCACGATTGAAGACCCGGTGGAACAGGTCGTGCCCGGCACGATGCAGACAGAGATCAACGAAGCGACCGGACTGGATTTTGCCAAGGCCGCGCGACACTTGCTCCGCCAAGATCCACAGGTGCTTATCATCGGCGAGATCCGCGACGAAGCGACCGCTCAGCTTGCCGTGCGCGCCGGACTCACTGGGCATCTGGTCATCTCCACGCTTCACGCCGGTTCTTGCAAAGGTGTGTTCGAACGCTTGCTCACGATGTGTCCCGATCATTCCGCCGTGGCCAGTGCGGTGGAACTGGTCTTGAATCAACGCCTCATTCGCAAAGTTTGCTCCACGTGCGAAGGCGCGGGCTGCGAAACCTGTCTGCACACGGGCTACAACGGCCGCGTGCCACTCGTGGAATGGTTGCGCATGAGCGAACCGCTGCGCGATCAAGTTCGCCGGCGCGAATTGTCCACGATCGCGCCGTTACAAACCCTCGAATCCGCCGCACGTCAGCTCGTCAATCAAGGGGCGACCAACGAAGCGGAGTTCAAACGAATTTTTGGATTATGAAAACCGACGAATTTGCGTTCTTCAATCAGCAGCTCGCCGCGATGCTGCGCGATGGCATTCCGCTCGAAGGCGCGTTGAAACGGCTGTGCTCCGAAATGCGCGCCGGTTCGCTGCGGAACGAATTACAAGCCCTTGAAACCGATCTTGCAAAAGGCACGCCGATGGCGGACGCCCTCGCGCCGCGCCAGTTGCCGGAACTTTACAAGCGCATGATCGTAGTGGGCGTGAAAGGCAACGACTTGCCCGGCGCGCTGACGATGCTCGCGGATTATTTCCAGCGGCAAAACCAGGTGTGGACCCGACTCAAAAGCATGATGACCTATCCGCTCATCGTGCTGATCGTGGCGCTGCTGATTTCGCTCGTGTTGTCCGGCGCATGGGCGTGGGTCATCGGGCCCGCGTTTAAAGACATCTTTGCGGGCATGGGCGTAAGTTTGCCCGGGTTCACCATTTTCGTTTTTTCCACGCTAGAATCTATCTGGGCGTTTCCGGCGGCAATTTTCATCATTCTCCTAGCGACTTTGGCGACGATTTTTCTACCAGTCATCCGTGAAAAAATCCTTTGGCATTTGCCCGCTTTCAAGGAAGCCACCGTTTCGCGCATCGCCTCTTCCATTCACCTTTTACTGAAAAATGGCGTGAGCTTGCCGGAGGCGATCAGTCTGGCAGAACAATTGGAAACCAGCCCGCAGGCCGTGGCCGATCTTAAAAACTGGCGGCAAAAGCTGGCTCATGGCACGGCGAAATTCTCTGAGGTCGCGGCGGGAAATAAACTTATTCCGCCGATGTTCACCTGGCTCGTTTCGGGTGCGGGCGAAAATCTAACCGAAGGATTTAAGCGGGCGGCGGAAGTTTATCATGCCCGCGCCATTTATCGGACCGAGGTCGCGCTCTACATGGTGCTGCCGCTGGCCTCGCTCTTTTTGGGTGCGGTGGTCATCTCGCAGGCATTTTTGGTGATCTCCATGTTTCTGCCGATGATTGCCATGCTGGGTGGTTTGAGCGGCTAGAGACTTGAACCAAAGAATTACCGATGGAACATTTTATTACAGCTTCGTTGGCCGTGTTGCTTTGGGCTTTGGCCGTCATGTTGCCCACCGGCGTGTTTTCGCTGTTGCTACACTTTGTCCTTTCGCTTCCGATGCAACGGCGTGACCGCGCTCGCTTTTTCCTCGACCTGCTGGAGACGGCGATTGAACGTGGGTTGGCCATCGAGCAAGCTATTCTCTCCGCTGCCGAAACCCGCGATCGCGTGATGGGCGTGCGTTTCTACATGCTGGCCGCGCACATCGAAAACGGCGATCGCTTCACCGAGGCGCTGGGAAAAACCCCGACCTTCTTGCCGCCGCAGGTGAACGCCATGCTGCGCGCCGGCGAAAAATTGGGCGACCTAAAAAAGGTTTTACCTGCCTGCCGCGAAGTGTTGCGCGTCGCGCCGGACACGGTGCGCTCGACGCTTCATTATACAGTCGCGATGTTGCTGGTGTTTGCGCCCATCGCTGTTTGGCTTATCACCATGCTGATGATTTTTGTTGTGCCTAAATTCAAGGACGTGGCGGCCGGCATGAGCGTGGCAGTCTGGGCACCCGCGCAGTTTGTTTTTCAGATCGCACCACAACTCGTGTGGTTTGAAGTCGCTCTTTTTTTCGTGCTGATGGCGGTGGCGATTTTCTACATCGGCGGGCCGGGCTTGGTTCGCTGGTTCCAATTCCGCACTGTGCCGGTTTTGGACTGGCTGGCGTGGCAAATTCCGTGGAAGCGGAAAAAACTGCTGCGCGCGTTTTCCGCAATGCTGGCGGTGCTATTGGACGGCGGTGTGCCGGAGGTCGCAGCCGTGCGGCTCGCGGGCGAATCAACCGCCAACGAAATCTGCCGCCGTCGCGCAGGCCGCGTTCTCGCGGCTTTGGAAAACGGTTTAAAACTAGACGATGCTATCTGCGCGTTTGACGACAACGGCGAATTTCATTGGCGACTCACCAACGCCGCGCACGCCCGTGGCGGATTTCTCGAAGCTTTGAAAGGCTGGCACGAGGCACTGGATGCCAAAGCGTTTCAACAGGAAGAAGCCGCCACGCACACGATGACGAGCGGGCTTGTGATTCTGAATGGCATCGTGGTTGGGCTGGTCGCCACGGCGATGTTTGGAATTCTCATTGGTGTGCTGAAAGGAATGTTGGACGCGTCATGAAATCAATTCCACCACAACGCGGTTTTTTGCAGATTGACCTGATCGTCGGGCTGGCCATTTTGACCCTCGCCATCGTGCCGTTGGGCTACGCTTTTTCGCGCGAGCGCCAAGTGCTAAAGATGGAATACCACCGCGCCGTCATCAACGAACTGGTGGATGGCGAAATGGAAATTCTCGCGGCGGGTGCGGCTCGCCAGCTGCCAGACGGCCCGCAACCGCTCGGCGTCACGTCCCACGCGGCAAGCAAACTGCCGCCGGGGCATTTCCAACTCACGAAAACCGGCAAACACCTGCGCGTTGAATGGATGCCGGATGAAAAAGGCGGCGTCAGCACGGTCGTCCGGGAGGCGACGCTCCAATGAAATTGCGCCCGAACATTTCCGCACGGCACCGTCAAAGCGGCGTGTCGTTGATTGAGTGCCTCGCTTACATCGCGGTGTTTGCGATTATGATGACCGGCGCGACCGCCGCATTTTATTTCTGTTGGGATCACACGCGCGCGGTGACTTACACGTCGCACGAAATTGCCACCGCCTTGCAAGCCGGTGAAAGCTGGCGCGCCGATGTTCGCGCGGCGACGGGCAAAATCTCTATCAGTAATACCGCGAGCGGACAGATTGTGGTGATTCCCGAAGGCGACAAGGAAGTTTTATACCGCTACACCGACGGCGAACTGCGCCGCGAAATTCCCGCGCAGAACCATTCGCGGCTGTTATTGCCCCAAGTCAAAGTGTCCGAGATGACTTCCGCCACCCGCGCAAGCGTTACCGCTTGGCGTTGGGAATTGGAAATAAAACCGCGACGCAAGGAAACGCAATTACCGCTGTCATTCACCTTTGAAGCAGCGCAAACGAAGCCATGAAACTTTTAACAAAACCATTTACTGGCGTGGCGAAGCGCAACGAAACGGGTTCCATCACCGTAGTTTTTATCGCGCTGCTGGCCACCATGCTGATTTTGGTGACGACGGAAAGCCGGGCGCTGTTCAATCTGCATCGCGAGGTGAAGTTTCTGGAACAGCAGCAGATCAAGCGGCTTAACACTGCGCACACCAATACCGTTGCCACCTTTAACCCGCAGGCAAAATGAAAAACAACTCGTTGGCTTTTCAGAAATTAAAAATGATGAAAGCTTCAGTCCGCTGCTTGACGTTCGGGCTGCTGGGCTTGCTCCCGATCATCGGCGTGCCGTTTGCGCTGGCGGGATTATGGAATTCATTTGCGGCGCGCAAACAAGAAAGACTTTACTGGAACCCCGCCAAACCGCATCGAATCATTGGATTGATCTGCGCGGCGCTGGGGGCTTTGATTTGGAGCGGCGTGGACACCATCATCATTTACCACGCCTGTAATCGCTACGTCCAGTTGTGACACACGGTCACGCCTTGGGTAGTTTTTCTTCCACCATTTCGCAGAGAGCGTGAAAGAGAACTTTTTGCGCTTCCTGAATTCGCGCGGTCACGCTGCCAGCGACAATTAAATCTACGGTGGCAAGACCTTTGGTGAATCCGCCGTCGCGACCGAGAATAGCAATGCTCTCGACGCCTTTACGCTGGGCTTCTTCCAGAGCACGCACGACGTTTTTGGATTTGCCACTGGTGGTGAGGACGAGCAGCACGTCGCCTTTTTCTGCGAGCCCCCAAACTTGGCGCGCGAAAATTTCATCCGCGTGATAATCGTTGCAAACAGCCGTCATGAATTCGCCGTTCGCCGTGAGCGAAATAGCGGGATACGGCCGACGATCGCCCATAAAGCGGCAGAGAAATTCCGTGGCCAGATGCGTGGCGTCCGAGGCGCTGCCGCCGTTGCCGCAGACGAGCAATTTGTGGCCGCTGGTCAAGGCGTTCAAAAGTAATTCCGCCGCGCGATTCAACGGTTCTTCCAGTGAGGACAAGCTGCGCAGGGTAACGATGGAATCTTCAATAGCGCGTGACAAATGACTCATGCCGAGAGCGTAATTGTTGGCGGTTGAAAGAAAAGGCGAAATCCAGTCGCCACTTGGCGGCGGGCGTTTTATGCTCACCGCATGAATTGTATCGTCACCGCTGGCCCGACGTTTGAACCGCTCGACGACGTGCGCCGACTCACGAATTTTTCCACGGGCCGACTCGGCACGGAGCTGGCGAATTATCTCACCGCACGCGGCCACAAAGTCACGTTGCTCATCGGCGAATCGGCAACTTACGCGGGTGCGCGCAAGGCGAAGTCGGTGAAAGTTTTTTCCACCACGGCGGATTTGCAAGCGCAGCTCAAAGCGTTCTCCGGCAAAAAAGTGGATGCCATTTTTCATGCGGCGGCGGTGAGCGATTTTACTTTCGGGAAAATTTTTGCGGAGGAAAAACCTGGAGAGTTTTCCGCGCTCAAGGCGTCTAAGAAAATTTCCACGCGGCAAGGCTCGCTGCTCGTGGAACTAGTGCCCACGCCCAAAATTATTTCCAAACTGCGCGGCTGGTTTCCCAAGACCAGCATCGTGGGTTGGAAGTTTGAGGCGGACGGAAAACGCACGAACGCCATCGGTGCGGCGCAACGACAGATTGTGGATTGCGACACGGATGCCTGCGTGGCTAATGGCCCGGCTTACGGCAAAGGTTTCGGACTGATTTGGCCGGGCGGGCGGGCGCATCTGGCCGATGCGCGGAAACTTTTCGCCGACTTGGAACAGGCGCTCTGAAAAGCCGGTCGCTTATTTCACCTTCCACGCGGAGTCGAGCAGTTCTTTATCGAACGTTCCCGGCACCACGCCTTCGGTGGCGTAGATGTAGAGGGCGCAGCGATAGACTGGATTTACTACGCCACTGACCCACGAGAGAGCGAAAGCCATCAAAAGCACGACCCCGATGCTCGCCGCGACAATCCAGATGGTTGCCGCGTGAAAATGTGCGTTGAGACAATAAATGCTAACCCCAGCAGCTACCGTCACCGCCAAAAGGAAGGCCAGGAATATCGCGCCGAAAACGGATTCCAGCCCAACGAAGCCGATGACGAGTTCGCCCCACGAACGTTTGAGCGTGCCAGCGGAACTGTGAAGAAGTTTTAGTGGATTGACCATCTGTTCCTCACGCACCAGCACGGGGATGATGAAGATGCACGCCACGCTCCACACAAATCCAATCAGGCCGGTGACGAGTCGTCCCAAAATTCCGAACCGCTGCTGGATGGCTTGGATGAGGTATCCCACCAACCCGGCAAATAACGACCACAGCAGCACCGCGCGCCAGCGCGTTGCCGCAAAACGAAAGCCGCGCCGGAGGGAAACCGTTTCGCCATTCAACGCCTGCATGATCTCGTGGTAAAACGCGACGTTGCCGAAAGTGGCGAGGACCATGGAAACGAAATAGGCGAGGGCAAACCACGGCGTCACCCACCAGGTTTGTGCGGAAACCGGCGTGCTATACGGATGCAATAACCCGACGGCGGCCTCGCTTGTCGTGTGCGTTTGTTTCGCCGGTAAAAAATGCGCCGCCTTGTCTGCCAATGTGCTCCAATGCGCGGCGGAAAAATAGGAATGGCCGGTGGGATAAAGCGCGATGGGCGTGATGAAAAACAGCGCGATGATCAGCGCCAGCGCCGTGGCGATGAGGGGAAACAGAAACAGCTTCTTTTCGCGCAACAGGACGGCGAACGCCGCCTTCAACAGTTTTCCACTGCGTTTGATATTATTCATGTGGTTTTCCTTTGTTTGATGAAAGTAAGAATGTGTTCTTCATTTAACCCGTGGCTCCGCGCCTCCGTCAGCATCCGGTGATAAAGCTCCGTGAGCTTGGCCTTTTTTTTTGCTTCGGGCAGCGTGCCGATGGCGTCGTCCAGCTTCACGAAAGAACCAAAACCGCGTTGGCCATCAATCAAGCCTTTGAGCGCGAGTTCGCGATACGCTTTAGCAACCGTGTTGGGGTTGACGCCAAGCGCCTGATTCACTTCACGAATGGTGGGCAACCGGTCGCCCGCAACGAGCGTGCCGTCCGCCATCGCCGAGGTGAGCCGGTTGGCAATCTGCTTGTAAACGGGGATGCCCGAGTGAAGCTCGATCTGCCAGTTCTTCAGTAAGGCGGGGAGGCTCATGGTTGACTTATTATGTTAGTATAGTAATACAACAAGCGTAAAACCGTCAAGCGAAATTAATTATTGGGTTCAGCTTACGCTTCGAAATTTTTTAACTGTTTCAGCCCAAGTTTCATGGGCCCCCAGCCGATGAGGAAAGACAGCAGCACAAACGCGCTGATGCTGCTGATGGCCCAATCGGTGTGGCCGTGATAACCGCCGCCGCCCAGCACCAACAACGCGAGCGAGGCGATGATGTAAATGGAACTCAAGACAAAGCAGAGCGTGCCGCCGAAGCCACTGACGATTTTGTTGGGATTGGTTTCTTTCACGTTGGGAAATAAGACGCCGAGGCCGATGGCGAGGCCGTTGAGCGCAAAAGTCATTACCGTGATCACCGCGCCAAAAAAAGCGACATCATCCCACGACATTTTTAGCAAGTAACAGGAAAGGACGACTAGGCCGAGAGTGACAATCAGTGACAATACGCTCGTCAGCCAGTATTTAGTTTTGACGATGCGCTCCAAGCCCATCGGCGACATTCCGACAATCCAGAGGCGGCGGCCTTCGAGGGAGAATTGCGGGAACACAAAGCGTGTGGTGACAGACGCGAGGTTGAAGGCGCAAGCGCCCAGATTCAGAAACGCGACGGCGTGAATCCAAAACGGGCTGGTGAGTTGATGGGTGAAATTCCGGAGGTTGATGATGTAGGCGCCGAGCAGGCCGAAAAACATTACCGATTGACCCCATTGCGTCGTATCGCGCCAGAACATCCGTAAATCTTTCACTGCAATGGCGCGGGTATCAGTGCGGAGGAAAGGGATTTGGGCAAATAGTTTTTCCAGTAAGCCGGGCGTGTGGGAATTTCGTTCGCCTCGTAAAAAATTTAATTTGAAGCCGCCGCCACCGCGACTTTGCACGGCGGAAGCGGTGTCATAAAAAAGATTACCAAACCGAGTAAAAGCGAGGCTGCCGAAGAACAACGTGTGACTTAGCAAAACTCCCGTAAAGAAGATCGCACCGCTGGCAATGCCTTCGGCCCATTGCAATACTGCGGACGATAGCCAGTAGCTGGGCAGAAATGGGAACATCGTGAAACGCGTTTTCGCGAGCAGGCGATCTAGTGCTTCCAGCGTGCGTTTATCGAGCAGGTCGTCATCCACGGGGTTGGTTTTCCACCAGAAAGCGACGAAGGCTAATAACACCAAAGCGAAGATCAGCAGCACGACTTGGAAACTTTTGCGGTCGAGATGCCGCCCGATGCCGATGGCCAGAGCGGAACCTAAAATTCCCGGTAAAATAATAAATAACCCGATGAGTAGAACCGTCAGCGGATAAAAGTGCCACGGCACATCGCGCACCAAGCCGAAAGCCACGAGTAGCGGAGCAATTAAAAACAAAAACGCCCACGAAGCCAGAATGGTCGTCTCGATAAATTTCCAATTGAAGATCGTTTGGTTAGAAACCGGTAGCGACAGTAGGAACGCGGTTTCCCGATTCCGAAACAGATTGGTGTAGGCGATGATGAGATTACTCAACAGCAGCAGCGCAAATAAAAACGCAAAGAGCGTGTAGAGCAACCGTTCCGTGAGCACCGCGCCTAGGCCGGGAAACTTGGCGATAAATTTCATCCCGTGATAAAATAATTCAAATGCCAACACGAGATAGCCCGCCACAAAAATGCCAATGATACTGGTCAGCAGCCGCGATTGCTCGCGCACGGCCACCAGCCGCCGCCAACTGTGGATGGCGTTGGTGCGCAATAAAATCAGTAGCGGCACGGTGGCAAATTTGGCATTAAGGCCGAACATTGGGTGCGAAAATAGCCGCAAAGCCTCAAAGGCGCAATGTTGCCGCCTGCCTACCGCGAATCAGCCAACCTTCCGGGCCGGAAATAAACGCTTGCGTTCAAGACGTTCACTGATAGTCTGTGCGGCCTTTTAACAAAAGAAACTTTTATGGCACGCATTTGTGAATTGACCGGTAAACGCCCGATGAAGGGCAACATCATTTGGCGCAGTGGTAAATCCAAGAAATCTGGCGGTATCGGCACGCACGTCACGGCCATTACCAAGCGCAAATTTCACGTCAACATCCAGCGCGTGAAAGCGCTGTTGCCCACCGGCGAAGTCCGCTACATCCGTGTGGCTGCGACCGCCCTCAAGCAAGGTCTCGTCACCAAAGCGCCCAAACGCACTTGGAAAAAAGGCGACGAACTCAAGAAGAAGGCTTAATTTCCAGCCCATACTTTAATTGAAAATGGCGTCCAGCAATGGACGCCATTTTTCTTTTTCGACCCTAAACCGTTGTTTATTAACGTCCCTTCGTCCACTTCATCGTGGCCTGCTTCATTTCGCGGTCGGAATCGCGCTTCTTGATGTCATCGCGCTTGTCGAAATCCTGCTTACCTTTGCCGACGCCGATAGAAACTTTCACTTTGCCGTTCTTCCAATAGAACGACAGCGGGAAGAGCGCATTACCCTTCACCGACGCCAGTTCATACAGCTTGCGGATTTCCGACTTGTGCAACAGCAATTTGCGCGGCGCTTTCAGCGCGTGATTGTGAATATTGCCGTGCGAATATTCGTCAATGTGCACGTTGTAGAGCCAAGCTTCTTCCTTTTCCACCCGCGCGAACGCATCGGCGATCTGACCTTTGCCCGCGCGCAATGACTTCACCTCCGTGCCGTGCAGCACGATGCCCGCCTCGAAGGTTTCAAGGATGAAATAGTCTCGCTTGGCTTTGTGGTTGGTGACGATGTCGGCCATGAAAAATTCTTCCGCGCAGCTTACGCCAATTTTAACCAATAAAAAAGCCGGAAGAATAAATCCTCCGGCTTCGTGAAATTTTGACGCGCGGCTTAGTGCTTCTTGCGCTTTTTGGGAATCAAACGAACCGCCGCAACTTCCGCCGGCAATTCCCAGCCCATCTTGTTCTCGATGATTTCCGTCAACGCAATATCCGCGAGCCCCATGCTGGCCGGCACGTCCACGAGCGGACGTCCCAGACCGCCACCGCCCTGATTGAGCTGGCGCACACGGCGGGAAACGATGTTGATGAGCACATTCGGGGCGCCCACTTTTTCTAAAGCTTTTTTGCAGAGGTCAGCGTTCATTTTTGTCTCTTATCGAGCGGGTCAGGATAACGAACTAACGTCCCCGGGCAATACAAAAATTCCCGTTCCGACGACTGTTGGTGACTTGTCACCCCATCATTTCAAATAAAACCTTCAAATTTCCGGCCAATTCCGGCATTTTCTCCGCCTAATTATGGCCGCCACCACCAAGCCCTTCGTCCTGAACCAATTTCTCACCACTCGCACCGACGCCGTCAACGTCGCGCTCGACCAATTTCTCCCCAGCGAAAAAACCAAGCCCGCCACCATCCACAAGGCCATGCGCTACTCGCTGTTCGCCGGGGGCAAGCGGACGCGGCCCGCCGTGCTGCTCGCCGCCGCTGCGGCCTGTGGCGGCACGGAAAAAGCCGCCATGCCCCTTGCCTGCGCCGTGGAATGCATCCACACCTATTCGCTCATCCACGACGATTTGCCCGCGATGGATAACGACGATTATCGGCGCGGTAAACTTACAAATCATAAAGTTTTTGGCGAAGGCATCGCCGTGCTCGCGGGCGACGCCTTGCTCACGCAAGCCTTCGAGATCGCCGCGCAGGCCAAGAGCTGGCCGCGCTACTCGCATCAGGATTTGATTTTGGAAATCGCCAAAGCCTCTGGTTCCCTGCAACTCGTCGGTGGCCAAGTCGCCGACCTCGAAGGTGAAAATAAAAAACTTACCGTCGCCGAACTACGCTACATCCACGAACGCAAGACCAGCGCCCTGCTCTGTTGCTCCGTGCGCCTCGGCGGTATGAGCGCCAACTGCACGCCCGCGCAACTCCAAGCCCTCACCGACTTCGGTTACAATGTCGGCCTCGCGTTCCAAGTCATTGACGACATTCTCGACGTCACCCAGACCAGCGAACAACTCGGCAAGACCGCGGGCAAAGACGTGGCCGTGCAAAAAGCCACTTATCCGTCCATCGTCGGCTTGGAAAAATCACGGAAAATCGCCACCCAACTCACGGACAAAGCCTTCGCCGCGCTGAACATTTTCAAAGGCCGCGCCGTTGCGCTAGAAGCGTTGGCGGAATTTCTGTTGAAGCGGGATAAATAGGCGTTCTAGTTAAAACAATTTTTGCATCGCCAAAAATTGTTACACTCGCCGCTTGCCCGTTTTGACCGAGTGCGTTCTTAATGGAGCATGAATCTCCCCCGCACTCTGCTCCTCGGCGGCGCGCTCGGCGTGGCCGCGTTCTTCGCGTCCGGCGGCGCCACCCGCGCCGCCGAAGATCCGTTCGCTTGGCCGCCCATCACCGCGCAACAAAAACCGTGGGCCTTCAACTGGTGGATGGGCAGCGCGGTGGACAAAACCAATCTCACGCACGAACTCGAACGCTACGCCGCCGCCGGCCTCGGCGGCATTCACATCATCCCGATTTACGGAGCAAAGGGTTTTGAGGATAAATACATCGACTATCTCTCGCCGAAATGGATGGAGATGATGGGCTGGGCCGTGAGCGAAGCGCATCGTCTCGGCATGGGCGTGGACATGACCACGGGCAGCGGCTGGTGTTTTGGTGGACCGCAAGTCACGGATGAGGATGCGAATGCTAGTGTCGTCGTGCGGGTGATTGAGGTTGAGAAGGACAAACCATTTCAAATGCCAGCCGACTTGAAAGGCGTTCAAGCTCTGGTTGTGTTTTCACCCGATGGAAAAGTCCACGACCTGACAACCTTGGTCGGCAATCCGACCAAAGATTTCGATTGGTCACCGACGCCCGGTGACAAAATTTACCTTATCTCGCAAAAACCTTCCGGCCAGAAAGTGAAACGCCCCGGCCCCGGCGGCGAAGGCTGGATGCTTAATCTCATCTATCCGCCCGCGATGGATGATTTCCTCAAGCCCTACACCACCGCGTTCGCAGCTTACGCCGGCCCCAAACCACGCGCCCAATATCATGACTCCTACGAGTATCGCTCCGATTGGTCCCCGACTTTCTTCGCCGATTTTGAGAAGCGCCGTGGCTACAAGTTGCAAACTGAATTACCCGCCCTCTTCAGCAAAGAAGACAACGAGCACGCCAACCGCGTGAAGTGCGACTACCGCCAAACCGTCAGCGAACTCATGGCCGACTCGCTGACCAAGTGGGTGAACTGGTCACATGAACGCGGCTTCATCACGCGCGATCAGGCACACGGATCGCCCGGCAACTGGCTTGATCTCTACGCCACCGCCGACATTCCCGAAACGGAGATGTTTCATCTCGACCGCAATAAGTTGATCTCCAAATTCGCGTCGTCCGCCGCGCATGTCACTGGCAAGCCGCTCGTCAGTTCCGAGACCGGCACGTGGATCGAGGAACATTTCACCGAGAAACTGTCCGACGTGAAATATCTCTTCGACGACATGTTTCTCTCCGGCATCAACCACATGTTTTATCACGGCTGCATCTACTCGCCCGACGAAGCCGGCTGGCCCGGCTGGCATTTTTACGCCTCGCTGGAGATGAACCCGCGCAACTCCATCTGGCGCGACGCCCCCGCGCTCAACGCCTACGCCGCGCGCGTGCAATCCGTCCTGCAATCCGGCCAGCCCGACAACGACATCCTACTCTACTACAACGCCGCCGATTTCTGGATGCAACCCGGCGACAAGCTGCTGCCGCAACTCACCGTCCACGCCCGCGACTGGTTCGAAGGCCAGCCCATCGGCAAGACGGCGAAGGAACTGTGGGATAAAGGTTATGCGTTCGACTACATTTCCGACGCGCAATTGAAAACGGCAAAAGTTGTGGACGGAAAAATCCAGATGCCCGGCGGAAAATACCAAGTCATTGTGGTGCCCTTCTGCAAATATATGCCTTTGGAAACCTACAAGAAATTGCTCGCGCTCGCGGAAAATGGTGCGACGGTGATTTTTGAAAATAAAAATCCGATTGGTCTCGGGGTAACCGTAATTTCTGCAAGCGAAAGGCCGATTGCTTTTTCTGGTGCGAGTCCATCTGACGAAGGGGGAATTGATGCAATGAACTCAATGTTGCCTTCAATATCATCATTTGAGGATCACATTTTCGATTTGGGAGGCATGAAATATTTAACGACGGGCAAAGGGTTGATTGAAACTGGTGATTTGCCTCATTGGTTAGCCGGATCTGTTGAAAGAGAACAAATGGTATTGTCCGATCTTTCCTTCATCCGCCGTTCATTTGACGGTGGCTGGAATTACTTCATTGCCAATCGCTCTGCGACCAAATTTGATAACTGGCTGTTTCTCGCCCGCGCCGCGAAATCTGTCGTTATCCTTGATCCAACGACCGGCAAGTCTGGTGTCGTTGCGCGGAATAAAGACGGTCAAATTCGCTTGCAACTCGCCGCCGGCGAGTCCGTGATCCTCCGCGCCTTCGCCGACAAAAAAGTGGAAGGCCCGGCTTGGAATTATTGGCAAACCAATTGCCAGCCGGTTGAAATCACCGGCTCGTGGAACGTGAAATTCATGCTCGGCGGCCCGACGCTGCCGGCCGATTTTCAAACCACCAAGCTCGCCTCGTGGACGACCTTCCCCGACACGAACACCCAAGCCTTCGCCGGCACCGCGAAATACCAGACTGTATTTGATGCACCGAATGCGGTGGGCAAGCATTTTGAAATCAATCTCGGCGACGTGCGCCAGAGCGCGCGGGTGCGCGTGAA
>CAIWFB010000122.1 GCA_903911825.1 uncultured Verrucomicrobia subdivision 3 bacterium
ACGCACAGGGAACCCCGAGACCCTGTGCTGGAAGTAAATGACGCACAATATGGCGTTGTGTGCAGTCCCGCGTCGGCTCTGTCACCCTGATTGCACCGGCTGCCCAGCCGGTCGCGCCACTGCCCGTGGCGCTGCAATCACCGCGCCAGCTTGCCGGCATCCCGCACGCCAACGTCGCCGCTCCGCCTTGAGTCCGATTGGGCCGGGTCAGGGATCGGATGAGTTTGTTTGCTACGCAAAAAAGTCAGTTTATTTCACGAAGTGAAAAAATGTTGGGTCGGTTTTTTGTGAAGGAAGCTCCGTTTTCAATGCCGTTTTTTCTGCAGCCCCTCACCAAGAGTCGTTCGCCTTGTCACGGCCTCGCCTAACACACCAGCCCGCCATTGCGCGGCTCCTTCTGAAGACTACTTCCACGCAGGAGGGCTGGAGGCTCGGCTGTTTCGTGAACAAGGCGACCGACGGATGAGGGGCAAGCAGAGCAGAAAAAAAAAGCATATGAAAACTACATCACAAAAAAAATCGAACAGGCTCCCTCAAGAATCAGAGCAATCACAGCAGCCCGCGCCGCAGGCGCAGGCCGAGCCGAAGCCGGACAATCGTTTGCCGATTGATACCGAGGCACGGAAGAAGAACCGCACACTGCCCACCGAGAAGGTTTTGCAGATGTTGCAGATCGCTTCACCTGACCTTTTCCGCGTCGCGGAAGTCGTCGGCAAGTGGATTTGGGTTTCGTTCACCGAGCAGCCCGCCGCCGAGGTTCGCCAGACTCTCGCACAGCTTGGCTTTCACTGGAATCGCCAGCGCCAAGCATGGCAGCACCCGTGCGGCCAGTTCCGTTTGAGCAGCGCAGGCGACCCGCGCGAGCGCTACGCCAGCAGCCGTCCCGCCGAGGTTGCCAGCTAACCACCACGGGGCGGCAGCGATGCCGCCCCACTTCCCCCACTTTTTTATGACCAACATTTACACCCTTCGCGCTGGCGACGTTGTCGTTTATGCCGGCCAGCCCTGCCAAGTCTTGCGCGTGACCGAGTCCGCCGCCGTCGTCGCCGTAGTTCAGAAGAAGCGCACCATCACGCCACGTTTCGGCAAGCCCGTCATCATCCAGCCCGCGCCCAAGCTCGCTTGGATTTCTCCCAACTCCGAAATCCCCATCCTCAACCGCTAACCGTTATGACCATTGCATCAGCCGAATTTTCCAACACCGGACTTTATCGCGCCGTTTACTTCGACGGCCCACAGCCAGACCGCGACCGCGAGGGGGACGAGATCCCCGCTTGGGTGGTTTATGTCGGCGATGCCGACGCCGAGCCGACCAGCACCGTTTACACCTGCCACGACTTCACCGCCGCCGAGCAGCTTGCCAAGCGCATGGCCGCAGACCGCCGCCTTGACCTCATCCACGAAGCCAGCCCCGCCTGATTTAACCGCAGCACACACAACAAACAACGAAAGGAAAACACATGAACACAGAACCGAACAAACAAACCGACTCGCCCTGTGGGGAAGTCATCTACGCCTACACCCGCAGCCAAGCCGTCGCCGATGGCGTGCAGGTTGAAGTCACCAAGACCGCCAAGGAGGCAGGCATCAGCATTCCCGTGTTTCTGACACGGACAGTGTTTGATGCTTATGTCGCCGTGCCCCCGAACGTGCAAGGCCAGGACGAAGCCGGACGCCTTTGGGACATCGTCTGGATGTTGCGCTTTGCCATCAGCCGCGCTCGCGGCCACACAGACCGCGTCCCCGTCGCGCTCTATGTCCGCAACGACAACCAACGCGCCAAGCTCATCAAGTTGATTGCCCAATGCGGACCGCTCGACATGGACGACCCATCGCCCGCCATCACCGTGATGATGCCGGACGAAGATTGACCCACCCCAACGCCGTGCGCGTGACAGGCGCACGGCACTTTTGCCATGAATCAAAACCTGATGTTTTTTGAAGCCGAAGCCGTCGCCGCCGAAGCCGCGAAGTGTGAAGCCCAGCGAGCAGCCGAGCAGCACGAACGCGACGCGAAGGCAGCGGCGAAAGTTTTGTTGCAAGCCGCCCGCGAGAAAATCAAAGCCGAGAAGCAGGCTAAAACCGAGGACTGGCGCCGCCGCACCGCGCAGGCGCGCACCTACAAGGCCCCGGATGAACACGCCATGTGCGGCATCCGCTGGTATTGTCGCAGTCAGAAAGACCGTGACACCGGCTGCTATTGGCACAACTGCCACAAGTGCGGCCAGAAGTTGATCTATACCAGCGACCGCAATGCCAAGCCGCAGGAGTGTAATCCCTGATGGCAGGTGCGGCTCGCACAAAAAATTTTCGCGGCTGACGCCTTTGAGGTCGTCAGCCGCGCAGCCATTCGGCGATTGGGCGCTTGCGCCGCGCCCAAACCCACGCGCCAAAGGTCAGCTACCTTTGGAAACCAGGTGATCACCACCACCGCCATTTTCTGTATGACTGAACACCTACTGAACCTTTGCCTACCATTTCTTGATCACCATTTTCTAAAATGCAGAAACTTTACCCCAGTTCCGCCCACCCTTTCAGCCACAGCGTCACACTTTTGTGCTACTTTTGTATAACCGTCAAAAAAATACACGGGTCGGCAAAATACCCCACTCTTACCTAACTTTTACCCCACTTTTGCCTAACCCTTTTGACTGTGGCTCTCCATTTGCATTCGTGCCAGCACCTCGGCACGCGTTTGTTCCACACTCTGGCCAGCCTTCCACCAATGATACTTCGGATCCGAATCGAACGGGATGACCAATGTCCCGCCGGGTGTCAGATAAGGCACACGCATCGGTTTGCCAGTGGCGGCGGTCTCACACCCCAATGCCGGTTTCAATTTATCTTCTGCAGTCCCGCAGCCACCGCAGCAAGGGGGTATACTTTCTAGAAAATGATATCGTTTTCCAAAAAGTTGTAGGTGTTGCTGCGGTTGCTGCGGTTGCTGCGGTAGCTGCGGCGAGCTGGCATTTGGGGTGCTCATAGTTTGGTCACGGTGTAGGTCTTGGACTTGAATCCGCCGCCATCGTTGCCATCGTCGCGGTTCAAATACTTTTCTTCGCGCGTCACCGCGAAACCATCTACCTCCAGCGGGTTATGTTCCTTAAACAGCTTGGCCATAATGGTGCCGATGACTTTCTTGCCCTTATCCTCGTCGGCATCAGGACGCAGGCCGGGCACGGGGATGTCGGCGCTGTCGCAGAGGCCGAAGATATCTGTGGCCGTCAGCGGGCAATCGAGTTCGCCTGACTCATTGACCGCCAAAACCACGGAGCGCAGCCACACCAGCGCCGGGTTGCTCACCCGTTCCTGCGCTTGCTGATGGCCATCCATGACCGGCACGGTCTGAAAGATGTGCTGCACAATCCAATCCACGATCTGCGCCCATTCCCGGAAATCATGCCGCGTCTCCGTCGTGCGCGGACAACCCTGGTCGTGCCACTCACGAATCACCGCAAATACACAGCCTAGATAATAGGACTGCCAGTGCCGCACATGGCTCAACAAATCGCCTTCCTCATATTTTTGGAACTGATACCCCGGCGGCTGTTTGCGGATGCGGATGATATTGCTCCGGTTCGCGAAATCGCGCGTCGTATTCACGCCGTTCGAGCTCATGAAGATGAAAAAGTTCTCTGGCGCCACTCCCACTTCGCCGCGATGCGGCACCCGGCAGGAAAACGTCCCGTCGGCGGTCAAGAACGCTTCCAGGTGTGCGCTGTCAAAGCGGCCGCGGAAGTTGTCGAACTGGATGAATGGCCGGCCCGCCACCAGTTGCTGGTTCAGGCTTTCATCCACCGAACCCACGCCACCTTGACGGTTCGTGATCAGCGACATCTTTTCGTTATATACGGCGGCGTTTAATTTCTGCCGGTAGGTTTTACCCGATTGTGATTGGTCGGCTTCAGCAACATCGGCCGGCACGCGGCCTTTCAGGAAGCCGCCCATTTGTAGCGCTGGCGAAATTAAACTGCCGATGCTTCGCGACTGGTCTCCGGGCGACTGGAAGTTAAAGTCGGCAAACAAAGCTTTCAGGTGTTCGACCGCCTGCGGCAATGGAACCACCGGCGGCAGTTTACCGCCGGTGACGAGCAGCCGCGTCACTTCGTCATAGCCCGGTCCGGCGGCCTCGAGATTGCCGCCGACTTTGCGTAGCACGGGACAGTTGATCAACCCCTGGACACGGGGTAGATACTTCGCCGCCTCTGTGCTCAATAACAAGGCTTCCGCCATGTCATGCGGGCAGTTGACCGGTTTCAACATCAGTTCCCCTTTCTGCGAGGTTCGCCACGCGAATAGCCGTGCGTATTTCTCGAACAGAGACCGCGCCGCCGCGGCCCGCAGAATGTCCAGCGCCAGCAGCCCGTCGTCACGCTGGGCCAGCGTCACGACCGCGCCGCCGCGCATGAACACCTGATGGCTTGGGCCGATCAGCTTGAACAAATCTTCCGCGCTGTTCGAGATCGTGACGACGTCACTCGGCAAGATCACGTGTAGCAGTTTGTCCGCCGCCGCTTCTCGCGCCTGTTCGGTCGCCCCCTCAATTTGATTTTCAGCAGACCATTCGGTGAAGGCGTCCACCTGGGCGTCAACCTCGGCTTCCTCGGTGATTGAATCATTCGCGGTCATACACAAATTCCTCCATTTTTGCGGCGGACCTCCGCCAGCCATTTTTGATGAATCTCCGTCCGGGTCGGCTGCTGACTGATCGGCGTCATGTCCGGCTCGGGATTAAGATAAAATAGTTCCTGCAGTTTTCCGCCCGTCCACAAATTCGCCGGTTTTGTTGGCGGCTCATCCGGCATCCAGATGGGATCCCCGTTTGCCGCGAATTTCAGCGGTTCATCCACCCAGCGCTTGCGCGCTGGCGGTAGCTTCGGTGCCGGTGGTCCGTCCTGCCCGCGATGACATCCCGGCAGCCGCGTCAACCGCACCGCCGTCATCGCCGCCGGATCGGCTCCCAGCACCGTCAACAGCGGCTTGAGTGTGGCCACCTTCGCATCCCAATCCGCTTTGCTGTTCGCATCCATCCGCACCAGCGCATGAATACTACGGCCGCCCGAGGTGTAGATGGCCGCGATTCGCAGCGGCATCTGCACTAGCGCCGCCAGCCAAAGTTTTTCATCAGCCTCGTCCGACTCCACCACTAGGTATCGCCACGCGGTCACGGACTCTTCGCTGCGCCGGGAACGCCGCCCGCCGAGGCGCGGATTTGGATGAAATTTTCCGTCCACCGGATTGCACAGAAACCACACCCCATCGCAGCAACCATTCCGCAGATGATCCAATACCGCCGCATCAAAGGGTTGTTCAACGCACTGACACACATGCCGCCCTTGCGATTTAAATACGTCAAAAACAATCACTGACTCGCCCGGCCGATACAGGTGCTGCAAAAATGTTGCCGGGGTCTGCGTTTCGGGACACTTCGGTGAACGCGCCCGCACAAAATCAAAATCGGCCACTGGCAGCTTGGCCGCAATCCGCGCCAGTGTCTCGGGTTTGAATTCAACTTTGGGGCGCCGCGGAGTTGCGATCCGCGCGCCTGATGCGCGAGTGGCCTTGCATACCGCCGTTTTCATCGACGATGCGTGCGCCGCCGATGTTAGCTTGTGGCGCAGTTCAGCATCCGACCACGATGGCTGGCAGGTCCGGTTCCAGTCCTGCATCGCCGCCAGCGCGTCGGCTTCGCACAGGCCAAAACGACGCACCAGCGCTACCGCCATTCGGAACGTTGCCATGTGCCCGCCCTGACCACTGATGGCCGGTGGACACTGGCGCAGATAGTTCCGCGCCAGTTCGATTGGATTGGGTGCCGCCAGCTTCATTCCGTGAGGGCGGTTTGCGGCGGGGTGGGTTTCTGGCTCGGCAGCGTCGCCGCCGGCAAACGGCAGGAAAGTGTCCGCGTCTGGAGAAATTTCTCCACCGCGGCCACCGAGTAGAACACCGGCCCGCCGCCGCGCTTGGCGGCAGGGTTCGCCTTGAAGCGCGGGATGCGCGCGGTATCAAACCACTCCCGTAGAGTTTCGCGGGAGGGCGTGGGGTTTAAATAAGCCGGGATGACCGTTTCCAGCAGCCCGTCCAAGGAGGCGAGCCGCGCCGTGGGATTGAATTTTTTCTGCATGCCCAATCAATACCAAATAAATTGATTGGGCCTTTTGGACTCGTTTAGCTGCTCTTGCTACAAAATGCGCTGGCCACAATGCAAAACGCGACGGATAGATTCCGTCGCGGG
The DNA here is from genome assembly GCA_903911825.1 of uncultured Verrucomicrobia subdivision 3 bacterium. Taxonomy (GTDB): domain Bacteria; phylum Verrucomicrobiota; class Verrucomicrobiia; order Limisphaerales; family UBA11358; genus UBA11358. The sequence goes on from CAIWFB010000122.1 coordinate 6,236, forward strand.
TGCAAAACACGATTTCTAGCGGGTGGCGCGTTGCAATTAACGGCGCGACCGCTGCTACGTCCGCTTTTTCGGGGAGTTGCTCCCGTCAAGCGGGTTTTTTTGACGGTGCCAAAATTTCTTTCAAGGCGGCCCGATTCGGTCGAGCTCCCGTCTTGGCCTGATGACGCTTCCGACGCTTATCCCAACCTTTCTTCGCGTTGGCCGCCCGCACCTCGCTGTTATGGCGCTCGTTCCACCTGCTGAACCAGCTGAGGAAGGAGCCAGCGAACTTGGTATAGGCATTCTCGTCATAGACACTCTTACGCCACAAGCCTAACCTCTCGGCTACCATTCCCCCATGCTTCGCCCTCAATTCTATCAGCACTTCCGGTTGAAAATCCCAGTATGAAAGGACCCGGAACCCGCCGCGAATCATGAAACTGCCCGCGAGTATCTGCGCAAACGCATACTCGCGAAACACCGACGCCCGCGTCCCCGTGCGCCCCTTCAACTTGGGCAACAACAGCAGCTCCACTTCTTTGTAGGAAACGGGATATTTCTTTGGGGTGGGTATCGGCTGTGACTCGCTTTCCTCAAGACAATCGTGTTGGCGATCATCCCCGCCCTCGAGACGCTTAAAATATTCCTCCACCATCCGATCATCCTCTTTAAGCGTCCGGCAGCTTTCCCAGTAGAGCGCCCAAGCCTCCTTGACCAATTGCTGTGGATCGATTTTTTCGGTGCGCGCCAATTGCGCGGCCAGCCGCGCCAGATTCAGCTCTGACGGTCTTGGCCAGTGCTGAAAGTCTTGCTGGCGATAGTTATTGGTAATTTTCATGGCCAGGTGAGGTCGGATTTTCCGCCGGTATCGGCATTGTTCGTGACGATTCGTTCGGTTTCATTCCGAATGATTTACCAACCCGGAGACGTTAAATAAAGTTCAAGTGAACAAATATCACTTGGCCCGTGGTGCCGCCACCGGCCGCAGCGCATAAAACCGCTTCGTGTCCGCGCTTGTGACCCGACCTTGGTAATGCTTCTTGATGATGCCCTCCGAGTTCCCGAACTGTTCCGCTGTTCGGCCATAGCTGCCCGTCAGGCGGAAGTAATGCGAGATTGCCGTGTGGCGCAACACGTCCGGCACCCATGGTTTCAAATCCGGCTGCTTCTCGGTCTTCGGCCCATAACCTATTTGCGCGCGCAGGTCTTTCAGCTCCAGATTATACGTTGAAAGGTAAATCTCCCCCGCCTTGCGATACTTGGATAACCACGCCTTGAGCGTCTTGCAGATCACCACGATTCGACCCTTGCCCGTTTTCGTCTGCGTGCCCTTGAGACGGATTTCACCGTCCGTCAGATTGACCTGGTCCCAAGTCAACCGAGCGGATTCAAACGGCCGCAAACCGCCGAACAGACAGAGCGCCACATACGGCACCAGTCGCCCATTCTCAAACTTCTCTGCGGCACGCAACAGCGCTTCGCAATCGCTCAACGGCAATACCACTGGCTCGCGATCATCATCGCTCGTCAGCCCCTCAATCTCGACGGCGTAGCACGGATTATTCACGCACCAATGCCGTTTTCCCTTCATGCACCAGCTAAAGAAGCTGGATAGTGCGCGGCAATAGCCATCCTTGGTATTCGGCACGACCGCCTGTTGTGCTAGATATTTTTCAATGTGCTCCGGCAATACGTCGGTCACCCGCACATTGCCGGTATTGGCGACAAAGTGTTCCACACGATTGCGAAGCCGATTTTTGGTAAGCTCTCTCAGTTCCGTAGTTGTCTCTAGCCACTCCGTATAAACCTTGAGCGCTTCATCCAACCGAGGAGATTCCTTGATGGTCTTCGGCTGGCCCGTGCGTAGCCAATGGTCCACGGCGGTGATTAAATCCTCATCCCGCTCCAGCCGCTTGAAAGCGGCTTCCGCAATTCCGACCTGCTCATCCGTTAGCCGCGTCGCCCGCAATGCCGCAACGCCGTTGGCCGCATGAAATTCACCCTCTAGCTCCGTGTGACGATACTGCGCCTCCTCGGCGCGGGCGAAGTTCTCGCGGATACGCTCGCCATTACGACGCGTGCCGGTAACCCGCCAGCTTGGTGTGCCCGTCCGGGGATTGGTGTAGGGCAAAATCTTGAACCGTGCCTTGGGCGCTTTCATTGCCACCCAATATACCTGAATCACGGGCTACTGGCAACCGTTGGGCAACTATTTTTATTAAATTCGTAATATATGGATTATACGAATAATTGTTGAATCCCGTTGGGATTC
>CAIWFB010000123.1 GCA_903911825.1 uncultured Verrucomicrobia subdivision 3 bacterium
TGCATTTCTTCGGTCTTGACGCGTTTTTCAATGCTGTCTTTGACCTTGTTTTCCTGGCCGGAAAGCGTCTGGATAATGAACCACTGGTTGCGCATGAAATTTTAGTGGATAAAAACGGCGAATAAAACGCGATCTACTAACACAACAAACGCACCAAGAAGCGCGACCATGACTATAATCAATGCGGTTGATCCCTTGAGCTCATCCCAAGTAGGCCAAGCGCATTTTTTAAGTTCTTCACGCGTTTCTTGAACGTAAACCGCGAGGCGCTGGATTTGTCCCTGCCACCAAAGTAGCCCAAAGACACCACCAATCACCGCCGCCCAAATTCCGATATGTATCCAGTCATTCACAAATTTATTAATATGGCGGAGAGGGAGGGATTCGAACCCCCGGTGGGTATTAGCCCACAGCGGTTTTCAAGACCGCCGCGATAGACCACTCTGCCACCTCTCCAAGTTCGCAGACTGGCACGGCGTGAAGGACTTGAACCTTCAACCAACGGTTTTGGAGACCGCTACTCTACCAATTGAGCTAACGCCGTAGCCGTCAAATTGAATTATTTCTACGGACAAAAAGGGAGCACGGAGGTTAAAACTCCGCGCTCCCGAAACTATCCGGCTGATTAGCCGACAACTTCCGAAACACGACCAGCACCGATGGTGCGACCACCTTCGCGAATCGCGAAGCGTTGACCTTTTTCCATCGCCACAGGCTTTTGCATTTCGATTTCGACCGAAACGTTATCGCCAGGCATCACCATTTCCACACCAGCCGGCAAGGACAACGTGCCCGTGACATCTGAAGTGCGGAAGTAAAACTGCGGACGATAGTTCGTGAAGAACGGCGTGTGACGGCCACCTTCATCTTTGGAAAGAACGTAAACTTCCGCTTTAAACTTAGTCAAAGCTTTGATTGAACCCGGCTTGGCCAAGACCATGCCGCGCTCAACTTCGTCCTTCTTGGTGCCGCGCAGCAAAACCCCGACGTTGTCGCCAGCGCTCGCTGAATCAAGCAACTTCCGGAACATTTCAATGTCCGTGGCGGTGGTTTTAGCCGTATCGCGCAAACCGACGATTTCAACTTCTTCCATCTTCTTGAGCACACCGCGCTCAACACGACCAGTGACAACTGTGCCACGACCTTCAATGTTGAAAACGTCTTCGACGCACATCAAGAACGGCTTGTCGATTTCGCGAACCGGGTCAGGAATAAAGGTGTCCAAAGCTTCGAGCAAATTGGCAATAGCCGCTTCACCTTCCGGCGTGCCCGCTAGAGCAGCCGTTGCAGAAGCGCGGACGATCGGCGTTGTATCACCAGGGAAACCGTATTTCGTGAGCAATTCACGGATTTCCATTTCAATCAACTCAAGCAAATCAGCATCCGCCAAGTCAACTTTGTTCAAGCAAACAATGATGCTCGGCACACCGACCTGACGAGCAAGCAAGATGTGCTCACGGGTCTTAGGCATCGGACCGTCGGCAGCGCTATCGACGAGAATCGCACCGTCCATCTGCGCAGCACCTGTGATAATGTTCTTCACATAGTCAGCATGGCCAGGGCAGTCAACGTGCGCGTAATGGCGCTTGGGACTCTCGTATTCAACGTGCGATACCGCAATAGTTACGGTCTTCGTGTCATCACGAACCGTGCCGCCCTTGGTGATGTCTTTGTATTCGATCATCGGAGCCAGACCTTTACGGTGCTGCACCGCAACAATCGCGGCAGTCAAGGTAGATTTACCATGATCAACGTGACCAATAGTGCCAACGTTGACGTGCGGTTTAGTTCTTTGAAATTGCTCTTTGGCCATTGTATTTCCTGTGTTGCTGTTGTCGGTTGTGCGTTATTTTTTAACTGGAGCCCATGATCAGGATTGAACTGATGACCTCGTCCTTACCAAGGACGTGCTCTACCAACTGAGCTACATGGGCATCCACAAAACTTGATTGTTCAAACCCGATTCGTAAAGAGACAAAAAACCAACCCTCTCGGCTTTCATCCGAAAATTGAGAGGGCTTTGGCATCTATTTTTACGGCTCTGACGGTTGCAAGCTAGGTAACTGCATCGTTACTGTCAATTTTATTTTTAATTTTCTTTTGGTCGAGAAGAGTTTTTGCTCTAGCCAGCGAAGCTTCCATGTCACCGCAAACATTAACTATTCCCAACTTATCAAGAAACCCGGCCCTAGTCAGGGCAAATAATGGTTGCGAGTGTGGTCCACACAAAACTAAGTCTTTGTGCTGCTTGCGCAACTTTTCAAGCACATCCTCTAACGCATCCAAACCTGTTGCATCCAAAGCCAAGGCATCTCGCATCCGTAAAATTAGAACCTCAGGTAAGCCGCCAGCACCGCGCAAAGATGATTCTAATTTATCCGCCGCTCCAAAAAAGAAAGCCCCAAATACGCGAAATACCATGACTCCTTCAGGAATGGTTTTTCCAACAATCTGCTGACCAAGAGAATTACCCTGTGTCACTTCAGGGTCAGCCTCAACGTGCGCCGTCTCGGCTAACCGTTTGACTAGTAGTGCAGAAGCGAGAATCAGTGAAACTCCTACCGCCGTCGGCAAATCTAGCAAAATGGTCAGACTAAACGCACATAGAAATACTATTGCGTCACTTTTGGGCCACTTCATCAGCCGTTTAAACTCATGCCATTCCCCCATTCGCAAAGCCACCACTACTAACACCGCACTCAGCGCAGCCATGGGAATATTTTTTGCTAGCGGCGCGGCCACGAGCAAAATTGCTAACAGCGTGAATGCGTGAATGATTCCTGCAACTGGTGTTTTAGCACCACTGCGAACATTGGTTGCGGTGCGCGCAATCACGCCGGTAGTCGGCATTCCACCAAAAATTCCCACGACAACATTCGCAATCCCCTGCCCCATCAATTCCTGATTAGAATCATGTCGGTCATCAATCATCCCGTCCGCAACCACAGCGCAAAGCAACGACTCAATCGCGCCCAGAATCGCCACCGTCATTGCTGCCGGAAACAGGGAGCGCCATTCATCAAACGACAGCGTTGGCCACTGGGGAGCTGGCAAGCCGCGAGGCATCTCGCCGAACTGGGAAAATAAAGTCTGAATTCCAAATTGTTCATCCCAGTGAAAAAACTTCACCAACCACGATGCCAGCAAGATAACTACGATTGAGCCAGGCAGGCGGCGTCCGATTTTTTGGGGCCAGAACCAAATTAACAGCGTTGCGACCGTTGCCAGCAAAACCGTTGGCCAATGCGGATGGAAATTCCCCGCCAACAATCTAAATTTACCGATAAAATCCGGTGGCAGTTTTTCGGATAATCCAAAAAAATCCCGAATCTGCGTGCTCAAGATGATGATAGCAATACCGCTGGTAAATCCCATCACCACGGGGAACGGAATATATTTGATCATCGTGCCCAGTTTGGCCGCGCCCAAAACGAATAAAATGACGCCCGCCATCAAGGCGCACGCCACCAACGCTTGCGGACCATGCAGAATCACAATCGGTGCCAGCAACGGCACGAACGCCCCCGCTGGGCCACCAATTTGCACGCGTGAACCACCCAAAAGCGAAACGAGAAAGCCGCCGACGATCGCCGTGAAAATTCCGATTTCGGGTTTCAATCCAGAAGCAATCGCCAGCGCCATTGCTAGCGGTAGCGCCACGATGCCCACCGTCAAACCGGCCGTGAGGTCGGCGAAAAAAGTTTGCGTTGAATAATTTTTCAACGATTCAATCAGCTTTGGCTGGAAGGTTAGAAAACCCAACTTCATATTTGGATGCGGGTATTCATTACCCAATTTTATTTTCTGCCAAGTTCGCCAGAAGACAACCCAATTCACTTTGCAGAAATTGGCGAATAATTCCGCCGCGACCCTTCAAGCCCGTGGGTGCGCCGCGTCGTAAGCACGCTTGAGACGCTCCGTGGTGACGTGGGTATAAACTTGCGTGGTGATGAGGTGCGCGTGCCCCAACAATTCCTGCACGCTGCGTAAATCAGCGCCGGCATCAAGCAGATGCGTCGCGTAACTGTGCCGCAACTTGTGCGGCGTGAGCGCAGGATCAAGACCTGCCACTGCCAGATACGTTTTCAAGCGACGGGAAAGTTGCAGCGGCGATAGCGGCGCGGCTTTCTTCGTATCCGCCCGAAAAACCGGCTGTAATCCCAGCGGCGGTTCCAATAGGCCATTCCAATAAGTCTGGATTGCTTTTAAGGCAGGTTCGCCGATGGGCACCAGGCGCTCCTTTTTCCCTTTGCCGCGCACCCGCACGATTTGTTCATTCCAATCCAGATCATCCACGCGCAAGCCGCACAGCTCACTGATGCGCAAACCGCAGGAATAGATTGTCTCTAACACCGCTACATCACGCTGACAAACCTCAGCAGAAATCGGGCGACCAGGGCTTTTTTTTTGCTGCCGACCGGCCAGCAATTTAGCGGGCGCAACCAATAACTCTTCCATCTGTTGCTTGGTTAAAAAACGCGGCAGCCGCTTTTCTAACTTTGGCAGTGAAATGTTTTTGATCGGCAAACTTTCCACCACCCTGTGCCGCATGAGAAACTTGTAAAATGTCCGCAGCGCCGAAAAACGCAATTGCGTCGCCGCGCGGCTCAATTTGTTTCGCCCGAGAAATCGTAGATAACCTCGAAAATCATCGCGCTGAAGTTTTTCCCAAGCAGCCGGCGACTTGCGTTCCGTCAGATGCCAATGAGAAAATTCCGTTAGCGCCTGCTGATAATTTCGCTGCGTGTAAACCGAAGCTCCGCGATCCGTGGCCAAGTGCCCGAGAAATTTTTGAATCCACTGCTCCTCGATAGCGGGGAGACTACTGGTCGGTTCAGCTTTCAAGTTCAAACGTGAAATGTGAGCCGAAATTTCCCTGAAGTCAGCGGCGGCAATTTCTCAACCATAACCACCGAGATTTGATTTTGCAGTTGCAGCAAATCCGCCAGCCGATCAGTCAATGTCTTCAGCGTAGCGGCACTCGGCGGTTCGCGGTCAGGAATGAATTGCAAATCACAATCACCAGTGGCGTCCTGACGAAACTGGTAGTGGGCCATACCCGCCACGTCGGCGAAACAGCTATCTACTTCCCAAGTCGTGACACGGTGCCCGTCTGCGCGGCGCAGGGCATCGCGAGCGCGGCCGTGAATGATAAAATCATTTCCCGAAGCGACGCCGTTAGCTTGCACCAAGTCACCGACGCGATAGCGCACCAATGGCATCAAGTCATTCGTCAGCGTCGTCACCACCATGTCACCGATGCCGCGCTCATCCAGCGAAGCGATTTCGTAGTAAACATTTTCCGGGCGAGACTTCATTTCGCCGCGCTCATTTTCCATGAGTAGATGACCCGTTTCGGTAGAACCGTAGAAGTTAAATATCGGCACGCCAAAGACGCGTTGCAAAATGTTCCGGTGCACCACACTGACAAACTCGTAGCTGCACAGCAGGAACTTCACCGTGGGAAACTTGATGCCCTTGCGTTCGCAATACAGCGCAAACCACGCGCCGTGAACCGGATCAAGATCTAAAAACTGCGGTGCCCATTCGGTGATCTCTTCCGCCATGCGGGCAAAATCGGCTTCGGTGACGAGAAAAGGAATCCGCGCCTGGTTCACAAACAACGTCGTCTCTAGCGTGCGGGCGGTCTTGGAAGTGTAATTGGAAAAACAAACCAGCCCGTTGCACACCGGCGGCACCAACGTGGCGCGACGAGCATTGGGAAATTCATCCAACACGTGAGCCACAAATCGATTCAAGCGCAGGACTCGCGTTTCCTGTTCATTCCACCAACCGCGCGGAAATAAAACCGGCGTGCGGTCTTCGGAACTGCCGGAGGTGTATTCCAACTCAACCTGTTTAGCGGCCAGTAAGGCGTCGAGATTTTGCCCCTCACGCAAAAAATTATGTGGAAAGTTTTCACGCAATTCGCGCTTGGTGATGAGTGGTAACTGCGAATAGTCTGTGCCCCACGGCAACGCTTGATACAGCGGCAATTCACGCCAGCGCGTCAGTAATTCTTCGACGCGTTCCAGTCTCACAGCTGCCTGTTTGTTTTGAATGATGCCCGACATCTTGCTCATACAAATGCACCAAGTTGGAAATTTTTCCAGCCCGATATGCAGTTAATTTTCTTACCGCATCAAATAAAAGCCAAAACCTTGCGAAGAAATTCTTCCGGTTGATCCGCGTGAACCCAGTGCGAAGCTTCGGCAATCGTCTGGACTTGCGCCTGCGGAAAAAGCTCGTAAATGCTCGATTCATCCTCGGGTTTTACATACTTCGATTGGCCGCCGCGAATGAACAAGGTCGGCTTGGCGAATGGTAGTGCAGGCGAAATCGCCGCGCGAATCTGCCCGTAATTTTCCGCCAGTCCGCGCAGATTAATTTTCCAGAAAAATGCTCCGGTAGCGTCGCGTCCTAAATTTTTAAGCAGAAACCGGCGTAAAACCAGATTGGGAATGTCGGCAGCCAAAGCAACTTCCATTTGCTGGCGGGTTTGAAACTGCGCTAGATCCAGAGCTAGCAAAGCGGCGAAAATCTTTTCGTGCAACGGTGGATACGCGCGCGGCGCAATGTCAGAAACGACCAATTTCTCAACCCGTTCCGGGAATTGCAGTGCTAATTGCATCGCCGTCTTGCCGCCCATCGAATGGCCGATGACCACCGAGTTGGCAATTTTCTGTTCTGCCATGAATTCAGCCACGTCAGCCGCCAGCGCTGCGTAATTCATCTCCGCATCATGCGGCGACTGGCCGTGATTGCGTTGATCCAGCGCGAATAACTGAAAATTCTCCCCCAGTCGTTGTGCAATCGTGTGCCAATTGTCGGACGAGCCAAACAGTCCATGCAACAGGATGACCGCCCTGCCCCGACCGGATGCTTTGAAATGAAGTGGCATTTTAATTTACGACCGTTGGTTAGCCGCCATTTGTTTTACGCTCAAGGCTTGAAATATATTTCCCACAGTAAAGAATGCGAGCCAATGATTTCACGGCTGGTTAAATATTATTTACATCACTTCGCAGTGCTGGCGATTTTCCTTCTTTGTGCCAATGACTCTACGGCAGCCGAGCGCCCGACCTTGCACTTCGATTACGGCCAAGGCACGCCCCATGATAATGCCATCAGTCAGTTCATGTATTTTGTGCCACTTATTTCGCCTGAGCCGGTTTCGGTGTTCACGAATGTAGGGAACACTCAGTGCGCTCGAGTCATTTCCCTAGAACGGCGCACAAATGGCACCACTTTTTCCGCCACCTGCGAATTTGAATTTACGGGCACCGGCTCGCAACAAAATGTCTTTGACTACTCCGAAAAGATTCAACGTCGTAAAAAAGAAATTCAGGAAGGCGAACCGCTTAAACATCAACTCAAAGCCATCAATGTTTCCGGAACTGGCAGCGGCAGCGTGGAAATTGAAGGCACGCTTTCCAACGGACTGCCTACCATCAACACCGTTCAATTGAAGTTCAACCGTAACGGGCACGCTAGTCCGGTGACCATTGATCTGCATGATCTGGCGTATCGCGACGAGGCAATCCGGTCGGAAAACGAAATGCAGGCTCGTGTGAACTCGTTGACCTTTCATCGCACGAGTGGCTCTCCCAAAATGGAAGTCACACTGGCTTCGATCAAACGCAAAGACGCTGGCGACGGACTGTGGCAAAGCTTTATCGGCGGCTTGAAAGGTGCCACTGCTAATTTATTCCTGCCTCCGCTGAAAGTGGAACCGGAGGGCCAGCAGGCCATGTTGGATTTCGGTTTAGCTCTCGCCACGAAAAAGCCTGACTTCACATTTCCTGTGGCCAAGCGATTGAAGGGCAGTGCTCCCACCAAGCAATAAGTCGCTTGATGGCAGATTAGGAACTTGGGCTCGGCATCGTTTTAAGACGTCGCAACCAATGCCTTGCCGGACGCTCCACCAAAAAATACAGCGCAAGCGACAACGCCAGCAGACAAAACACGTAGGCCAACAGCACGGCGATTCTTACGGCGAGGGAAGCTGACGCGAATTTTTCAGCCGATAACGCCACCTTCAGCACCCGCTGCGATATGCCGTGCGTTAGATAAATGGAGTAGGAGATTTCTCCCAGAAACAGCACTGGTCCCCACGTGAGAAATTTAGCAGCAATGCCCGGCTTTTGACTCAAACTGAAAATCAGCCAACCTACGGCGACCAAAAATAAACTAGCCGACACAAAACTGCCGAAGCTACGTTCAAACCACAAAACCAATATCAAAAACAGCGCCGCGACTAAATCGCTTGGGGCCCACAATGTTTTTCCCAGTGCGGCCAAACGCCGCCGCAGTTCCCAGACCATCGCCCCCGCAAGGAACAACAAACTGACCATCGGCAGTTTCCATTCCGTGCGAACAGCAGGCTCCAATACCAACAATCCCAGCAGCGCCACCAACGAGAATCCGATGGCCCGACTTTGCAGTTTTTTCAGCAACCAAACTGCCAGCGGAAAGATGAAAAGATAAGCGAACCATTCCGCGCTGATGGACCAGTCGGGGAAATTCCAGCCGAAAAAATCCGTCCACCACCAACGGTGCAACATCAGCGCCTCCCATGGCAGGCGAGCGAGCGGATAGGCTTCCTTGGAATACGCCACGCCCGCAAACATCGAAACGACCACCAGCCCAACCATCAAGCCGAGCGCCGCGAGATACGCCGGATAAATTCGCGCCAACCGGAGCCAGATGAATTCACAATATTTTGCCCACGAGAAAACTTCAAAACGCTCGCGATAGGTGTGTAGCAAAATGAATCCGCTTAAGATGAAGAATAACGGCACGGCATTCGCGCCCTGACCAATGAGCCAGTTCAATCCCGCCGTCACTGGCAGAAGCAGATACATTTCGTGGCTGAAATGCATCGCCGCCACCCAGAGCGCCGCCACGCCGCGCAAGCCAGTCAACGCATCGAGTTTTTCAATTTTGGCAGCAACGATGGCTTTCATGCCGCTGAACGTTAGACGCGTTATTCGTCGCGCGGCGGGAAGTCGAAGGTGATCTTGCCCTTCTTGTCCATCACCAGATAAGCGGGAAACGGCTTGCCCGCTTTGGAAATAAATTTATCGAGCAGATCGCTCTTGCTCGTGGCGAGAATCTTTTCTGCCTGAACCGCGTCGATCGGCTGCTCCAAAATCGTTTTACCAATCTTGAATTTGCAGGACTTCGCTTCGAGCTGCGAATTCTCGCAAATGTAACCAGCTTCGGTGTCGCACACTTTGCCGCCACATTTCGGACATTTGCCCACTTCGGCTTTGCCCGTGAAATCAATCTTCGGCGGCGGTTCCGCTGCCGCGCCGCCTTTGCCTTTGCCTTTTTTCTCACGCGGCGCAAATTCAAACGACGTCTTGCCGTCTTTCACTATCAAGAACGCTTCGAACTTGCGATTCGTCTTTTTGGAGACAAAGCCTTTGAGCAAATCCGTCTTGCCCGTCGCGAGCATTTTGGTGATCTGCGCGGGTTCAATGGTCTGCTGCAAAATGATTTTGCCACTGCGGAACGTGCAAGTTTTTTCCGGCGTAGCTTGTTTCTCGCAAACGTAATTCATCCCTGCGTCGTAAACATTACCGCCACACGCCGGACATTTGCCGAGCGGTTCTTTGCCAGTGAAATCCACGGGCGCGCCGGCCTCGCCGTCTTTGCCTTGATCGTTACCAAAATCAAACTGCGGCTTGAATTCCGCGTCCATCTTGATGATCGCGGCGAACGGGAAACCTTGTTTACTACGGAAACCTTGCAGCGGCCCAACGGTGCCTTTGCTGATGAGTTCCTCGACTTCGGGAATTTCCAACTGGCGGCTCGCCACAATTTTCCACAGCGCAAAATCGCATTTCTGGCACTGGAATTTTTTGTAGTTCTCCAGAATTTCGCCGCCGCACTTCGGACACGGCACGTTGAGCTTGCCGTAATCACCGGGCACGGTATCGCTCTCGTGGCTTTTCGCTTTGGCCACCATGTCGCGCGTGGCGTCGGCAATTTCACCCATGAAATCATCGCGCTTCAACTTACCGCGCGCCATGAGGTTTAGTTTAAATTCCCATTCGCCCGTCAGTTCCGGCGAGCACAACTGGGGAATCGCCAGCCCGCGCAAGAGCGTGATGAGCGAAAACGCCTTGGCCATCGGTTGCAACTCGCGACCGTTACGCGTGATGTATTTTTCCCAAAGCAAACCTTCGATGATCGTCGCGCGCGTGGCGGGCGTGCCCAGACCTTTGTCAGACATCGCTTCGCGCAATTCTTCATCATCAATCAATTTGCCCGCGCCTTCCATCGCGCCGAGCAACGTCGCTTCTGAATACCGTGCCGGCGGTTTGGTGACGTTCGCTTCGACTTCGATTTTCTCGGTCTTGACGGTTTCGTTCGGCTTCACCGGCACAAGGCTCGGCGTGTCGTCGGACTCCGCTGCTTCCTTGCCATAAACGGCGAGCCAACCGGCGTTGACCATCACTTTGCCTTCGCTCTTGAACGGCTCGTTTTCCACGCGGGTGATGCGGGTGGTGACGAGGAATTCTGCTGCCGGATAAAAAATCGCGAGGAAGCGTTTGGTGACAAGGTCGTAAAGCTTTTGTTCCGGCTCGCTCAACGCTTTCGGCGCGATGAGCGTGGGAATGATCGCGAAGTGATCCGAAACCTTGGCATTATTAAAGATGCGTTTATTCGGGCGCACCCAGCCATTTTTGAGAATGGAATCGGCGTAGGTGGAATAACCGGTCACGCTTTCGAGCATCTTCAGCGTGTCCTTCACCGTGTTGATATAATCTTCCGGCAACGCGCGTGAATCCGTTCTCGGATACGTCAGGACTTTATGTTTTTCGTAAAGCGCCTGCGCCAGACCGAGCGTATTCTTCGCAGAAAAGCCGAAGCGACTGTTCGCTTCGCGCTGCAAGGTCGTCAGATCATATAGCTGCGGCGACATGGACGTCGTCGGCTTGCTTTCTTCGGTGACGATGCCGGGCTTGCCGAGACATTTCGCCTGAATCGCTTCCGCCTGCGCGAGTTCCCAGACGCGCTCTTGTTTGAGTTGGTCGTCGCCTTCTTTCTTGGAAAATTTTTCATCGAACCACCGCCCAACGTATTCGCCAGCGGCGGCGCCGAACGTGCCGTGAATTTCCCAGTAGTTGCGCGAAATGAATTTCTTAATTTTTTCTTCGCGCTCGACGAGAATGGCCAACGTCGGCGTCTGCACGCGACCGACCGTGGTAAGATGAAATCCGCCGGTCTTAGAATTGAACGCCGTCATCGCGCGCGTGCCGTTGATGCCGATGAGCCAGTCGCTTTCACTACGGCAGGTCGCGGCGTCCGCGAGCGGAATCATGTCCGCATCCGTGCGCAGATGCGCGAAGCCATCGCGGATCGCGGCGGGGGTCATGGATTGCAACCAAAGCCGTTGGATGGGCTGCTTGGCTTTCGCATATTGAATGATGTAGCGGAAAATCAATTCACCTTCGCGCCCGGCGTCGCAAGCATTGACAAGGGTAGAAACATCTTTGCGCTTGAGCAGCTTGAGCAACACTTTGAGGCGCGGCTCGCTTTTTTCAATGGGCAGCAGATCAAAATGCGGCGGAATAACTGGCAGGTTGGCGAAAGTCCATTTGCCGCGTTTGACCTCGAATTCATCGGGCACGGCGATCGTCAGCAAATGACCGACAGCCGACGAGATGACGTAGTCGTCGTTCTCGAAATAGTCGTCGTGCTTCTGGAATTTCCCGAGCGCCTTTGAGATGTCGCTGGCGACCGAAGGCTTTTCCGCGATGATAAGTGTTTTGCCCATGCTCGCGGCGATTTGTAAGCCGTGAATGGTATCCGGCGCAACTTATTTTTTTGAGGTGGTGATGTTCGGAAAGTATTTTTTGGCGCATTCCGGACACATTCCGTGCGTGAATTCCGCCTGCGAATGTTCCTGCACATAACTTTCGACGCGTTGCCAATAACCGCTGTCATTGCGGATGTTTTTACAACCGGCACAAATGGGCAAAAGCCCGGTTAAATTACGCACTTTCAAGACTTCTGAGGCGAGTTCATCCGTCACGCGATGCAGATCCATCGTCGTCATCACCATGCGGGCGAGCAAGTGAAGCATACCCAGCGCACGGGGCGTGACCTCACGCGGCTGATAATCCATGACACACAGCGCGCCTAACCCCAGCCCATCCGGTGTCACCAGCGGTGCACCAGCATAAAATCGAATCCCTTGCCCTTGAGTCACCAACGGGTTTGCCGCAAAGCGCACATCCGCTTGGGTATCGTTGACCACCAATAAATCCTGCTGCCGCATCGTATGCGCACAAAATGGTTCGGCGGTGACGGGTAAAGGCACCTCCAGACCAAAGCTGGTCTTGAAGGAGTGTTGGTCGGCTTCAATGATGGAAATGGCGGCGATTGGCGTCTCAAAGGCATGCGCCGCCAGTTTTACGATATCGTCGTAGGTGCGGTCAGAAACTCCGTCGAGAATCTGATAACGATGCAACGTCGTAAGCCGACGAATGCCACTTCGGGTTTTTACCGGCGCGGAATGGGCGTTCACAAGATTAGGTTGTTCCAACTGATTACCTATTTGTCGGCAGCTTACCTGCAAGGGTTTAGGGAAATATTTCCTGCGCGCTTGCGTTCGTTTCCCCGCAAATTAAACTCCGCGCCCGATGGTGAATCTGAACACGCTCAACCCGCAACAACGCCAAGCCGCTGAAACCATTCGCGGGCCGGTTTTGATTCTCGCGGGCGCGGGCACGGGCAAGACCCGCGTCATCACCTTCCGCATCGCGCACATGGTGGAGCGCGGCATCAAGCCCGGAAACATCCTCGGCGTCACCTTCACGAACAAAGCCGCCCGCGAAATGCAGGAGCGCGTGACTAAACTACTCCCGCGCGCTCCGAAGCGGAACGATGGCACCAAACCCGACCGCCCGACCATCTGCACCTTTCACTCGCTTTGCGTGCGCATCCTGCGGCAGCACATCGACAAGCTGGGTTACAAAAAGAATTTCGTCATCTACGACGAATCCGAACAGCTCGCGGCGGTGAAGAAAATTCTCTCCGCCATTTCCATCAAAGGCGAGAAGACCGATCCGGGCGCGGTGCTCGCGCTGTTGAGCAAGTTCAAGAACGGCGGCGAAAACGCTAAAGGTTTTGTGGACCCCAACGTGCGCGCTTTGGCCGTGCACGTCGCCAAGCGTTACGAATCCGCCCTGCACGCCTGTAACGCCGTGGATTTCGATGACTTGATTTTGCTCACGTTGCGCCTGTTCCGCGAACATCCCGAAGCACTCGCGGCCTGTCGCGAAAAGTATCGCTACGTCATGGTGGACGAGTATCAAGACACGAACGCCGCGCAATTTGAACTGGTGCATTCGCTCACGCAGGAGCACCGGAATTTCTGCGTGGTCGGCGATGACGACCAAAGCATTTACGGCTGGCGCGGTGCGGAAGTCGCTAACCTGCTCAATCTGGAAAAGCATTTCCCCGAAGTTAAAATCGTCAAGCTGGAGCAAAATTATCGCAGCACCAGCACGATTCTTAACGCCGCCAACGCCATCATCAAAAACAATGTCCAACGGCGTGGCAAAACGCTCTGGTCCGCCAAAGGCGCGGGCACCAAGATTCAGTTGCAGACTTACGCCAACGACGAAGATGAATCGCGCGAAATCGTTTCGCAGATTGAATTCAAGCGCCTCGCGCACAAAATTCCGTGGCAAGATTGCGCCATTCTGTTTCGCACCAATCAACAGGCACGTCCGCTGGAAACGGCGTTGCGCGCGGCCGGCGTGCGCTATCATTTGATCGGTGGGCAAAGCTTTTTTGACCGGCGCGAGATCAAAGATTTTCTCGCCTACCTCAAGACGTTCATCAATCCGCACGACGACATCAGCCTGCTGCGCATCGCCAACACCCCCGCGCGCGGCTTGAGCGATGTGACGATGGAACGCCTCCTCGGCGCGAGCCACGAACGCGGTTGCTCCGTGTTCACCGCGATGAAAAATCCGCTCGTCACCACAACACTGCTGACCAAGACACGCGAAAGCATCGAGGCGTTCGTGGAATTCGTCGAGACGACGCAGCGGCAATTGCAACAAGGCGGCAATGAATTCCGCTTGCAGACGTGGGCCGAAAAATTTCTCAACGAAACCGGTTACTTCGCCGAATTGCATCGCACGGAGAAGAGTCCCGAAATATCCGAAGCCCGCGTGCGTAACTTGAAGGAATTAGCCGCCACGATGGATGGCGCCGGCAACGTGCCGACGGAACGGCTGGAAACCTTTCTGGAAAACATCACGCTCGACAGTGACCGTGCCGAAGACAAAGAAAACACGCAGGACGCCGTGACGCTCATCACGATGCACTCGTGCAAAGGGCTGGAATTCCCGCACGTCTGGGTCGTCGGCTTGGAAGACGGACTGCTGCCGCACACGCGTTCCAAAGTCGAGGGCACGTTGGACGAAGAACGCCGCCTCTTTTACGTCGCCGTCACGCGCGCGATGCTGACGCTCGCCATCAGCCATTGCGGCGGGCGCAAGAAATACGGCCAACTCTTGCCGTGCATGCCGTCGCCGTTCCTGAAGGAATTGCCGGAGGATCTGCTCGAGCATTCGGATGCCAAATCGAAAACTCCCGTAGCGCAAGCCTCGGGCAAGAATCTGTTTGCCGCGATGCGTTCGGCGATTGCGGAATAAGCTACTGGCTTAGGCAGCAGCGGACCCGGCTTGCATAATTTCCTTTCGCCGCCGCGCATTTCCCCGTTCAATTTCCGCCCATGTCGCACGAATACGTCTTGAAACCGTTCACGCCGGAGATCCGGTTGAACATCGACTATCCGCGCGAACTCAACGAACAACAACTTGCCGCCGTCACCGCACCGCCGGGTCCGGCGCTCGTCATTGCAGGTGCTGGTTCGGGCAAGACCCGCACGCTCACATATCGCGTCGCGTATCTGTTGGAACAAGGGATTCCCGCCGACCGGATTCTCCTGCTCACGTTCACCAATAAAGCCGCCGGGGAAATGATGCATCGCGTCGCGGATTTGCTGGGCCACGAACTGCGTTCACTCTGGGGCGGCACGTTTCACAGCATCGGCGCGCGCATTCTGCGCTTGCACGCCGACGTTTTGGGTTACCAAAAAGATTTCACCATTCTCGACCGCGATGATGCCAAAGATTTGATCAAGGCTTCCTTGCTCGACGCCAAGATTGATACGAAGGACAAACAATTTCCCAAGGCGGACGTGTTGAATGAAATCTTTTCCCTCGCCGCCAACACGCACCAGACGATTGCGGAATTGGTCGAGGGCAAGTTCAGTTATTTTGCCGACTTCGCGGAATTGATCGCCGACCAACATCAGCGTTACCTCGCCCGTAAACGCGCGACCAACGGCATGGATTTTGATGACTTGCTCGCGCTGTGGTTGCGGCTGTTGCAAGAACATCCGGACATCCGCGAACATTATCAGCGCCGTTTTCAATTCATTCTCGTGGACGAATATCAGGACACGAACAAGTTGCAGGGTGACTTGATTGATTTGCTCGCCGCTCGTCATCACAACCTCACCGTCGTGGGCGATGACGCGCAAAGCATCTACGCGTGGCGCGGTGCGAACTTCGCCAACATCCTCGATTTTCCCCAGCGCTATCCGGGCGCGCACGTGTTCAAGATCGAAACGAATTATCGCAGCACGCCGGAGATTCTTGCGGTGGCGAATGCCGCCATTGCCGCGAACGTGAATCAGTTCGCCAAAGAACTCGCGCCCGCGCGGAAATCCGGCGTGAAACCCGCGCTGGTGCAATGTCAGGATGCCGGCCAGCAGGCCGCCTTCATCGCGCAACGCGCGCTGGAACTGCGCGAAGAAGGCGTCAGCCTTAACCAGATCTGCGTCCTGTATCGCTCGCATTTTCACGCGCTGGAATTGCAGTTGGAACTCACGCGGCGACAGATTCCCTTCTCTATCACGAGCGGTTTACGCTTTTTTGAACAAGCGCACATCAAGGACGCGACCGCGTATCTGAAATTCGTCGCCAATCCGAAAGACGAAGTGTCCTTCAAGCGACTTGTGCTGTTATTGCCCGGCATCGGCGCGAAGGGCGCGGAAAAAATTTATCAAGGTTTCACCGCCAAGATGACGGAGGGCGGCTTGAAGATGGACTTGCCGTCAGCGGCCAAACTCGCCACCGCGCTCCAGACGTGCACCAAGTTCGTGCCGAAGAAAGCCGCCGTGCCGTGGACACAATTCGTCGCCACCATCGCGCAGTTGGAAGATGCCAGCACGCGCCAGAGCGCGGCCAAGATGTTGCGGCTCGTCATGGATGCGGGCTACGACGATTATCTCAAAGAGACCTACGACAACTACGCGCGTCGCCTCGAAGAGATCCAGCAGCTCGCGGAATTCGCCTTTCAATTCGGCAGCGTGGAAGAATTTCTCACGCAACTCGCCCTGCTCACGAACGTCGAGGCGGAAGCTGACCCCACCGATGACACGGAGAAAATCAAACTCTCCACCATCCATCAGGCGAAGGGGTTGGAGTTCGACATCGTGTTCGTCATCATGCTGTGCGACGGCATGTTTCCGTCCGGCCGTTCCTCGGAAAGCGCCGAGGGTGAGGAAGAAGAACGTCGGCTCTTTTACGTCAGCATCACGCGCGCGAAGAACGAACTCTATCTCTGCTTCCCGATGGTGCGCGGTGGCTTTGGGGCGTCCGGCATGGACACGTATCAATCACCGTCCCGCTTCCTCGCGGAGATTCCCGAAGCCTTGGTGAACAAGTGGAATCTGCGGTGAACCGCTGCGGTTCGGCTGGTGACGCCCTTGCCAGTGCTAGCCGGAGCCGAGCGAGTCACGAGCCTCCCCGCGACCCTTCACTCCCGCTTCAGCACCTGCAACAGGGCGTTGTAGGCATCCACGATATTCTGCACCTCGGCTTGCGTGGGCGGGTCAGAGATGACCAAGCCCAAGGCCGGCACACTGTCCGGCAAGGCTGCCGCTTGCAGCGCGATGTTATCTGTCATGTTCGCGAACGTCGGGCGCAGGATGATCTCTTCGTGCAAGGCGTTGAATTGATTCCGCAATTCCACCGCGACAATCGGCGAATTATTCGCGGGCTTGGTGAGATCGTAAGGCATAGGATTAGTTGAGAGTGGTTGGTTGAGAGTGGAGAGTCGTCCCTACCAGTTTGAGATTGCCGCCTGCTGGGTTTTGGAAATAGTGTTTCATCGTGGATGCGCCCCGCCGAAAATCGTTACCGCATAACGTCCCGCTGTGGGTCAACCCGCAATCGGAAATCTATTTCATCACCATCAATTGCCAGACACGCGGTCAGAACCAACTCGCCTTACCTGAACTGGCTCCACCACTGTTTGAAACCGTCCGCCATCGCCAGACCACGTTCTTGTGGTGGCCCCATGTCTTTTTGCTGATGCCGGATCATCTCCACGCCCTGCTCTCCTTTCCGCCGTCCGGCAAACCCTTGCAAACCGTCGTCAGTCAGTGGAAAGGCTGGACAGCCAAACAATTCGGCATCGTCTGGCAACGAGACTTTTTTGAACACCGTTTACGGCACGACGAAAGCCGCCGACAAAAGGCAGATTACATCCTGGAAAATCCCGTGCGCAAAAAACTAGTCCTCCAGCCAGAAGCGTGGCCCTACTTTTATTTTGCCGACGGCCAACGCCCCACCTTCGATTTTTAATCCGAACTAACAGTGCGGCCACCGTCCCAACGGTAGGGATGGCTCGCCGAGCCGTCCCCGCCCGTAGCGCAGCGTAGGGCGGAACGAACGTGGTTGGACCCGCCACGCCTCAATCCGTTCCGTCGCCTGACGCTGCGCTCGGCGACGGGGACGACTCAGCGAGTCGTCCCTACCAAGCATGATTCCCCGCCGCCACTCACTTGAAATCTGGCGGACGTGGCTTAACGTTTATCCTCATGGACTGGGATGACTTGTTGCGGGAAATCCTACGCGAAGCGCATGTCCGGCAGATCGCCGACGATACGGGCGTTTCCACCAGCTACATCTACAAGTGGGCCGAGGAAGGTGACCAACACCGGGGTGAGGTGACTTCGCTTTTTCAGGCCAGGTAATTTGTTAGTCTGGGTCGACCAA
>CAIWFB010000124.1 GCA_903911825.1 uncultured Verrucomicrobia subdivision 3 bacterium
CGCCCACCCCATTGGCAATGCCCGGTGGGAACGGAGCCGGCACAGCGCCCGCCAGTGAAAGACCGGAATACAGATTGTTGCCGACCATGAGGAGTTGTTGCGGGCTCGAAAAATTTTGCAGCAGACTCTGGCCGCGCGTGATGTTGCTGCCGTCGGATAATATGACGTTGATCTTACCATCGGTGCCGAATGAATAGGATTGCACCGTCGCCGCGCTGCCGGTGTTGTTCGTGATTTGGATGTCGCCGACAGAAGAGAACGTGCCATCCGTATAACCCTGCACCCGCATCCCGCTGCTGTTGATCAGATAGCCATTGGCGTCCACTCCGAAGTGGCCATCGCGCGTGGCATACGCACTGCCGGTGGACGCGTCATTCACCAGAAAAAATCCGTTGCCATTGATCATCATATCGCTGGGCGAACTCGTGCTGGTGATCGCGCCCTGCGTGAATTGATTTGTGATGGAAGCAGTGTGAATGCCGGTGCCGATCTGCAACGTGCCCGCCGGTCCAGGCCCGCTCAAAGTTTGGCTCAAGGTATCGGCGAAATTGATGCTCGCCGTTTTGTAGCCCACCGTTTCCACGTTCGCGATGTTGTTGGCGATGACGTTGAGTTTCTGTTGGAACTGGCCGAGGGCACTGATGCCGGAGTCGAGGGAGAGTAACATGATAGCTTCCTTTGGTTGAGGGTTGATTAGAAATTAAGGCCGCACAGGAACCCCAGGTGTGGTGGCGACTGGGGCCGGGGCGGGCGCCACGGATAAAACCTGACCGAGATCATACGCCACGTTATTGACCATGATTTGCGGCTTGCCGTTTTTCATTTGGAGGCCGGAAACAATGCCGGCGGTTTGGTTCTGGTCATCCACCTGCAACAGCACTTGGCTGCCGATGAGGCCGCTGGCCTTGATCATCGCGAGCGAGGAGGAAGATTCAGTGGATTGCTGCAACGAGGTGAACTGCGCCATCTGCGCCGCCATATCCGAATTCGACTTCGGATTCATCGGATCCTGAAACTGGATCTGGGCGACCAGCAGTTTCAAAAAATCATTTTGATCCAGCGATTTGGCCGTGCCCGAAACGGTGTTCATCGCATTAATCGAACCGGGATTAGAAGTGGTTGCCGAGATTGTGCTCATAAAAATTGTTTTGTTAAGCCCAGGATTCCCAACCGTTCAGACTCATCGCCCGCCGCGCAGTCGCTCCGCCGAGCGAAGCGAATTCTGCGAACGCCGCCGCCGATTCCATCGCCGCCTCATCGCGCGCCGAACGCTGTTGTTGCTGATTGTCCTGCGAAAAATTGGTCTCACCACCGAGGGCCGCCAGCTTGATTCCGCGTTGCTCCAAGCGTTGCTGCAACTCGGGCCAATGCTGATTGAGAAATTGAAAATCGCCGCGCGACAAGACCGCGTGCGCTTCGACGCCACTCTCGCGCTGCCGCAATTCCAGCGTCAGTTCCGTGCCGACGGCGGGCTTGATCACCACAGATAGAACATCGGATTTGGATTCCACCAAACGCATCGCGTGCAGCGCCACCATGTCGTGCGTGCGCTCCACGGACTTCAAACGCGCATCCGTCAGGGAAGGGATTTCTACCGGACTGAACGAAACCGTCGGCGCCGTCGGCGGCAACGACAAAGCCGCGCCATTGGAAAAAGTGAGGTTCGCATCCAGCGAATTATTTTCTGTGCTGCGCACCGGGCTGACCGCCAAGCGCGGAGCCAAAACCGTCTCACGCGGCGTTTCCTGCCCAGTGCCCGGCAAAACTTTCACCTCTAACCCGGCAACTTTGGCCATATTGTCCGTTTTTTTCATCGCTGCAGTGGTAGTCGCAACTCCCGTGCCAGCGTCTTTAGCCATTTGTCCGGCGATGATCGTGGCGGCGGATTTTTCCCAAGCCGCACTCATCGTTTCATCCGGCAGAGGCGTGGGTTGGGCAGTTTCGGCCACTGCCACAAATTGCGCCGCTGATAGCGTCATGGCTCCCGGGGCAATATCTTTCGGCTCGGCACTCGGTAAAACTCCGACCTCAGTTGGCGACCTTTGACCAGGTAACACCGACGATTGATTCTGCGAGTCCAACGGATTTACCGTCTTGGTTTCGTTGGCGATAGCGCTCGTGACTAATACCTCGCCGTGGAAATTTTTTCCTGATTCAACCGCCGTGCTCGTTCCCGAGGAATTCACCGGCGGCACGGAGGTAGGTGATAGCAAAAGCGGCGGCAGCACATTGGCTACCGCCGCTGGAAAGGGCCAAACGGGAGCGGGATCGGGTGAAAGTTTCTCCGGCAGTTCCGCTGAATGCTTGGCTTCCGCATCAGCCTTTTGGGCAACTGGCTCGTCGGCGTTAGCGGGACCAGCCGCTTCAGTCGCCGAAGTTTTGGCAGTGGACTTGGCGGGCACAGGTCGCTCGGACAAGTCATTTGATGGATGCCGCAGATGCGGCGCAGGGTGCGATTTTTTCCCGGGCGGTGACAGCGCTTGGCTCATGGCCTGATCAAAATCACCCGCGCCGGACTCACGCCGAAAATTTTTGGGCGCCACCTCGGCCTGATCGGCTCCCGCCGTCGGCCCCGCGGGTAAAATATCAACGGCTCGCATTAGCGGCAGTGGTGTTAGTTGCGGGCACCGACATGACGTCTTTGATCCGTTGCGCCAGCAGCGCCGCCCGCCGCGCCGCGCCCGTGCCTTGTTTGCTCATCGCATCGAGAATCGCCCCGGCGCCAGCTGTAAACGGCGGCTGAAAAGTGCGGCGGGGTCATGTGTGTGACGTGGCGGTTCAAAAGTGCGGCATCTTCATTAAC
>CAIWFB010000125.1 GCA_903911825.1 uncultured Verrucomicrobia subdivision 3 bacterium
AAGCAGAAGATCGCCATGACGACTCCAGTATTCATGAGCGGCAACGAATCGAACGCCACCATGGCATTTGTGATGCCGGTGAATTTCACGGTGGAAAAATTGCCCAAGCCGGTAGACAGCTCCGTCAAGGTGCGGGAGTTGCCGGCGGGACGGTTCGTGGTGATGAGGTTCAGCGGCGGCCGCACTGCGGAGCAGGAAAGGAAAGCGCTGGATCAGCTAAAACAATGGATGAATGCCGAGCGAATGTCCGCGTTGGCTGCGCCAGTCTATGGCTATTTTGACCCGCCGTGGACGCCCACATTTTTGCGTCGCAACGAGGTGATGCTACGGACGGATGAGAGCCATTGAGGATTCATGGCAAACGCAAATCAGCTCGATTATCAGCAAGTCAATTATTTTCCCGACGATGTTGCCGCCAATACTTTCAACCGCGCCTGGAATGCTGCCACGATCTCAGCGAGCCAGGTGTTTTGGAATCTTTTGCGGACGGTCAATGCGTAATACTTCTCCGCCAGTCCCGGAACCCGCAGCATGAATTTTATCTTGCTCGATTGCAGTTCACGTTCGACCACGATTTTGGAGACCAGGGCCAGGCCTTCGCCGGACAATGCGAGCAGCCGCAGCAGGGCCATGTCATCAACCTCAGCGTGAACAAAAGGTTCAATGCCGGCTTGGGCCAGAATCAAATCAAAGTCCGCCCGCACATCACTTTGGAGGCTGGGGAGAAACAAAGGCACGTCGATCAGAGACTTTGGAAAAATGCCCGGCGACAACTTCAACTTCCTGCCCCCGACCAAAAAGACGGGCACTTCACCAAGCAGGTGATTAAACACTGCCACGTTTTGATCCGCGCGCAGCGGGATGTTCGAAAGCACCAGATCCACCTGATGCTCCTGCAACTGGCGGGTCAACTCATCCAGGGCGCCCGCCACGACGACCACTTTCGTGCGCATGTCCGCCAAAATCGGCTGGATGAAATCGAACTGAAGATTCTTGGATAGCGGCCCGACCGCCCCGATGCGCAGCACGCGCTGGCGCGTTTCGCCGGATTGACGGAACCGGGTGATGAGTTCATGGCCGGTGGTGAAGATGGTTTCCGCGTATTCCAGTGCGATCCGTCCGGCATCGGTCAGGTGCAGTTTTTTGCCGCGACGTTCAAACAATTCCTGACCGAGCCAGTCCTCCAGTTCCGCGAGTTGCCCGCTTAACGTGGACTGAGAGATCTTTAGTTTTTCCGCCGCGCGCGTCATGCTGCGATGCCTGGCGATCATCCAAAAATGGCGCAAATGATGGTAGTTCAGCCACTGAGGATTTTCAAACGCCGAATTCATTCCATCGGAATAACCGATTATTCTGATGGGAACAATCTATTATTACGAAATGAATTCCGCCGCTATCGTGGCCCGCATGAATGTTACATCTGCAAGGCAAAACACGAAGCCGCAAGGCCTCAGCCGATGCCCGCACGCCTGCGCGCTGGCGGCGGCGCTGCTCATGGCCGGCTGCGCGACCGGGCCCGGGCCAACCACAAAGGCTCAGCAACAGGCCATCACGCCGGCTCAGGCGCGGGCCAAACTTGAGGCCGGGAATGCCCGCTTTTTTACCGGTGACACCCTGCACCGCGATTGGCGGCGGCAACTCAAGGCCACGGCGGGCGGGCAATATCCGTTCGCGGTGGTGTTGAGCTGCATTGATTCCCGCGTCCCGGACGAAATCATTTTCGACCAGGGGTTGGGCGATATTTTCACCGTCCGCGTTGCGGGCAATGTCCTGGATGACGAGATCCTCGGCAGCATGGAATTTGCCTGCAAAATGGCGGGCGCAAAATTGATCTTCGTTCTCGGGCATACCAGGTGCGGCGCGATCAAGGGCGCGTGCGGCGGCGCGCAGCTCGGTCATTTGACCTGTTTGCTTGACAGAATTAAGCCAAGCGTGGCGGCGGCGAAAGAAAAACTGCCGGGTGTCCCGGCCACGGACGAACCCTTTGCCGAGGAAGTCGCCGAACTGAACGTCCAGAGCGTGAAGAAGGGCATCCGTGAGCAAAGTCCGGTGCTGCGCGACCTGATTGATTCAGGCCAGGTCGGCCTTGATACCGGCATTTACGATCTGAAATCGGGCAAAGTCCGCTTTTTCAACCACTGATTTATGCACATTGATTTTATTCACGCCCTTTCGGCCAATCTGCTTTCACCGGCGGTTTTATTTTTCGCACTTGGGATCGTGGCCGCCGTGGTCAAAAGCGACCTTAAATTTCCCGAAGCACTGTACGTCACGCTGACGGTTTACCTGTTGACGGCGCTGGGTTTCAAAGGCGGCGTCGCCATCAATGAAGCCGGCATCGCCAAAGTCATCCTCCCGGCGCTCGCCGCCATGTTGCTCGGGGCCGTCATCCCGCTTTGGACTTATCCGCTGTTGCGGTTTGGCGGCAAGTTCCGTCCGGTGGACGCCGCCGCCATCGCCGCGCATTACGGCTCGGTCAGCGCGGTCACATTCATCACGGCGACGAATTATCTCAAAAGCATCAACGAACCTTACGAAAATTACGCCACCGCCTTTCTCGCCGTCATGGAATCTCCGGCCATCGTCGTCGGGGTCCTGCTGGGCAAGATGACCCTGGAAAAGCAAAGCTTGGTTTTCACGGGTTCGGGCAAAAGTTTGTTGCGAGAAGCAGTGTTCGGACGGAGCGTATTTCTGCTGGTGGGTTCGTTGCTCGTCGGTCTGGCCTGCGGCAAGGCGGGGATGGAAAAAGTTGAACCGTTCTTTGTGACGCCGTTTCAGGGCGTGCTGGCCCTGTTTCTGCTGGAGATGGGATTGGTCGCGGGCCAGCGGGTGGCGGATTTGAAAAAAGTCGGAACGTTTCTACTGTTCTTCGGTATCCTCATGCCGCTGGGGCATGGTTCTCTTGGGGTCGTGATCGGTCGATCGGTCGGATTAAGCCTTGGCGGCACCACACTGATGGGCGTCCTGGCCGCCAGCGCGAGCTACATCGCTGCGCCCGCCGCCATGCGGTTGTCCTTGCCTGAGGCCAATCCCACACTCTATCTTACATCGTCGCTTGCGATCACTTTTCCGTTCAACATCACGGTCGGCATCCCGGTTTATTATGCGTTGGCAAAATATTACTTTGAACTGAAGCCATGAACACCCATCCGCTAAAACTTGTCACCATCATCGGCGAAGCGCTCGCTCGCGAACCATTGAAAAAACTGCTCGCAGAAGTCGGCGCGCAAGGTTACACGTTATTCCTGGTCGAAGGCGACGGCAGTCAGGGGCGGCGCGCGGCGGACATTCAAGAATTCGCCAACATCCAGATCGAAGTCATCGTCCCTCCGCCTGTCGCGGACAAATTGATGACCCGTCTGGAGCAGGAATTCTTCGCGAAGTTTGCCATGGTCGCGTACGAAACCGATGTCCGGGTGCTGCGACGCGAAAAAATTTAACTATGCACAATAAGCGCGATTCCGAATCAAACCGAATCGACCGGCCAAAAAAATATCCGGTGCGACTGGGCATCATCGGCGGCGGACAGCTGGCGCGGATGACGGCGATGGCCGCACTGCCGCTGGGGTGCGAGGTGATCGTGCTGGAAAAAAATCCGCACAGTCCGGCGGCGCGGCTGTCACCCGATTCCATGGTCGGCGACTGGAATGATCCGGCCACTTTGTTGGCCTTTGCCGAACGTTGCGATGTGATCACCCTGGAAAACGAATTCGTCAATGCCAGCGGGCTGGAGGTTTTGGAAAAAGCGGGCCACAAAATTTTTCCCGGTGCTTCATGCCTCGCGCTCACGCAGGACAAACTGACCCAGAAACAAGCTTTGGAAAAGGCCGGACTGGCCGTGCCAAAATTCCGCGCAGTCAGTTCGCCGGCGCAAATCATGGAGGCCGCGTCTGAATTTAGCTGGCCGCTGGTCTTGAAAACGCGGCGCAACGGGTACGATGGCAAGGGCAACTTCACCGTGCGTTCATCCAGTGATATTGAAACCGGCTGGCACACGCTCGGCGGCGGTCGAAACGATTTATTCGTCGAGGCTTTTTGGCCTTTCAGCAAAGAACT
>CAIWFB010000126.1 GCA_903911825.1 uncultured Verrucomicrobia subdivision 3 bacterium
CGTGGCCAAGTGCTTACCTCACGCGGTATTTTCAGCATCGCGCAGACGTGTCCGCACTGCAAAGGCGCGGGCCGTATCCTCGAAAAACCGTGCCGCAAATGTCACGGCAACGGCAAGAGCGAGCGCACCTCCAAAATCAAATTGCGCATTCCAGCGGGCGTCGAAGGCGGCTCCCGTTTGCGTTCCACCGGCAACGGCGAAGCGGGCGTGCGCGGTGGGCCGGCGGGCGATCTGTATGTTTTTCTCGCCGTCAAACATCACGACGTCTTCTCGCGCGAAGGCGACGATCTGCTTTGCGAAATTCCCGTGAGCTTTGTGCAAGCCACGCTCGGCGCGGAGATTGAAGTGCCCACGCTCGAGGGTCGCGCCACCATTCGCATTCCTGCGGGCACCCAGCCTGGCACGTTGCTGCGGCTCAAAGGTCGTGGCGTGAAAAATCTGCAAGGCTACGGGCAGGGCGACTTGCACATCCGCGTGCAAGTGGAAGTGCCCTCGCGCCTCAACAGCGAGCAGACCCAGAAGCTCCGCGAATTTTCCGCACTGTGCGACGGCAAAGAAGCGCCGCTTGCGCAAGGCTTCTTCGAGAAAGCTAAAAAGTTTTTTAAATGATTGGGTAGGCGACGAGGTGACGAGCCGCTCATTGAATTGGCGGTCAAGCAATGACCCTCCTCACCTCGGCTCCGACCCGGAAATGATATGCACCGCTTTTATCTGCCCACCGCCGCAAGCCAGGGGAGCAGCCTCCAGTTGGACGGACGCGAGGCACACCACGCCTTGCACGTCCTGCGCGTGCAACGCGGCGAACGCGTGACCGTGCTGGACGGCGCGGGCTGTGAATACCTTTGCGATGTCACCATCGCCACCAAAAGTGCGTTGACCCTTGCCGTCGTGCAGAAAAAAAACGCGCCTCCGCTCGCGTGTCCCGTCAGTCTCTTCGTCGCCGTGCCCAAAGGTAAGATCATCGAGGACATCATCCAGAAAGCCGTGGAACTCGGCGCGCAACGCATCGTGCCGCTGCTCACGGAACGCGTGATCATGCACCTCGATGGCGACGGCGCGGAAAGCAAACGCGAGAAGTGGCAGCAGGTCGCCATCGAAGCCTGCAAACAATGCGGCGCGGTTTGGTTGCCGCAAGTGGCCGCGCCCGTGACCCTCAAAAATGTTCTCGCGCAAACTGCCTTGCCCGAACTCACGCTCATCGGCTCGCTGCAAACGGAGCGTCGCCATCCGCGCGCCGTGTTCGCGGAATTCCGCCAGACGCACGGCCGCTTGCCACACAGTGCTGGCGTGTGGATCGGGCCGGAAGGCGATTTTACGCTGGCGGAAATCCAAGCCATCGAAGCCGCCGGTGCGCAAGCCATCACGCTCGGAGACCTCACCTTGCGCGTCGAGACAGCGGCGATTTATTGCCTCGGATTTTTGAACTACGAATTGCGGGCGTAATCGCGCTCTCGTAAACGCGGCTTTTCCCCATTTTAATATTTCCGCCGTTGACACTTTTGGGCACTTCCTTTTTAATCGCCGTGCCTCCGAGGTAGCCATGCAATCCAACCGAAACCACATCCGCTCCGGCCACCGGTCTCCGCTCGCCGGTTTCGGCTCGCCGGTTTCGGCTCGCCGGTTTCGGCTCGCCGTCCTGACGGACGGGCGATTGGTTTAGCGCTATTTTCTCGCAAAACTCAAGCCGATAGTTCCGCTGACCCCGTTTCGTCCGCCCAGTTCATCCCCTTCGGTTCCGCCGACCCGCTGCGCCCGCTGCCGCCAGCCCACTTCGGCTCCGCAGAGAGTGATTTGGCTGGCCACCACCCGCTCTTTAGCTCCGCAGACACCACTCCGGCTGGAAAACCAAACCTCTTCGGGACAGAAGGCCAGCATCCGGTTGGCGGAATGCTCATCTTCGGCTACGAAGAGTGGCATCCGACTGGCGGAATTAGCCTCTTCGGGTCAGAAGGTGGCTGTCCGGCTGGCAGAAAGCCACTCTTCGGCTCCAAACAGTTCTCCTTAACCTCACCAAACCAGTTATTTAGCCAAAATTAATCAAAAAACCTAAAACCAAACCTCGTTATGCCCTATCGTCGCCTACCCAACACCATTGCCAGCATCATTCGCGTCCTCAAAACCGCGCGCGATGAATGGAAAAATACCCCTGTGGCCGCCCAACGCGCCCTCAGCACCGACCAGTGGAACCAGTTGAACGACGCCGTGCCGACCAGTTTTCTCAACCGCTTTCTCAAAGAAGCCAGCGATGTGGATCTCGCCCTCGCCGCCCAAGCCCCGCTCACCAGCCAATACTCCCAAGCCGCCGACCGCCTTGCCCTCTTCGTGTCCCACTTCCATCGCGTGCTCGACCTCGGCATCACGCGCGGCACCTTCCAAACCGGTGCTCGCAGCTATTACGGACGCGAAATCAACGCCACCAGCATCCCCGACCTCGCCACCTACCAAGCCATTGCCGAAGCCGCCGAGAAAATTGAGCAAGGCGAAGCCGCCCGCGCCCTCGCCGAAGGCGACGAAAATAATTACGTCGCCATGCAATTGCCCAGCGCCGCCGAAGTGGCCGCCCTCCGCACCGCCTTTCTCGCCCTGCAAAACCAGAGCGAACAAGCCCTCGTCAACACCGACACCCAGCGCGAAGAACTCCAAGCCCTCGCCGCCGAAGCCCAAGCCTTGGCCGTAGACATCTACGACACCGTGGAATTTTTCTACCGCAAAGACCCCGACGACAGCAGCCGCCGCGTGAAATGCGAACGCTGGGGCGTCGTGTATGTCTTTGAAGCCGCGCCCGCCGCGCCGACACCGCCCGCGCCCGCGCCCACACCCACGCCGCCTGGGCCGTAAAAAATCTGGTAGCAGCGGACGTGAGTCCGCTCATTTTAATTGCTGACGCGGGAATTTATTTAGAGCCGAGCTCACGTCGGCTGCTACCCATTTAGTTGGCGGCGCTTTGGCAGGCGGCTGCGGTAAATAAAATCAAAGCACAACGGGATTGACCACGGCGGGGGAAATTGAATCATTGAACGAAAGGAAGACATTATGAAACCACGCAACTTGAACTATCTGCTCGGGGCGTTCTTCGTTTGTGCTCTCACTGTTGAGGCACAGCCGGTCATCACCAACCAACCCATCAGCCAGACGGTTTATTTGGGAAGCAAGGTCACCTTCAGTGTCATGGCCACTGGTATCGGTCCGCTGACGTATCAATGGCAGCAGAACGGCACGAATCTACCGAACAACATCATCAGCACCTTAGCGGGCAATGGCAGTGGGTTAGCGAATCTTGGCGACGGTGGCTTAGCCATACTTGCTGGGTTGAGTTCTCCGCAAGGCGTCACTGTGGACGCTTCTGGAAATATTTTTATTGCGGATTCCGGCAACCATAGCATCCGAAAAGTAGGGACGAATGGCATTATTACCAGAGTGGCGGGGATTGGATATTCGGACAACTTTTACCGAGGCAGCGGTTTGGTTGGTTCAGTAAGTTTGAACAATCCCGCTGGCGTTGTTGTTGACGCAGTGGGGAATTTATTTATTGCCGATCAGTTAAATCACCGGATTTGTAAGGTTGATACAGCTGGTCGTTTCACCACGGTGGCTGGGCCGAATGGTTTTAACAGTAATCTCAATCCATTGGGTGGTTATTCTGGGGATGGCGGGCCAGCTAGCAGTGCGGGGTTATATGAACCGACAAGCTTGGCCATGGACTCGGCGGGCAACCTGTTTATTGCCGATAGTCGGAATTATCGGATACGAAAAATAGATACGAGCGGAATTATTACGACAGTGGCAGGCACAGGAATTGAAGGCTACAATGGTGACGGCGGAGCGGCTACTAACGCGGGCTTGGAATATCCTCTAGGCGTGGCGGTGGACTCGGTGGGAAATATATTCATCACGGATCATGTGAACAGCCTCATTCGCAAGGTGGATACGAATGGCATTATCACGACCGTAGCAGGTTATAGTAGCCTTGCAGGTTATATGGGTGACGGCGTGGCAGCTACAAACACCACGCTATACCAACCTAAAGGAGTCACGACGGACATGGCTGGCAATTTATTTATCGCGGACACCCTTAACAACCGCGTTCGTAAGGTGGACACGAATGGAATTATCACGACTGTGGTCTTTGGCAATTTGCGTTTTCCGACTCGTGTGAGCACGGATACGTATGGAAATCTTCTCATTGCAGACAATGGCAACAATCGAATCCGGAAGGTGGACACCAATGGCATCGTCACCACGGTTGCTGGCAATGGTATAGGCACCTACACCGGTGATACCGGTTCCGCCACTAGCGCGCGTTTTGGCTTACCTATTGGCGGTGCGGCGGATGTGGTGGGAAACTTTTTCATCGCGGATAGGAGCCTGCAACGAATTCGCAAGGTAGATGTAAATGGTGTCATCACGACCGTTGCAGGCAACGGATCTGCCGGTTTCTCCGGTGATGGCGGTTTGGCGAGTAATGCGAGGTTGAACAATCCTAACAGCGTGGCTGTGGATAATGCTGGCAATCTATTCATTGCAGATCAAAGCAACCACCGAGTTCGCATGGTTGGCACCAATGGTCGTATCAGCACCTTCGCAGGGAATGGCACCGCGAGTTATTCTGGCGACGGTGCTGCCGCCACCAATGCCACTTTGAATTCTCCCGCTGGCGTGGCGGTGGATGCTATAGGCAATTTGTTTATTGCTGATCAAAGCAACCAGCGCATACGCAAGGTGGACACAAATGGCATCATAACAACTGTCGCGGGCAAGGGAACCGCTACGTATTCCGGAGATGGCGGATTAGCCACTAATGCCAGCTTGAACAATCCGTCTGGCATAGCGTTCGATGCCTTCGGCAATCTTTTCATTGCCGATAAAAGCAATAATCGAATTCGAAAGGTGGACACAAATAACTTCATCACAACGGTCGCGGGCACAAATGGCATTGGAGGCTTTTCAGGAAACGGAGGATGGGCTATTACCAACCGTTTAAATAGTCCTACTGGTGTTACCGTGGACTCAGAGGGGAACTTGTTAATTGCCGATCTAAACAATAATCGTGTCCGGCAGGTTGGAACAAACGGAATCATCACGACCATTGCCGGCAACGGAACCAATTCGTTCAGTGGCGATGGCGGCTTGGCAACCAATGCGACTCTTAGTCTGCCCTCTGGCGTGGCGGTGGATGTCGCCGGGAACCTTTTAATCACAGATCAAAATAATTATCGCATTCGAAAGGTGACGTTTTCAAATAAGCCCTATCTGACTTTATTCAACGTCAATTTTAACAATGCGAGTAATTATTCAGTCATTATCACCAGCACATCCGGTAGCGTGACGAGCAGCGTGGCGTCGGTAAATTTTCAATTGCCGCCGATTGCCTCAAATTTTTCGGCGTCGAATGGTGTCATTAATTTCGCTTGGGCCACAGTTCCTAACTTCACCTACCAACTGCAAACCACCACCAACCTCATTGTCCCTGTCTGGCAGGATGTGGGCGCTCCCATCACGGCTACGAACAATCAGATCACCACCACCAACGCCGCCGATGCCACTGGCCAGCAGTTCTATCGAGTGCGGTTATTGCCGTAGCCTTCAAGCTGGTAGCAGCGGACGTGAGTCCGCTCATTTTAATTTCAGAGCGGGAAAATTAGTTAGAGCCGAGCTCACGTCGGCTGCTACCAAAGCCATCAGGAGAAAGTTTGCTCGTGGGAAAGCGGCGGAGGGCCGCCGCACTCCAAGACGCTGCGCGCGGTTTTCTGACGTTAGGCGAACGCAACGCGTCTTGGAGTGCGCCAGTCCTCTGGCGCTTTGGCGGGCGGCTACGGTAAACAAAATCAACCCACAACGGGATTGGCTAAGCCGGAAATAATTTCTCCACCAGTTCGCGGATGACGGCGTTGCCATCGGGGTAGTCGGTGCGCGCGGCGGGGTTCACGAGCAGGCGGTGGGCG
Source organism: uncultured Verrucomicrobia subdivision 3 bacterium (assembly GCA_903911825.1). Taxonomy (GTDB): domain Bacteria; phylum Verrucomicrobiota; class Verrucomicrobiia; order Limisphaerales; family UBA11358; genus UBA11358. The sequence continues at coordinate 5,943 of CAIWFB010000126.1, forward strand.
AGGACGACTTCGGCCACGCTGCGGAGGTGGCGGGGTTCCACGGTGTCCAAGCCTTCAATGGCGGCCAGGGCTTGGGCCATGCGGAAGAGTCCCAGCGAGCCGCGCGGGCTGGCGCCGAGTCGCAGGGCAGGATGGGCACGGGTGGCGTGCATGAAGCGCACGATCTGTTCGCAGACGCCGGCGGGCACGATGATTTCGCGGACGCCTTGCTGGCATTTCAGGATTTGTTCGGCGTTGGCGACGGCTTCCAGTTTTTCAATGGGGTGCTGGGATTGGATGCGTTGGCACATCTTGATCTCCTCGGCGGCATCGGGGTAACCGAGGCTTAGGCGCAGGAGAAAGCGGTCCATCTGGGCTTCGGGCAGGCGAAAGGTGCCTTCGGATTCAATGGGGTTCTGCGTGGCCATGACCATGAAGGGGCGTTCGAGTCGGTAGGTGGTTTTGTCCATGGAGACGCTGCCTTCGCCCATGGCTTCGAGGAGGACGGCTTGGGTGCGGGGGCTGGCGCGATTGATTTCATCCACCAAAACCATTTGGGCAAAGATGGGGCCAAAGCGGATGTCGGGGCGGCCGGTGGTGGGGTCGAGGATGTAGTCGCCGATGACGTTCTCGGGCTGCAAGTCGGGCGTGCATTGGATGCGTTTGAAGGAGCAACCCACGCTGGTGGCGATGGCGCGGGAGAGCATGGTCTTGGCGACGCCGGGGACGTCTTCGAACAGGATATGGCCTTCGGCAAATAATCCGGCAATGGCGAGGCGCACTTGGGTTTCTTTGCCGACGATGACGAGCTGGACGTTGGCGATGATGCTGCGGGCGATTTCGGCGATGCGCGGGGCGCGCCAGTTGTCAGCGGCGGTGGGCGCGGTAACGGTGAGGCGGATTTTTTCGCGATGCAGAATGTGGTCGGGCGCCTGCATGATATTTTTGCCGCAGGCGGGGCAGGGGAAGGCTTCGCCGATCCGGGCATCGGGCAGGTCAAAGGTGTGGCCGCAGTGGTGGCAGTGGCGTTTCGGCATGGTGCGGACTGGTTTAGCAGCCATGGCGGGCGCGGGAAAGGGATTTTTTCGCTTTGTGGAATTGCGGAGTTGGGGCAGGATGCGCGGCAACCGAAGGTTAAAATGTATTTCAAAAAGAAAATTGTCGTGGTGATGCCGGCTTACAACGCGGCCAAAACCGTCATGAAAACCGTGGACGAAGTTCACGCACAAGGCATCGTGGATGAGATCATTCTCGTGGACGATCGCAGCCGCGATAACACGGTCGAAGTGGCGTCGTCGCTGTTGGGCGTGCGGGTGCATGTGCACGAAAAGAACACGGGCTACGGCGGCAATCAGAAGACGTGTTACCGGTTGGCGCTGGCGGCGGGCGCGGACATCGTGATCATGGTGCACCCGGATTATCAATACACGCCCAAGCTGATTCCGGCGATGGCTTCGATCATCGCGAACGACCTGCATCAATGCGTGCTGGCGAGCCGCATTCTCGGCGGTTACTCATTGCAAGGCGGAATGCCGGGCTGGAAATACGTGGCGAACCGGTTTTTGACCGCCGCCGAAAATATGCTGCTCGGCGCGAAGCTTTCGGAATATCACACGGGCTATCGGGCGTTCTCGCGGGAGCTGTTGGAAAAAGTGATGCCGGACTTGCAGCGTAATTCGGATGACTTCGTGTTCGATAATCAGATGCTTGCGCAGATTCTTTGGCACGGCTTTACCATCGGCGAAGTGAGCTGCCCGACGAAGTATTTTGCGGAAGCGTCTTCGATCAACTTTCGCCGGAGCTGCAAATACGGCTTCGGCTGTCTGGGCACGGGGATGAAATTCCGGTTGGCAAAAATGGGTCTGGCCAAACCGAAGTTATTCTTTCCGAAGTGAGCGGCAGTTTCGCCCAATAAAAAACGCCCAGTGAAAACTGGGCGTTTTTTATTTGAAAGAGGGAGCTTATTTCTTGAGCGAAACCGTCAGGCGGGATTTCTTGCGGTTCGCCGTGGGGCGAGTAACGACGCCAGACTTGACCGCGCGGTCATAAGCGGAGAAAACGCCGGGGAGTAATTTGACGGCGTCGTCTTTCTTGCCGGCCACCAAGGCGGCGCGGAATTCTTTTTCAACGCGGCGCAATTTGGATTTGACGGCGCTGTTCTGGAGTTTTTTGCGGGCGCTATTGCGCACGCGGCGTTCGGCTGACTTCGTATTCGGCATATCAATTCGTAATTTGTTTGCTAAAGAGTCGCAGAAACTAACGATTTACCGCGCGAAGTCAATGCGGAAAAATCCCGTCCACGCTTTACTTTTAGAGGTGGGGATGATTGTTTGTGCGGAAGTAGTTACATGGGGCAACCGCTGAAAATTTTACACTTGGAGGATGAACCGGCTGACGCACTCTTGATGCGGGAGCAATTGGCGGCGGATGGCTTGTCGGCAGAAATTACCAACGTAGATAACCGACCGGACTTCGAGCGGGAACTCCTGAATCGTAAGTGGGATCTGGTCGTTTCAGATTTTCATCTGCCAACTTTTAACGGTCTGCAAGCTCTCAAAATCGTCCGCGAACAGCGACCCAGTCTGCCATTTATCCTGATGTCCGGCACCATCGGCGAGCAGGCGGCCATTGAAAGTCTCAAGGCGGGTGCCACCGATTATATTCTCAAGCAGCGGCGGGATCGTTTGCCGGCGGCAGTGCGGCGGGCGGTGGCGGAAGCAGCGGAACGCGGCCGCCGCGAGGCCGCCGAAGAAGAGGTTCGCCGCAGCGAAAAACAATACCGTTTATTATTCCAGGGCAATCCGCATCCGATGTGGGTTTTTGATTTGGAGAGCCAGAAAATTCTCGAAGTCAATGAGGCGGCGGTGGTGCATTACGGTTTTTCGCATCAAGAATTTTTGGCGATGACGCTGACTGATTTGCGCGCCCCAGACCTCGACCGCAGTGTGGGCAAGGAAGTTTGGGATGCACAGACGCTGGGACAGATTTGGCGGCAACGGAAGAAGGACGGCACCGTTGTGGAGATGGAGGTCAATTGGTCGCCGTTGGCGTTCCATGGGCGATTGGCAGCGCTGACGATGGCGACGGACGTGACGGTGCGTCGCCGCGCTGCGCAGCAGAACGCGATCTTCAGCAAGTTGAGCCATAATTTGAGCGCGGTCACTACGGCCTCTGAGGCGGCGATGTTCATTTGCGAAGCGGCTGATGAATTGTTTCGGTGGAACGATTTTTCGCTGGATTTATATTCGGCGGAAAAAGATGAAGTGGTTTCGCTGCTCACCATCACGACGGTGGAAGGTCAACGCGTGGAAATTCCTGCCTCTCCGCAGCCGAAAATTGCCAACACCATCGTGCAGCGGGTTATTCTCCGGGGGGCGGAATTGATTACGGCACAGGAAACGGGCGACAAGCCGGGCACGACGATGATTGCGCCGATCCACGATGCTGGTCGCGTGGTGGGCGTCTTGTTTCTTCAGCGGCGAGAAGCTAACAGCTATTACGAACGGGATGTGGAGACCTTGAGTGCTTTGGCGGATCAGTGCGGCGGCGCTTTGCAACGAGTGCGGGTGGAAGAAGAATTGCGTCATAGCCAACGCCGTTTTCGCGAGCTGTTTCAGAATTCACCGGACGCAATTTTTGTGGAGGATATGACGGGCAATGTGTTGGATGCCAACCGCAGCGCTTGCACGTTGCATGGTCTGACGCGGGAAGAATTGATCGGTAAAAATGCCATCAACGATCTTTTGCCGGCCGCCAAGCGGGAGACCGCACGCTTGGATTTTCAAAGGCTCGCCTCCGGCCAAGTTTCTTGGATCGAAAGTGAAAGTCTGGGACCTGATGGGCGCACGGTGCCGGTAGAAATCCGCGTGGTGCGGGTGGAGTATGATGGCCAACCCGCCTTGTTGTTCCATGTGCGCGATGTCACCGAACGCCGCGCGGCGGAGTTGGCTTTGCGCAGTTCCGAGACGCTATTTCGTTCCGTCTGGGAAAATTCGGTGGACGGCATGCGTTTGACCGATGAGAACGGAAATATCGTCGCGGTTAATAGCGCTTTCTGTCGGCTGGTTGGCATGACGGCGCAGCAGTTGGATGGCCGGTCGTTCACTCTGGTCTATGCGCCGAGTGCCGATTGGGAAAAGATGTTGAGGAATCACCTTGCCTCCTTTCGCACAGGCTTGGTGCAGGATAAGAGTGAGCGTGAATTCACCTTGCATGATGGGCGAACCGTGCGTTTTGAGATCACGGATTCGTATGTGGAATCCGGCGGCAAACCCCGTTTGCTCCTTAGTTTGTTCCGCGATGTCACGGCGCAGAAACGTTTGGAAGATCAATTGCGCCAGTCGCAGAAAATGGAAGCGATCGGTCAATTGGCCGGCGGCATCGCGCATGATTTTAACAACATTCTCACCATCATTCTGGGTCATGCTTCGTTGCTCACGATGCACAAGTTGGAACCGAAAGCGATGCTTTCGGCGCAGCAGATCAAGCAGGCCTCGGAACGCGCGGCGGGGCTCACCCGGCAATTACTGGCGTTCGGTCGCAAACAGATTTTTAATCCGCGCCCACTGGATTTAAACCGCGTCGTGGATAAAATGTCGGACATGGTGGGGCGGTTGTTGGGCGAAGATATTGCGCTGCAATTGAATTTCAGCAGCGAGCCGGCTTTGACCGAAGCGGACACCATCATGATGGAGCAGATCATCTTGAATCTGTCCGTGAATTCCCGGGACGCCATGCCGAAGGGTGGGCAACTAAATATCCGCATCAGCCACCGCGAATTTAATGAGGAGCAAGCGCGTTTGTTCGCTGATGTGCGGCCCGGAAAATATATTTGTCTTAGCCACACGGACACGGGCTGCGGGATTCCTCCCGAAAATTTGCCGCGCATCTTCGAGCCATTTTTCACCACCAAGGAATTAGGCAAGGGCACTGGCCTTGGGCTCGCGACAGTTTACGGCATCGTCAAGCAGCACAAGGGTTGGATTGATCTACAAAGCACCCTTGGTGAGGGCACAACTTTTAATATTTATCTGCACACGACGAACACGCCAGTGGTGGAACCGGAACAATTTGATACGCAATTTCGCGCTCGGGGCGGCACCGAAACCGTTTTGGTGGTCGAGGACGAGCGCGACTTGCGCGAGATTGTCACTCGCACGCTGAACCGCCACGGCTACCGCGTTTTTCAAGCGGTGGATGGCAACAACGCGTTGGAAATCTGGAAAGATTACCAAAACGAAATCGATCTCGTCTTCACCGACGTCATCATGCCCGGCGGAATCAATGGTCGCGAGCTAGCCGAAAGACTGTGGCTGCAGAAGCCGGGCCAAAAAGTTATTTTTTCCACCGGTTACGGAACTGATGTGTTGGGTAAAGATTTTAAGTTGGATCCCGATCTGAATTATCTCCAGAAACCCTATCTGCCGCAGGCGCTCGCGCTCATTGTCCGCCGCTGTTTAGATGTCCAATGAAACGGCGCAGTGGCACGCAGTTGGATTTTCCAACTTTCATCTCCCCGGCTCCATCTACTATCCTTGCGCCCATGATTATTGCGCCGTCACTGCTTGCCGCCGACTTTACCCGCTTGGGCAAGGAGGCCGAAAGGGCCCAACGCGCTGGCGCTGATTGGCTGCACCTCGACATCATGGATGGCCAATTCGTGCCGAATATTTCCTACGGCCCCGATGTCGTCGCCGCCGTTCGTCCGCACGCGAAAAAATTATTTTTCGATGTGCATCTCATGTGCGGCAAGCCAGAGATTCTCCTCGAACCCTTCGTCAAAGCCGGGGCTGATCAGATCATTGTTCACGTGGAACTCGGTGAACGCGTGGCGCCGCTGTTGTGGAAAATTCGTTCGCTCGGAAAAAAAGTGGGTCTCGCGGTCAATCCGCCCACCAGCATCACCGCCGTGCAACCGTTCCTCGACAAGATTGATTTGCTACTCGTGATGACGGTGAATCCGGGATTTGGTGGACAAAGTTTTATTCACGAATGTCTCCCAAAAATTCAGCAGGCTGATGCGTGGCGGCGTGAGAAAAATTTGAAGTATCGTCTCGAAGTGGATGGCGGCATCAACAACGCCACCGTCGCCGAATGCGCTCGGGCTGGGGCGGATACTTTTGTCGCGGGCACCGCGCTCTTTCGGCAACACAACATGGGTGCCGCGATCAAGAAGATGCGGAAGATTGCGCACGACAACGATCCCGGCTTGGCGGATTTGAAATTGTAATTCGTTTTGCAGTGCGCCCACCGAGGTTCTTCATCCTCGGGCTTGATTCTCCGAAAATTCTCGGCACTCTTTTCTGCGTTGGGACAAGCTCAAACCAAGGAGCCGACCTGAGGCACCACGATCAAGGGACGATTGCATTTATACATGAAGACATTTCACGACCTTTCACTCGAAGACCGGCTCAAGATTTCTCATCAGCAACTGGAACGCATGCGTCGCCCAAACGGTGGCTACATCGCCAGTCCTTATACCGCCGAAGATGGTTCCGGCGATGCCTATAATGTTTTCTGGATTCGCGACATTATGTTCGCCACTTACGCGAACGAATATCTCGGCTGCTTCGATAAAATGGTCGAGAGCTTCCGGCTCGTGCTGGATATTTTTAAGAAATTTCATCCCCTCATCGTGCAGGCGTCCATCATCAAGCCGGACGTGCGCCATCAGACCGGCCAGTTCATGCCCGCGCGCGTCCACCCGACTACACTCGACACCATCACGGACGCGTGGGGCCATCATCAACTCGATGTCTATGGGCTCTTCATGTATAAAATGGGCGACTTGATGAAGAAGGGTTATGGCTTCCGCTTCACGCGCGAAGATTTCATGCTCATCAGCCACATCCGCAATTACATTTTCAACATGGGCTTTGAAGCAGATTACGGCATGTGGGAAGAAGGCCCCGAAGATCACTCCAGCAGTTTCGGAGCGGTGCTGGGTGGTCTGATGATGTGGTTCGATCAGGGCTACTACGATTACAAATACAAACACAAGATCGATATCAGCCACTACGTTCCCATTAGCCAACGCATGATCGCTGGTGGTCGTGAAGCCTTGACCCGCCTCTTGCCGCGCGAATCCGGCACGCGCCAATACGACATGTCGCAGCTCAGTCTCATCTGGCCCTACAACATCGTGGACTTCGAGATGAAAGAAACGCTGCTGGAAAACATCGAGACCAATCTCGTGGGCAAACGCGGCGTGCGCCGTTATCCCGGCGACGTCTATTGCGGCAAAGGACTTGTGCCCGGATTTAACGAAACTGCCGAATGGCCGTTGGGCTTCGCGTGGCTGGCGATTTGTTACGCCAAACTCGCGGAGCACGGCCACGATTTCGCTCACGGCCACCGGAAAATACTCTTTACTTGGGAACAGCGCCGCGCTTACTTCGAGAAAGCTATCCATTATTTTCAGTTGCTTGAAAAGAACATGACGCCCGACGGTTGCGTGCCGGAAATGTATCTCGGCGATCAGACCGGCCACAACACGCCGCTCGCGTGGGCGCAGAGTTTTCACATCATCTCCGGTCAGATGCTCACGAACTTGTCCGCTGCGCATCCGAAAGAATTCAATCTGCACGGCGAAGTTCGTCACCGCCGCGAAACCGCCGCCGTGGTCATGCCCGATTGAGCTTCCGGTCGGCCGTCTGGATTCGGATGACCGTTAAATCCATCGGCGTGTGACGCGCTCTGCTAGCTTGGTCGCCCAGTGGTGGCGGCCGAGAATGCGCTTGATTCAACGTGCTTTCGTGCCAACAATCCGAAACTAAATTTTACTGTGAATCAAACGCCGGAAATCCTTCTTTTCGCCGGACGCCTGCATCCATTATTGGTTCATTTACCCATCGGCATGATTATCGTGCTGGCGCTGTTGGAAATGATCGCGTGGTTGCCCCGTTACCAAAATGCCAATGCCAGTGCGGGCTTCATCTTGTTGGTGGCGACGCCGCTCACCGTGGTCACCGTGGTTTGCGGTTGGTTACTTTCCCTTGGTGGCGGCTATGACGAATCAACTTTGGCGTGGCACAAATGGCTGGGCATCGTTACCGCCGTGGGCACGGTGACGGCGGCGGTGTGTTACCGCACCGGTCGGCGCGCGGCTTATCACGCCAGTTTGTTTGCCACCTTTGTGGTGCTGGGCGCAACGGGACATCTCGGTGGTTCGCTCACGCATGGGAGCGATTACCTCACGCGGTATGCGCCGGGGTTTGTCAAAAAAATTCTGGGCGTTACTCCCGCCGAAAAAATTCCCGCGCCCACAGCTGTAAAAGATTTTCAGCAACTTCCCGTTTTCGCAGGTGTTATTTTACCCGTGATGGAACACACCTGTAGCAATTGTCACGGCGTGGCCAAAGCGAAAGCTGCTTTGCGTTTGGATTCGTTTGCCGCCGTGCTCAAGGGCGGTGAAAACGGTGCCGTCGTGAAACCGGGCGATGCGGCGGGCAGCGCTTTGGTGCAACGCCTGTTGCTCCCGCTGGATAGCGATGACCATATGCCGCCCGCCGGCAAGCCGCAGCCCACGGCCGATGAAATCGCGCTACTCAAATGGTGGATCGTCACTGGTGCCGTGGAAAATAAAACCATTGCCGAGCTGCAGCCGCCAGCGGACATCCGCCAACTTCTCGCTCACCGTTTTGACATCCCGGCCACCGTGCCTTAACGTTTCCGCACCGTAAAAATTTCATGAACCGTATCGTTATCCGGGGCGCGCTGATGCTGGCGTCCCTTTTTTTTGTCGTCTCGGACGCTTGCGCGCAAGGGACCGCTTTCACTTATCAGGGCCGCCTGAATGACGCGGGCGTTGCCGCCACCGGCGCGTATGATTTGAAGTTCGCCCTCTACGACGCTTACACCAATGGCAACGCCATCAGCGGCGCGCAGACCAACGCCGCTACCGGCGTCACGAACGGTTTGTTCACCAGCACTCTGGATTTCGGTTCCGTTTTCACCGGCACGAATTACTGGCTCGCGCTCGGTGTCCGCACCAATGGCAACACCAATGCCTTCACCGTGCTGTGGCCGCGTCAACTGCTCGCGCCCGTGCCCTATGCCATCTTTGCGAATAGCGCGAGCAACTTGCTCGGTCGGCTGGCGACGACGCAATTGGTCGGCACCTTGCCGTCCGCGCAAGTCAGCGGTAACTACAGCGGCTCGGTGAATTTCACCAACGGCGGCAATGCCTTCAGCGGCACCTTTTTTGGCAATGGCCTGTTCGTGAATAACCTCAATGCCTCCAATCTCACCAGCGGCACCGTGGCGGATGCGCGGCTCACCACGAACGTCGCGTTGCTCGATCATAACCAGACCTTTACCGGCCAGAATAATTTCACTAATCGCTTTAATAGTTTCGTCGGCAGTTTTTACGGGAACGGCCTCGTCGGTTGGCAGTTCGTCACGGGCACCGTGCAGCAGGCGAGCATTGATACGGGTTACATCGTGACCAGTTCCAACCTCACCACGATTATCTTGCCGACGGATGCGCTTGGCGGCGAAATCGTGCGGATTTCGGGTGCGAGCGTGGGTGGCTGGCGCATCGCCCAGAACGCCGGGCAAAGTATCGCCGGCACGTTCTACACGGCGAGCAACTCCACTTGGGTGAAGGCGAACGCGGCGAATCTCGGCTGGCAAGCCATTGCGGCGGCGGCGGACGGTTTGAAAATGGTCGCGTCGGCCAGCGGTGGTGGCGGCCTCTACACCTCGACCGACGCGGGCAAAAATTGGAGCAGCGTTTCCACCACCTTTTCGCCCACTTCCTTGGCTTCCTCGGCGGATGGCAACCATCTGTTCGGCGCAACCGTGGGTGGCGGCGTCATCACCTCCGCCGATAGTGGCGTGACGTGGAAATTGCTCACCCCCGGAAATTATCCGTGGACCGGCATTGCCGCCTCGGGCGACGGCAGCACCTTTGCCGCCTGCATCAGCAACGCCGCCGTTTACGTCTGGAGCAACTACGGTGCGAGCTCCAATTACTCCACCGCCCTCCAGAACCTCCCGCTCGCCGGCGTTGCCTGCTCCGATACCGGCACTCGCCTCGCGGCCATCGCCTACGGCGGCGGCATTTACCTCTCCACCAACGCCGGTGCCAACTGGAGCACCGCCACCGCGCCCCCCGCCAATTGGAGCGCCATCACCATGTCCGCCGACGGCACCAAACTCGCCGCCACCGTCAAAGGCGGCCGCATCTACACCTCCGCCGACGCCGGCGCCAGTTGGATCGCCCAGAGCAATGCCCCCGCCGCCGCGTGGTCCGCCCTCGCCGCCTCCAGCGATGGCGGACGCCTCGCCGCCGTCATCAACAACCCCACCACCAACGCCATCAGCGGCATCTACTTCTCCGCCAACTACGGCCTCACCTGGACCTTGCAATCCCTGCCGCTCGAACAACATTTCCTCGGTGTCGCCGCCTCCGACGACGGTGCCAAAGTCGCCGCCGTCTGCCAGAACACCACCGTCACCGGCAAGATCTACGCCTGGCAAGCCACCCCCCAAAACACCGCCAGCACCAAGGGCACCAACGGCTCCGTCACCGGCAGTTTTGGCTCCGCCGTCGAGCTGCAATACCTTGGCGACGGACGCTTTATGCCCGTCAGTTCCACCGGCATCTTCTGGGCCAACTAAGCCCGCCCCGCCCCCCGCGCCCCGCGCCCTCCGCCCCGCCATAAACCACGCGAGCAAAGCCACAAATCTCGCGAGCAACGTCACAACCAACGCGAGCAACGTCGCATTGCTCGTGAGTAATGCCACAACCGACGCGAGAAATGCCACAATCGGCGTGCCAAATGTGACAACCGGCACGCCGGATGCCACAACCGAAGCGTCGTTTGTCACAAACAAAACTCCGTTCGTGACAAACGAAGCTTCAGTTGTGGCAAATGAAACTCCGGTTGTGACAAGTCAGGTGGCTAAAATGAGCCAAAACACGCCAAAAGTGGCAAAAAACGCGAGTTTTGGCGGGTGGAGCGTGTTTGGTCGGCTAAAAGGCGCGTTTCAGGCGGCGGCGGGCGGGCGGGTGGGTTGGGTGCGCATGTAGTGGAAGAGGTATTGTTGGGCGTAACCGGCGTGGGGGCCGAAATGGGTGGCGGCGAGCGTGCGCAGTCGCTTGGCACTCGCGCGGCGACGGGGGAAATACAGGGTTTGCAGGGCGCGTTCGATCCAGACGTCCACGGGAAAGGCGGC
>CAIWFB010000127.1 GCA_903911825.1 uncultured Verrucomicrobia subdivision 3 bacterium
GATGGTAACACCATTCGCCAGAGCGCATCGGTGGATAAATATCCTTTTGTCAGCGACATCATTTGGGGCTTCGCGGTGCAGCCGTGTCGCCATTTGGAATTAAGTTTTACGCACGTCACGCGCAGTGCGCAATTTCGCGGCCAGCAAGGCAAAGATATCTTTGGATCACTGGCCGCGAAATTAATGTTTACGTTTTAGCCGCGCAGGCTCGGTGGGATTTTCTTTTAAAACTTTTCACTAAAATCTTTGAAGTCACCTTCCAGCGGAATTTCTTTCCGAGCTGAGGTCATCATCGGGGCGCTGCCGCTACGATGATGGCCATGGCCGTTGGTTGAGGTGGTGATGGTTTTGTGAGCCGCAGGCGGGTTGTGGAAAGAATGTTTTATCGTTTGCGGCTTGCTCGTGCCGCCGACCAATTCAAGCAATTCTCCAACAGTTTGCTTCATGGTCACGGATTGAGCGTTGAGTTCTTCGGCGGCGGCGGCGCTTTCCTCGGCGCTGGCGGCGTTCGATTGGGTGACCTTGTCCATCTGCCCAACAGCGGTGTTGATCTGCACAATTCCGTCGGTCTGTTCGCGTGAGGCGCTGGCGACTTCGGTCACGAGCTCATCCACCTGCCGGACTTTGGTTGCGATTTCATTCAACGTCAGCGAAACCTTGGTGCTGATCTCGACGCCTTGGCCGGTTTTGGTGATGGCACCTTCAATCTTGGAAGCAGTTTCTTTGGCCGCCGCAGCCGAGCGTTGGGCGAGATTGCGAACTTCATCAGCGACAACAGCGAAGCCCATGCCGGCTTCCCCGGCGCGGGCGGCTTCCACGGCGGCGTTCAAAGCGAGGATGTTCGTTTGGAAGGCGATTTCATCAATCGTCTTGATGATCTTGGCGATATCGTCCGAAGAAACTTTGATGGCTTGCATGGCGGCAGCCATGGCATCCATGTCGCCAACGCCCCGATCAGCGGCTTCGCGCGCTTGTTTGGCCAGATCATTGGCTTTCTGAGCGTTTTCTGAATTGCGCTTGGTCATGGAAGACATTTCCTCCAACGACGAACTCGTTTCTTCAAGCGAGGAGGCTTGTTCGCTGGCACCTTCGGCCAAAGTCTGGCTGGCGGAAGAAACTTGACCGGCGGCGGAAGCGACTTGATTAGAGCCCGTATCCAGCGAATCGGCCACATTCGTCAGCACCTTGTTCGTATTGCGGATGATGAAAAATGCGACCGCGATGCCGATAGCGATGGCCCCGACCAAGCCGACCACCATCACCAAGGAAGCCGTGGCCAGTGTTTTGGTTGAGGCGTCAGCCGCCTCCACCGTGCGTTTCATGCCAGTGTCGACGGTGTCTGAAGTGATTTTATCAACGAGCGCAGCCGCAACGACCCGTTGCTTAGCGATTTCCAAGAGCGAAAGGTTATCCGCCATGAGCTCCTTCATGGTATCGCGGTAGTTAGTGGCAGACTCTTTTACGCTTTTGATTTCATCAATGTCCGCTTGTGAAGCCAGCAGTGGAGCAAGTTCCTCAAACTTTTTATCCATAACGTCAAAATTAGTCAGGCCGTCTTGAATCAGTTGCGGATCACGCAAGGCTTGCGATTTGAAAACCGCGATGCGCGCAGCGTTACCGCTGCCGCGAATGGTATTGGCCAACTCAATTTTGGTCACGCGCTGTTGAACCTTGGTAGCATCCGCCCCGGATTTAATTTCATTTTCAATTTTAGTTTTTTGCGACGCGAGCACTGCATCAATACCGGAGATGAATTCCGCAGCGGACTTATTTAATTTATTGCGATCCAAAACAATCTCCTGATTCTTCGTCACCGTTAATGCAAGCAAGTCTTCGTAGCTTTTGAGCGCCGGGGCCAATTCTTTGAGATTTTGCGCCAACTTCACTAGTTCCGGGTGCTCATCGGAAAGTTTCTGGGCCGATTGCTGGTGCGCGTGCACTTCCGCCAGAGCTTTATGGGCCAACTCCAGCTGTGTGTCTTCTGAAGTTAGTCCAAAAGTGCGCACTGCGAGTTGCACCTGGGCACTGGCATCACCCAGATTTACCGCGATCTCTGATTCCGGCACATACGTTTTGGCCAGCGCCGTGGCTTCCGTCTCCACCGACTTCATATCAAAGACGGCGATTCCTCCCAAAAAGCCCGCGATGAGGATCAGCGCGCCAAAGCCAATGGCAATTTTCTTTCCGATGGTCATTTTTTTCATATCTAGTTCTTAGTTTTTTTTGATTTAAATTAATTGGACTCTTCGCCACTGATAACCCGGTCAATATCGAGCAAGGTTTTAACCGCGCCTTTGATCTTGGCAATGCCAAGAATCAAATCAGTGCTCAAGCTGGAACCGAAATCAGGCGTCTCCTCAATATCACCAGCGGCGATATTGACGACTTCCTCCACACCATCCACGAGAAGCCCCATCTGCGTTTGTTTGCCGCCCCGCAATTTCACGAGCACCACCACGATGCACGTTTGGGTAGTGTTCTCGATCCGTTCAAAGCCAAAACGCTGGCGCAAATCAATGACGGGAATAATTTTTCCGCGCAGATTGATGACCCCGCAGATATAAGCCGGCATTTGCGGCACCACCGTGATGTTGGTCAACTTGGTGATTTCGCGAATTTTTAGCACATCAATGCCATACGATTCCTCGTGCAGGGTGAAGGTGAGATATTTGCCCGCCAGTTTCTGGCCGGTGCTTTTACTTTCCGCAAGAGTTTGAGACATAAGTTTATATTTTGATTCGCCGCAACCGATTGCAAATTTCTGATTATCTATCGGTTGAAAAAAGGCCGCTTTTAAAAAAAGCCGCAACCGATTTTGGAAAAACCTAAGACTATTTTGCTTCAGCAAGTTTTTGGAAACTGATTCGCCGTAGAGCCCTAAGAAATTGATTGTCACCGACCGGCAGCCATTCCCAGAGCGGAAGCTGCAGAGGCGAATTCAATCGTTGAAATGGCTTTGGCGAGACTTAGAAATTATTCGCCAAACGGCGGTGTGCTTGCAGTGTCGCGGCCACAGGGTTAATCTGGCTGGACTGCGTCTGTAGCTCAGTTGGATAGAGCATCTGCCTTCTAAGCAGGTTGTCGTGGGTTCGATTCCCGCCAGACGCACCACTTTCTCCGCCTAATTTAAAGCCGACAAAAAGGCAAATAGCGCAAAAAATCACGCAAGCCGGTTGAAAGAAATTTTCTTTTTGAGATTTCTACGAATTTCTGCGTCTGAAGTTTTTACTTCACTGGCAGCATCGTCAGCGGGTCGCGCAGTGGCAATTTCGTGATTTTTTTTCCTAATAAATCTTCCAGTTTAGCCGGATGATTCGGGTGGCCGAGGAGAATTTCTTCTTTATTGCCCACGATGAGCACGACCAGTTGATCGGGCGTCAGATACTTTTTAGCCACGCGCTGAACATCGGCGGCGGTGACGGCTTGAATTTTTGCGCGGAAATTTTTCCAAAAATCGGGATTACTCGCGTGGCGACCAGTGAATTCATCATTGGCAAAGCCATCTGCAACCGCTGATTTAGTGGCAAATTTCTGCGGAAACGTGTTGATGTAAGATTTTTTGGCGATGTTCAATTCCTTTTCCGTCACCGGTTCGTTGGCGATGCGGCGCAATTCTTCCAGACAAAGTTGGGCGGCATAAGCCACGGCGCGGGATTTGGATTGGAAGCCGATGCTGAAGATTCCGGGATAATAAACGCCGCCGGGAAAACGCGAGTGAACGTCGTAAGCCAAGCCTTCATCCGAGCGCACGCGGCCCATTAGGCGCGAGCTGAAACCGCCGCCGCCGAGAATGCTGTTCATCACTAAACAAGCTATGTAATCAGAGTTTTCGCGCGAAATGCTAGGCAACATCATCGTCACGCGGCCCTGATCCACTTCGGGTTTGTTGACAAGATAGACGCCGGGCGCGGCGAAGGTGTAGTTGGTGGGGATGGTGGGCGGCGCTCCTTGTGCGATGTTTTTATTCATGGCCATTCCACGTGGACCCCCAGCGAAAAGTTTTTCCAATTTCGCGATCATTTCGTCGCGGTCAAAATCACCGCTGACGCCTACGACAAAATTAGCAGGGCAAAACCATCGGTCGTGAAAAATTTCAAGATCGCTTTGCGTGATGCTGGCCAGGGAATTGGAAGTGGTTTGGCGGCTCTCAAAGAAATTTTCGCCGCGTGACAGAATGCTGGCTTCGCGACCTTCGATTTCAGAGGAATCGTCATTGCGCTGCTGCATGGCTTGCAGGAGTTGCGCTTTACGGAGCGCGATTTTGTCGTTCTGAAAATGCGGTGAATAAAGGACATCGCGCAGAATTCCAAGACCTTCATCTAAATCTTTTGCCAACAGATTAAAGCCAAGGGTGCCCTCGGTATCGCCAATGTTTACGCCCAAATTAGCGGCGAGAAAAGCGAGTCGTTCGTCGAGTTGATCGGCAGTGTTCGTGCCCGCGCCGCCATAGGTCATCAACCAGCCGGTGAGTTCAGCGAGACCCGCTTTGTCCGTCGGCTCTAGATAGGTTCCGGTGCGAATATAGATGCTGAAATTGATCAACGGACGCTCGTGATCCGGCACTAAATAAGCCACGGGGCCAGATTTTAGCGCCACGCGAAATTGGTCGCCGACTGGCGGTTCGTATTTGAGTGGCGGAAATTTTAATTTTTCTGGGCGGTCAGGAATTTCGTCGTCAACAACCGTGGTGGCGAGCAAACCAGCTCCGACGAGGAAGAATAAAAATGCGTTGGCAGATTTCATGGGAGATAAAAAATGGATTATTTTTCGTTAGTTTTAGCCGGTTCCGCTTTGCGCGTGAACGTCGCCACCGCCCGGTTTTCTTTGGTAAAATAGCGATTGGCCACGCGTTTGACATCGGCGGCGGTCACCGCTTGAAGCTTGGCGTTGGCGTTATTGATTTCGCGCCAGTCACCTTCGCCTTCGCTCCAAATTAATGAGTGCAAGATGCTCATGTTGGAATTGAGCTTGCGATATTCGCCGGCAGCAAAATTATTTTTCACCTTCTGTAATTCTTCCGGCGGCACTTCGGTGTGTTGCAGTTTTTCAATTTCCGCATAGATGGCATTTTCAACTTCTGCCGGTGAATTATCGGGCGTAGCCTCCCCGCTAGCGTCAAAAAAGCCAGCCCATTTCATCGAGTATTGCGCCGCTCCGGCATCCGTCGCGACACCGTTACCGAGGACCAAATCCTTATAGAGACGACCGGTGTGGGTGGAAAGCAGTTGTCCAAAAATTTGCAACGCATAGGAATC
>CAIWFB010000128.1 GCA_903911825.1 uncultured Verrucomicrobia subdivision 3 bacterium
AAAATCAAACCAATGCTCGGACTAACAAATCAGTGGTCCAGAAAAGCGAACCCTCTCAGCGTCATCGTTCACCCCAACAACGGTGCTGCCTGCGCGAGTGCCAATGGCACGGTGTATGTGCCCGGCCCGCATTGCCGTGAACCGTTCATCTCGACCGGTGCGGGTGATAATTTTGGCGCTGGTTGCCTCGCAGCTGCGCTGAAAGGATTGGATGATACGGGCATCGTGCTGGCTGGTAATTGTGCCAGTGGTCATTTTGTCCGTTCCGGTCGTTCCGCCTCGTTTAGTGACATGGCATGCCTGCTCGATTTGTGGACCGCAGGAACACTTGGAGAACGCTTGTAGCAACAAAGTAAGAACAAAATCCATGACGCCAAATCCTTCATGAAGCACCCGATCAGATTTCTATCGCTGGCGCTAATTGTTAGCAACACGTTTTCCGTCGTCACTGGTTCTTTTTCCAATGCCAGCACTTTAACTTCGCTGGATCTAGGCGGTGTGTGGCAAGTATCGGCCAGCGGCAGCAACGATTGGTTCGCCGCCACCGTGCCCGGCTGTATCCATACCGACTTGCTGGCAGCAAAACGGATTCCGGATCCATTCTATCGCGACAATGAAAAACGTGTGCAGTGGATCAGTGAACTTGGTTGGACTTACCGGCGGACATTTCAAACCGGCGACGAAATGTTGAAGCACGAGCATCTGCTGTTGCACTGCGAGGGACTGGATACCCTGGCGACGGTATTGGTCAATGGCGTGGAGTTAGGCCGCGCGGACAATATGTATCGGCTTTGGGAGTTTGATGTGAAGAAGCTGCTGAAGCCGGGCACAAACTCAATTGAAATCCGGTTTGATCCGGTGTTGCCGGTAATTCGCACCAAAGAATCCGAGCAGCATCTGCCGACTTGGCAATATTCCGGAGCGGCCTATGTGCGCAAAATGCCGTGCAACTTCGGTTGGGATTGGGGGCCGACGCTCATCACCTGCGGTATCTGGCGGAACATTTACCTGGTCGCGTTCGACACCGCGCGGTTGGATGGCGTGCAAATTCTTCAAGATCACAG
This sequence comes from uncultured Verrucomicrobia subdivision 3 bacterium, assembly GCA_903911825.1. Lineage (GTDB taxonomy): Bacteria > Verrucomicrobiota > Verrucomicrobiia > Limisphaerales > UBA11358 > UBA11358. The sequence goes on from CAIWFB010000128.1 coordinate 1,065, forward strand.
TCAATCGGGAACCGTGAAATTGACCGTTCAAGTTTCGACCGAAGAAAAGAATCAAGCCGGTTTGAATTCTCGGATTACCGTTACCACGCCAGACGGAAAAATTCTAAATCCAATTGCCGCCGCGCTCGCCGGCGGCAACGCGACGGCGGAACTGGTTATCGCTCATCCGAAACTGTGGTGGCCGGCAGGCATGGGCGCGCAGCCGCTTTACACCGTGCGTGTGGAGTTGTGCGATGCCCAGGGAAAATTGCTGGATGCCACGCAAAAGCGGATTGGCCTGCGCACGATTAAAATTGTGGAGCAAACGGATTCCGAGCCGATGCACTTCATGGTTAATGGCATGCCGTTCTTTGCCAAGGGCGCGAATTGGATTCCGGCGGACGCCTTTCCCACGCGGTCAACCAAAGCGCAACTACGTCGTTACATGGCGGATGCAGTGGCCTGCAATATGAACACGCTGCGTTTCTGGGGCGGCGGCTATTATGAGGATAACAAACTGTTTGAAGCGTGTGATGAGCTCGGCATTTGCGTCTGGATGGACTTCAAGTTTGCGTGTTCAACCTATCCAGCCTACGACACCAATTTTCTTACGAATGTCCGACAGGAGGCGGTCGAGCAGGTCAAACGCCTGCGGCATCATCCGAGCATCGGGGTTTGGTGCGGCAACAATGAGATTATGTTTTTTCGGGGCGGCGATACCTGGCAGTGGATACCCAGGGAGAAGATTGGCCAGAACGAGTCAAATCTCGGAAAGATGAGCACGCCGGATTACAACCGGCTATTCAAAGACACCTTGGGCGGCGTCATGCAATCTCTCGCGCCGCAGACTGCTTATGTCACCGGCTCGCCCGATTGCGGCGACGTGCATTACTGGGAAGTCTGGCACGGCGGCAAACCGTTTGAAGCGTATCGCGAAATTCACGGTTTTATCAGCGAATTTGGTTTTCAATCTTTTCCTGTCCCCGCCACGGTGGCCGCGTTCACCGCGCCGGAAGATCGCACCAATGTTTATTCGCCCGCAGTCAAATATCATGAGCGTTCCAACCGCGCCTCGGTTGAGTCGCCGGACGACGGCCAGATTGGAACCGACAAGATCATGAAGATTGTGCGGATGAATTTCCGCGCGCCGAAAGATTTTGAAAGCACGCTTTGGTTGAGCCAGATCAACCAGGCTTTCGGCATCGAGTTTGCGGCGGAAGGTTGGCGACGCGAAATGCCCAAAAGCATGGGGTGCGTCTATTGGCAATACAACGACACCTGGCCCGGCACTTCCTGGTCGTCGGTGGATTATTTTGGTCGGTGGAAGGCGCTGCAATTTCGCGCCCGGCATTTTTATTCGCCGGTTTTAGTGTCAGGAAATTTTAATGCCATCAACGGCACCGTGGCGCTGTGGCTTACCAGTGATGAATTGAAGCCGGTTCAAGGAAAACTTAACTGGCAGGTTACCGATCTTGCCGGAAAGGAACTTGGTAACGGAAGCCTAAACGTCATCCAAGCTGCACAAAAAAGTTCGGTGGTTGGCTCAATTGACTTGGGCAAACTGGTGCAATCGCAAGGCGCAACGAATCTGCTGGTTTGGCTGAAGTTTGACGGCGGCGGCAAATTGACCTCGGACAATGTGGTGTTGCTCGCCCGCCCGAAAGAACTACAACTGCATGATCCACAATTGTCATTCACTGTGTCCGTTTCGGGCACAAATTACACGATAACGGTGCACGCCGCAAAACCGGCGCTTTGGGTCTGGCTGAATATTCCCGGTGTGTCCGCCCGGTTCTCGGACAACTTCGTCCATGTCGCTCCGGGCGTTCCCATGAAGTTCAATGTGCAACTGACCAAGCCAATGTCCAGGAGTGAACTGCTGGAAACCCTGCAAGCAAAAAGTCTTTTCAGCACCTACAACCAAAATTCAGGAAATACAATTCAAATCAAATAATCATGGCAGCTATAACTACGACTACCACTTCCGCCACGGGCGGCAACAGCACCGGCGCGAACTATCGCGGTTCGTTCGCCATCATGACCTCGCTGTTCTTTCTGTGGGGTTTCATGACGGTGTTCAACGACATTCTCATCCCGCGGTTCAAGGAAGCGTTCACGCTGTCCTACTTTCAGGCGATGCTCGTGCAGTTCGCGTTCTTCGGCGCTTACTTCGTCGGCTCGCTGATTTATTTCATCATTTCCATCACGACGGGCGACCCCATCGCCAAGCTTGGCTACAAAAACGGCGTCGTCATCGGCCTGCTGATCTCCGCCACGGGCAGCGCCATCTTCTGGCCGGCGGCCGTGGCGATGTCGTATCCCATGTTCCTCGGCGCACTCTTCATCGTCGGTCTTGGCTTTGCGATGTTGCAGATTGCCGCCAATCCCTACGTCACCATCCTCGGCCCGGAGAAAACTGCTTCGTCGCGGCTGAACCTCGCGCAGGGTTTCAACTCCATCGGCACAACTATCGGTCCGATCATCGGCGGATTTCTTATCTACCAATACTTCGCCAAGACCGGCGCGCACGGGGCGGACTCGGTCAAGCTGCCATATCTGGCGTTTAGCATCGTGTTCGTGGCGCTGGCGGTGATTTTCTTTTTCATCCAACTGCCGCACATCGGTGAGGGCCAAATCGAACGCAGCGCGGGGGTGCTGAAATATCCGCACGTCGTTCTTGGTGTCATCGCCATTTTCATGTATGTCGGCGGGGAAGTTTCGGTGGGCAGCGTGTAAACGGCGGCTGAAAAGTGCGGCGGGGTCATGTGTGTGACGTGGCGGTTCAAAAGTGCGGCATCTTCATTAACAATGAAGCATGTATCGCAATATGGAAGACTGGGCTGAGATTCGCAAAAAAGTGTTGGCAGGAG
>CAIWFB010000129.1 GCA_903911825.1 uncultured Verrucomicrobia subdivision 3 bacterium
CGCTTCGAATCTTCGTCCATGGACAAGGGCAAGCTGACGTCGCTCGCGGATTATGTGAAGCGCATGTCCGGCGACCAAAAAGAGATCTACTGCCTGCTCGCCGCGAATCGCGAAGCCGCCGAGGCGAGTCCGTATTACGAAGTGTTCCGCGAGCGGAAGTTTGAAGTGCTGTTCCTCTACGACGCGTGGGACGAATTCGTCATCGAACACCTCCACTCGTTCGATGGCAAACAATTGAAGCTCGCGGAAAAAGCCGACTTAAATTTGAGCGCCAAGAAAGAGGGCGCATTGTCCGAAGATGCGGCGAAAGAACTCACGACGTGGCTCAAGTCCACATTCGGCGACCGCGTCAGCGAAGTCCGCACGTCGCACCGACTCGTGGAAAGTCCCGCTGTCGTGGTGGATTCGGATAAATTCATGACGGCCAGTATGCGGCGCATGATGAAAGCCATGAAGCAGGACGGCCCGGAATTGCCCGCCGCCAAACAGGATTTCGAGATCAATCCGGCGCATCCGCTCATTGCGCGGCTCGAAGCCGTGCGCCAAAAAGATGCCGCCCTTGCCGCCAGTGTGGCTGACCAAATCCTCGACAACGCCCGCGTCGCCGCCGGCATCCTCGAAGACCCGCGCGCGATGCTGACGCGGTTGAATACGCTGCTCGAACGCGTGCTGACGAAAGAGTGACGCAACCGCGCCCAGATGAACGTGGAGCGCGCGAAGCGTTCACGGGCTTTGCCCCTGCGCCAGACTTAGGTAAGGTAGGGGCGTGGTTCCCGGTTTAGCGCGATTAAATTGCCCAAAGAAAAACGCCGGCGGTGGCCCGCCGGCGCTGTGCTGGGGTTGCGGTTTAAAATGCCAAGCGCAGGCCGACGCGACCGACGCCGTAGCATTTGGTTTCGTTCGGCCACACGGCGCGGGCGTCAACGATCAGGCCCACGTTGTGACAGAAACGGTATTCCAAGCCGACTCCAGCCTGACCAAACCACAACTTAGCGGCTTCAAACTGATGGCCGCCGCCGCCGAGCACGTAGGGGGCAAAACCGCTTTCGCCCAGCGGCAGGCGCAAGAGCAAATTGCCGGAGGCATTGTCAATGAAGGTGCCGGTGGTGTTTTGCGAGTAAGCCTCGGCTCCGAGACCGACATAGCGGGTCATAAAATAATTCAGCCCCACGCCTACGCCGCCTTTGCTGTTGCTTCGGATGCGGTCGTTGGAGGGATGCGCCAAGGTGTAGCTGCCAACGGAGCCCATGCCGAAGCCGTCGAGGGAGACTTCGCAGCTCCGGTAAATCGGTTCCAGATTATTGGTCATCACTTGGTCGTGGCGTGAGGCTTGCATTGTCGCATTGGACTGGGTGTTGGTGCTGTCCGTGTCCGCAGCGTGCAGGGCAGTGCTAGCAGCTAGCAAGAGGCCGGCAACCATGGTGCGGACGAGTGGGTAGTTTGATTTCATATTTTTGTTTAGAGGTTTAATTAGTTTTTTTGCGTGGCGACAGGTTGGCGGATGACTTGGGGTAAGGCTATGGGGTGTAACCCGACAAAAAACCGCCGTCTGGTTGAACCAACTTAAAGTCATAAGTCCCAGTTTCAACCGTCGGCTAGAACCAGCAGATTGCATCCCAAACTTAACCGTTTCTGACTGGCATCCACCATTCACTTGCGCTGCGCCTTCACCTCACTAGTCACGCTACCGCTGTTGTTGGGGGGGCAACGTGCCAATGCGGCAAGAGGTGACGCCGAGTAAGTCGCCTTCAAGGAGCCCATGGAAGAATTCAAAAAGTCTTGGCCGCGAGTCGTTGAACGCGCCAAGCAGGGGGCGTGATAATTTGCTTCTGAATTTACTTAAAACTTCACCCCCGTCGTCAGCAGCAGCAGATGGTTGCTCACTTGGATGCTGCTGTTGGAATATTCACCCGCTTGCAAATCGCTGGTGCCGATGTTTTGCGTCACAGGCAGGGCGTATTGATACGCGAAATCAATCGCGTAGCGGCTCCATTGATAACCGATACCGGCGCTGAGGGTGTGTTCGAAAATCGCTGCGGTCATCGGCGTTAGCGTGCCGCTGGGCACGGGATTGTGACCATACGCATAACCGCCGCGCAGACTCAACCGTTCCGTGGCGGCGTATTCCAGACCGGCGCGATAGACAAAAGAATCTTTCCAATTTAGCGGCACGAGATCTTTGAAGTCGTCGCCGAGGACACTGTTTACGGTGCCGTTATTGCCGTGGCTTAAGCTGACGGGCAAGGTGCGGAAGGCGTGCGACCAATCAATCCAATCCACTTGCAACGCGAGCCGCCACTTGGGCTGAAATTTCCACGCGGCACCGGCCGTGATTTCTTGCGGAAAAATATTTCGCACTTCCGCATCGTAATGAAACGGCAGCGTTCCAAGCGGCGCGCCGAATTGCGTGCTGGGGTCGCCGTAAGCATCGCCGGTGGTGCTGATGCGCGTTTCGGTTTTGTAAGTGAGGCCGAAGGTCAGATTGGTGGTGGCTTTGTAAAGTCCGCCGAAGTGCACGTTCCAGCCCCAACCGGAAGTTTGCAGATCAAGCAACGTCTTCGCGCCGTTGTAAGCCGCATTGTTCGGCCCGCCCACGCCCGGTTGCAGATTCTGAAAAATGTAGGGCGTCTTGAGTTCGTTCTGATTGTAGAGCAAGCCGATGCTCGCGCCGAAAGCGAGTTTATGATTCACTTTCCAACCGGCGCCGAACGCGGTGCGGAGCAAGGCGATCTGCGAACGGTTTTCCTGATAGCCGTAACTCGTGGCTCCGCCGAGGCCGCCGAGCGGATCGTTGTAATGCCAGTCGGCCAGCGAGGCGGAATCAGGCGCAAATGACAAGCCGAGCGTGACGGGCAATTTGCCGAGCGGAAAAGCGAGGGCGGCGGTGGAAATGCCGTGGAGCGTATTGTCGAGTGAACCGCCGGAGCCAACTTTCTTGAAATCGCCCTGCACCAAGCCGGCCAATGCGCCGAAGTTGATTTCCGGCGTGTCGAGAAAACCCAGTGCTGCGGGGTTCGCGGTCATTGCGCCCAACGCATTTTGATCGAGGCTTACGCCCGCGCCGCCGAGCGCCGCCGTGCGCGCATCCACCCCATTGAGATTGATGCCGCTGGAACGAACTTTCAGATCAGCGACGGCAAAGGTGCAAAGCACGACCGCCCAGATGACGCGGCGATAGTGAGCCGTAGTTGACCTCGGCTGTTTTTGTTTAGCGATAGTTTGACGCATAAATTTTGGTTCGGCCGTTTCCTTGAAATACTGAAGCTATTTTTCCTGAATATTCGGTGCAGGACAAATCCTATATTTTCAAAGTCGGTGGATGCGCATTACCTCGACCTAGAACCCACGAATGTTACTCTCCGTTAGATGAAGCCCCGTAAAATTAAACCCGTAAAATCAGATTGGCAGAAAACCATGCGCCTCTGGCAAGTCTCGCTCATCATTCTTTTGCCGCTGATTTTTGGAGCTATCTTCTGGTGGGCGGCGCACCGTAATCCGTTCGGTAAATAACCGGCAATCAAATCCTTTTTCTTCCGACCGACTTTTCCTATCCTGCGTCCATGAATTTATTGCCGTTTGGAAAATTGGCTCCGCACAAGTCACGCACGTTTGTTCTAGAAACGTTGAACCTTGGTGAATGGTCGCAGATCCAGCCATTATTCGACCGACTCGAAACGAGTGCTGCGAGCGCCAAATCTGCCGCTGAACTGGAGCATTGGTTACTCGATTGGAGTGAGCTTTGCGCCGCGTTGGATGAAGAAGCGAGCCGCCGCTACATTGCCATGACGTGCCACACGGATAGCGCGGAGGCGGAAAAAGCTTACCTACATTTCGTCGAAAACGTAGAGCCACAACTCAAGCCGCGTCAGTTCGCGTTGGAGCAACTTTACGTCGCGCATCCGTGCCGCGAGCAGCTGCCGAAAGCGCGCTACGAAGTCTTTGATCGCGATGTGAAGAATCACGTTGCCTTGTTCCGTCCGGAAAATGTCGCTCTGGAAACCGAGGAAGCCAAACTTGGCCAGCAGTATCAAAAGCTCATCGGTGCACAGACGGTGACGTTTCGCGGCGAAGAAAAAACGCTCGTGCAGATGGGGCGCTATCTGGAGGAGCCCGACCGTGCGTTGCGGCAGGAGGCTTGGGAATCGGTCGCCAAACGTCGTTTGCAGGACGTGGATAAGTGCGAAGAGATTTTTGACGAACTGGTGAAACTGCGCACGCAGATCGCCAAGAACGCGGGCTTCGATAATTACCGCGATTTCGCTTTTCGCCAAAAAGCGCGTTTCGATTACACGCCTGCAGATTGCGTGAGTTTTCACGACGCGATTGAATCCGTCATCATGCCCGCCGTGCGCGCTATTCAGGCGGAACGCCAGCAGCAGTTACAGTTGGAAAAACTGCGTCCGTGGGACTTGGCCGTGGACCCGCACAATCGTGCACCGCTCAAACCGTTTGCTGATGTCGGCGAAATGGTTGCCCGCACCCAGAAGATTTTTAATCATCTGGATGCTGAACTGTCCGCCGGTTTTCAGCAGATGCAGGATTTGAAGTTGCTCGATCTCGACAACCGCAAAGGCAAGGCCCCCGGCGGTTATCAATCCACACTCTCCGAAGCGCGTGTGCCGTTCATCTTCATGAACGCCGTCGGCTTGCAGCGCGATGTGGAAACGATTCTGCACGAGGCTGGACACGCCTTCCATGCGCAGGCCACGCGTGGCGAAGATTTGTATGCCTATCGCGGCGCGCCGATTGAATTCTGCGAAGTTGCTTCGATGGCGATGGAATTGTTAGGTAACGAATTTCTGGAAGAATTTTACGCCCCGGCCGAAGCCAATCGCGCCCGCAAGACGCATCTCGAGGGCATCATCGGCTTTTTCCCGTGGATGGCCACGGTGGATGCGTTCCAACATTGGATCTACACACACCCGAATCACACCCGCGCCGAACGAAAAGCGGCGTATCTGGGACTGATGGATCGCTTTGGTGGTGATGTGGATTATTCAGGCTTCGAGGAAGTCCGCGCGCATTCGTGGCATCGTCAGCTTCACATTTTTCTGCATCCGTTCTACTACGTGGAATATGGCATCGCGCAGCTCGGCGCATTGCAGGTCTGGGCAAATTCCAAAGCCGATCAGGCCAAGGCGCTGGGTGATTACAAAAAATCCCTCGCGCTCGGCGGCTCGCGGCCATTGCCGGAACTGTTTGCGGCGGCGGGTTGCAAGTTGCAATTCGACACTGCGACCATCAAGCCGTTGATTCAACTGGCAAGCACGGAACTGAAGAAACTTTGAGTTGGTTACCGTTGTGGGCTGGGCTGGAGCACTACGGTGCCAACGTCAATCGGTTTAGTGGGGTTGAATGAGTCTGGCACGGTGAGGGTCGTGGAACCCTGACCCAAAGTCGGATTTTGCCAAGAGCGGTCGGCCGCCTTCGCGGATGGAGATAGTCAGGCTGTAATCGCCCGGTGCAACGTTGTCGACGGTGAAGGTGCCGTCCGGACGAATCTCCAAGGCGTAATATTTTCGTTGGCTGGCCAGTGCGCGCCATTCAGGCGAGTTAAAAAAGGCCTGCGCTTCCGCTGAAGAATTGAACTTTGGCGGCGTTGGCATAGGGGTCGCACTGGATAAACGGCCATCCAAACTGAGTGGCGTGTCATTCGTTGGTTGAAAGTTGTGGTTGATCCGCCCAACAATCACTGCGCCGTTATCGCCGAGGGAGACTTCCGTGGTTTCACCCGCTTTGACCGTCACCGCAGTTTTATCACTGTGGCTCCAAGAGGTGGGCGCGGTTTTGATCAGGCGCACAATCGAGCCTGCGCCCGGAGGAATTTTATCCATGGTGAATTGGCCTTGCTCATCGGTCGTGACTTTGTAGGCATTGAAATCAGTGCCCACTCCAGGAATTTCCAGAGTGAAGAGTAAGTCTTTACCAACGCCCGCTTGTCCGCCAATTTTCAAAACGCCTTCGATGCGCCCCCACGCTTCCAGCTGGATGATTCCGCTGTTACGAACCTCGGCGAGGTCGGCTCGGGTAAATCCCGCGTCGCCCGCAGCCACGACGACACCGCTCTCAGGCGGCGACGAAATTTTGAAACGTCCCTGATCATCAGAAACGGTCACTTTATTTGGTTCGCCATAAGAACGAAGTCGCCCGCCCACCAGTTGGATACTGCTGTTGTTGGATTTGCCCTCCAACGCTGACACGGTAACCCCGGGGGCAGGTTTGCCATCCGGTCCGACCACCACCCCGGTCAAAGTTCCCGTCGGTTTCATCCGCACGGTGACTTGCACAATTCCGTTTTGGGCTTCGGAAAAACTTTCAATCTTATCGGCATAACCTTCGGCATAAACGGCGAGGGCATTATCGTCTGCCTCGCTCAATTCCATGCTGAATCGCCCATCCGCCGGGCTAAATTGTTTTCGCGTGATCACTCCATAAATATTCTGGCCATCGCCGCTACTGGTGCCGGTGCGAATTGAGAAATTCGTCACCGCTTCTTCGGTGCTGGCGTTCACCACCAACCCTTGCAAGGTGCGCGGCCGTCCCAGCGTGACAATGTTGTCCTGATTGGGCAGGAGTTTGACGTTGCGCTTCTGTTCGTAGCCGGTCTTACCAATGTAAAATGTCATCGAATCGTTCGGCGCGCTATCCCAAGAAAAATCGCCATTGGCATCTGTGGTCGCGGAGAATTCGTAGGCATCATACGCCGGATTACCATAGTTTCCTTCCAGCGAGACGCGCACGCCAGCGATGGGCTGCGCGGATTCATCTTGGACGTGTGCGCGGATGACACTGCCCGCTTTCAGTCGAAAAACAATTTCCGCCATGTCCGGTTTCACGCTCAACGTTTTACTCGCCGGACTAAAACCACTGGCCAGCACGGCAAACAGCACGTCGGCTGGCCTGATATTGCCAAAGGAAAAATGGCCTTCCGCATCTGACTTTACGGACTTGCGATCGCGGTCATATTTTCGACCCGCCCAAACGGTGGCTCCGGTCACCGGATTTTCACTCGCATCCAACACCCGCCCGCGCACGCTTTGGCCGCGTTGTAGCACGGTTTTGTAACTGCCCGCGCGTAACTGTTGCTCCACGGTGCCGCTGACGCCCATCACGCCATCGGCGCTGATATAATCCGGGTGCGAAACATTGATGCCGATGCTCTCCAGCAACTGCGGCGTCAAACCTTTGGCCAGCCAACGGCCTTCGGCGTCCGTGGTCAATGCCTGACGCGAGAAGGAACCTTGTTCGCCTTTTTCATTCACGACCGGCCCGCGCCAGAAACGGGAAACGGTCACGCTCGCGCCGGCGACGGGAAGATTTTCCGTGTTCACCACGAAACCGCCAAGCTTGATGTCCGGTGATAATTTGAGTGTGTAGCTGGCGGGAACCTTGTCGCCGTCCTTCAGGTTCCACAGCATCATGCGCCCGCTGTAACCTTCCGCATCAGCATTGACTTCAAATGTATCGGCGCCGTCGTCGTAGCGGATCAATGCTCCGCCGGACGCATCGGTGGTGGTGTTGCGGGCGGGCGAACCGCGATTCCACGCGTTGAATCCGGAGCGCACCTCGGCGTTGGGTAGGGGATAACCATCTTTGTCCTGCACGAATAATTGCAACTGACCGTGCAGTTCCGGGTCGGGAAATTCGTCGGAAGTCAAATAATCGGTGCGTTGGCCCGGCAGCAATGGATCAAGCGTGAGCGCCGCGACGAATAGCGATGGTTTCTTCATCGTGCTGGAAAATTCCAGCGCGCGAACGGTTTTTTCCGGATGCGGATTCAGGAAGCCAATCCGGTAAAGCCGCAGCGTCACATCTTTGCGCGTCGGATGGGGCCCGCGCCACGCCACTTTGGTGAGCGAATTCGGGAGGCGTTCCGGCTGCTCGTAAGCCTGACGCACCCAATCCCGCAGATGCAAGTTCGCTTCCAACGGACTCGCTGAAGTGCCGTCTTCGTAATGCCAGATGACCTCAGCAATTTTTTCGTGCGACTTTTCAGAGGAATACAGCGAGCCGCCGAGAATGTAGGCCACGGCGATGTCTTTGCCGCGCTCGTTCACTACGACATTCCCATCCACCTCATTGGTCACGTCCAACGGCACGACCACGTTAGTGCGGAAATGCGACGACTCAAAATCGCGCGTGCCCGTGCCTTGCAGACGTAGGATGCCTTGCAGCCAAAACTCAATGCCGCCGTAATGCTGGGTGCCGCTCGGCAATGCCGCCATCGCCGAACCGTGATAAGCCGCATCTTCGCTCAAGGTCTTCAATAGTGAAATCGGAATGACCGGCGGCAGATCGGCATCCGCCGCGACCGTCACCGGTTTAGCGGCGGTCGCCTTTTGTTTCAGCAGAAAAGTCGGCGGGTTAGTTTTTGGAGAGGCTTGCTCGGCCACGGGATGCGTTGGCTCCGAGCTCCTTGGTCGGTTCGGGTTCAGCCAAAGAATTGCTACGATGAGGGCGATTCCCAGAATGAGGATCGCGAGCACAGATTTGGAGATGGAATTTTTCATACAAAAACCAATCGCCCCAAAACATGCAGGCCTGAAACACTAGACTGACCTCCGTCAATTCCCGTTCAAAATAACCAACGTGACTTGAATGACAAACAATCTCTCAAAAGCCGACTGTCGGGAAACGATTCATCCGCCAAGATCAGGGCGTGGTGGCGCGGGGATGGAAGCTGGAACCGCTGGCGAGCTGTTGCCAGAGTTTCTTTTCGGTTTCTGGCAAAGTATCGGGCACGACGATTTTGGTCACGACGAGAAGGTCGCCTTTACTGGAGAGGCCGCGTCCGCGCACACGGAGTTTGGCTCCGCTGGCGGTGCCGCTGGGGATCTTGATGTTCACTTTGCCCGCGAGCGTGGGCACAGCGATTTCTGCCCCGAGCGCAGCTTCCCACGGCGCGAGTTCAAGTTCGTGAATGAGGTTGAGACCGTCCACTTCAAATTCAGGATGTTTGGCGAGGCGGATGTGAAGGTAGAGATCGCCGCCATCTTCGCCGCGTCCGGTGAGGCGCAACTTCTGCCCTTCGGTGATGCCGGGGGGAATCTTGACTTGATGAGTTTCGGACCGGCCATTGGACTGCACGGTGATGGCGCGGACGCCTCCGTGAAACGCTTCTTCGAGCGTGACGAGCAGGTCACCTTCAACATCGCGACTGGCGCTGCGTTCGGTGAAAGGTGAGCCCGTGTCGCGGCCGTTCATGCGGGAGCCGAACATCTGCTCAAAGAAACTGCTGAAGCCAGTGCCGCCAAATTCAAATTCCTGATTCCCTTTGCCCGCGCGAAACGCCTGCCCGCGCGCTTGGCCACCAGCACCGGGGGGCGGGCGGAAGTCCGCGCCGGATTTCCAGTTCGCGCCGAGCTCGTCGTATTTCTTGCGCTTGGTGGAATCGGAGAGGACTTCGTAGGCTTCGTTGATCTCTTTGAATTTTTCTTCGGCGCGCTTTTTATCTTTGGCGACGTCGGGGTGAAATTCGCGAGCCAATTTGCGAAACGCTTTTTTGATGTCGGCATCGTTGGCCGTGCGCGCGACGCCGAGGCTTTGGTAGTAATCTTTGTATTGGGCAGCCATTGTTGTCGGGCAGGCTATAGGTAAAAGGCGGCCAGTTCAACCGTAGCCACCGACCACCTTCAATCCGTTACTGACGACTACATCACTTCACGCGCTTGGTGTTTTCCACACTCAAGTAGCGGGTGCCCGCATTGGTTTCATCGAATCGCCGCCAGACTTTGACGAGGATTTGTTCGCCCCGCGCCGCTTGGCAGAGGCGCACGGCGTCGTCGGAACTGGCGACGGGTTGGCGATTGATTTCTACGATGAGGTCGTTAGGCCGCAAGCCGGCGTCAGCAGAATTTGAATCGGCATTCACATCGGTGACAATTGCGCCGCGCACGGTGGCGGGAAGGCGGAGTTGCTGGCGAATCTGGCCATCAACATCACCGACGGTGACTCCATCAAGCGCGTCGTTCATGGTGCGATCCGGCGCCGCCTCCGTAGGGCCGTTGCTGGAATTGGCAAAGCCGGGCAATTCGCCAACGGTCACAGTGAAGTTCTTAGGTTGACCATTACGGATGAGTTTCACGTTCACGGCTGAACCTGGCAGGCATTGCGACGCGGTGAGGCGTAGCCCGTTGGCATCGGTAATTTCTTTGGCGTTGATAGAGACGATGACATCGCCCGCTTTCAAGCCGGCTAGAGCGGCCGGCGAATCAACCACGACATCGCCGACGAGCGCGCCGTTCTGATCGGGCAAATGGAATTGCCGCGCCAATCCCGCATCAACGTCTTGCGGCATAATTCCCAAGTAGCCACGGGTGACTTTGCCATTGCTCACGAGCCGTTCCAGCACGGAACGCGCTAGGTTGATGGGCACCGCGAGGCCGATACCATTGTTGCCACCGCTGGGACTGATGATGGCGGTGTTGATGCCAACGAGTCGGCCTTCCGCATCCACCAGCGCGCCGCCGGAGTTACCCTTGTTGATGGCGGCGTCGGTCTGGATAAAATCTTCGTAGCCATTAAAACCGAGTCCGCTGCGCCCGAGCGCGCTCACGATACCCATGCTCACCGACTGGCCGAGGCCAAAGGGATTGCCGATGGCGAGCACCACATCACCGACTTCTAACTGTTCACTATCCGCCAGCGTAATGGCGGCTAGACCGGAGGCTTGAATTTTCAACACCGCCACGTCGGTCGCCGGATCTTTGCCGACGACGCGGGCGGTGAATTCCTTTTTCTCGCCGGGAATAGCCACTTTGATTTCATCCGCATCCGCCACGACATGATTGGCCGTCAAAACGTAACCATCCGGCGAAACGATGACCCCGGAACCGAGGCTCTGTTCCTTGCGTGTGCGCTCGCGACCATTGTCTTGATACTGCGGGGGAATGAACTGGCGGAAGAACGGGTCGTTCATCAGCGGATTCATTTGGGGGCGTTCCTTGATGGTGCGCGAGGTGAAAATGTTGACGACGCTGGGAGCAGCTTTTTTCACGACCGGCGCGTAGCTGGTGCCCGCGCGTTCGCGATTCACGGGCGTGGCTGAAACTTTGAAGGCAGGCTGGTTTTCCCGGGCCCATGAGGTGAGGTGCGAAACGGCCAAAACGACTGCCGCACCGAGAATGACGGTGCACAAACCAAAGCTAAAAAGTGAACGTGAATTTAGTTTCATAACAGTGGTGAAATGGACAGGGCGTGGGCGAAAATGTTCAAACGAAGCCGGCAAAAAAAGCGGCGCTCAGTGAGCGCCGCCGGGGACAGTTTGATTTTTGCCTAGGCTTATTTAGCCGCTTTGGCTGCTTTGGCCGCTTCTTCGGGCTTGATGACTTCGATTTTGGCGCCCTTCTTCATTTCTTCGGCACTGGGAACTTTAATGATGTCGCTGGTCAACGGCGCGGCGGGTTGCGGCGGCGGCGGCGGGGCTTGAATGGAGAGCAGTTCCACTTCAAAAATCAGCGTGGAATTCGGCGGGATACCGGGGCGACCACTTTCGCCATAAGCTAATTCTGCCGGGATGAATAATTTCCACTTCGAGCCGGTCGGCATTTTTTGCAAAGCTTCCGTCCAGCCGTGAATAACGCCACCAACGGGGAACTGAGCGGGCTGGCCACGTTTGTAGGAACTGTCGAATTCGGTGCCGTCAATCAGAGTCCCACGGTAATTTACCGAGACGATGTCGCTGGCGGCGGGGATCGGACCGGCTCCGGCAGTGATGACGGAGTATTGCAGACCATCCGGCAAAGTCGTGACTCCGGTTTGGGATTTATTCTTGGCCAGAAAGGCTTCGCCCTCGGCTTTATTTTTGACGCCCGCTTCGGCCTGCTTGGCCTGCTGCTTGACGCGAAATTCTTTTTGAAAGCTGCTCAAGGTTTCTTGCGCTTGTTCGGTGGTGAGCAACGTATCGCCACCGGTCTGGACCGCTTTGATCGCTTTGGCGGCGATTTCCGGGTCAATATCCAAACCTTGCTGTTTCCAATTATTGCCCAGCATCATGCCGATGGCATAGCTGACGCGCGATTTTTCATCGGCCAAAGCAGGGTTGTTTTCTGCCTGCATGACCGGGGCGAGGCCCAGCACGAGGACGGTTCCAAGAATAAAATGTTTCATGTGTTTCATACGCGAGGCGGAATGATTCTGAATTCAGCAGACAAAGGCAATCCGCTTTTCGTTCAAATTAGCTTGCTGGTGGGGCGTAATTTGTTTTCTTCCGTGAACGGTTTAGAATAATCTCGGTCAAATTGTGCAAATCGTCATGCGTGAATTAAAAAATCCCCTACTGGTCTTCGCCGTCGTCATCGCCTGTTTCGCTTTCTGGGCGGGCTGTCAGACCAATCAACTCCCGGCGGTGGCTCAACCGGTGGGCTTGGGCTTGCAACCCGATCCGAACGCGTCGCGCATCGCGTTTGTCACCTCGCGCCTGCTCGAAGAATTTCATTATGCGCAGCACCCGCTGGATACGGAACTTTCCAAAAAATTCTTCGATGAATATGTCGATACGCTGGATCCGCGCCATGAACATTTTCTGCAGACCGATCTGGCGGAGTTTGAGGTTTACCGCACCAATCTCGACAAGTTGACCACCAGCAGCCACGGCACGGCGGATTTGAAACCGGCCTTTGTGGTTTACGAACGCTACGCCGAACGTTTTCAACAACACGTGGCTTACGCGAACGAACTGTTGGCGCAGGATAAATTTAAATTCAACACGGACGAGAAAATCATGCTCGACCGCCGCAAGGAACCGTTTCCCAAGAATCTTGACGAAGCTAAACAGCTCTGGCGGCAACGGCTGCGGTATGAATATTTGCTAGAAAAGCTCTCCAAAGAAATTTCCGAGACGAACGGTAACTTCACCGTCAAACTGCCGCCCGGAGCTGGCACAAACATCACGGCCACGCTCGCGAAGCGGTATCGCTGGCAGTTACACATGGGCACGAACTGGGATAGTGACAAGGTGCTGCAAGCTTATTTGAATTCGCTAGCACATGCTTACGACCCGCATTCGGATTATTTCAGCGCCCCGAAAGCACAGGATTTTTCCATGCAGATGAATCTCTCGCTCTTCGGCATCGGCGCTAAACTGCAAGAGGACGACGGCTATTGCACCATCAAGGAATTGGTGCCGGGCGGGCCGGCGGTAAAAAGTAAACTGCTCAAAATTGAAGATCGCATTGTCGCTGTCGCCCAAGCTGGCAAGCCCTCCGTGGACGTTGTAGATATGGATCTGGAAAAAGTAGTGCAGATGATTCGCGGCCCCAAAAGTTCCGAGGTGCGGCTGACAATCAGTCCGGCTGACGACCGAACCATGCGGCGCGATGTGAAACTGGTCCGCGATGAAATCAAACTCGAAGACGCCGAGGCCAAAGCCAAGATCATCGAGCAGCCCGATGGCCAACGCATCGGCATCATTTCGCTCCCGTCGTTTTATGCCCCCGTGGATTTGGGTTCGGGACGGGCCACGCCGAAATACACTTCGGTGGACACGGCCAAATTACTCCGCAAACTGAAGCAGGAAAATGTTTCCGGCGTCATTGTTGATTTGCGTTACAACCCCGGTGGCTCGCTCGAAGAGGCGGTCAAGTTCACTGGCCTATTCATCAAGGACGGCCCCGTGGTTTTGGCGCGCAATCCCGATGGCCAAGTCATGGTGGATACCGACCCTGACCCCGCGCAAGTTTACGACGGCCCGCTGGTCGTCATGGTCAACCGTTTTAGCGCCTCGGCTTCGGAGATTGCCGCCGCAGCGCTGCAAGATTACGGACGCGCGATCATCGTTGGCGATATTTCCACGCACGGCAAAGGCACCGTGCAAAACTTGAATCCGCTCAAACCTTTTGTTTGGCCGGCCAACAGCAGCGCCACTAACGACCCCGGCACTATCAAGATCACCATCCGTAAATTCTACCGGGTCAGTGGTGCGTCGACGCAATTCAAAGGCGTCGTGCCCGACATCATTTTGCCCGACACCTTGAACTATTCGCCCTACGTCGGTGAAAGTGCGCTGGATAACGCGTTGCCGTGGGACACGATCCAGCCGGTGAATTACGAAAAATTTAACTTGGTGGAACCCTATCTGGCGCAACTTAAAGTCCGTTCCGATAGCCGCATCGCCACGAATCAGGATTTTCTCTATGTCAAACAAGACATTGAACAATACCTTAAAATACAGGGAGAGAAGACCGCGCCGCTGAACGAAAACACTTCGATCAAAGAACGTGAACGCGTCGCGCTGCAAAACAAAGCTCGGGACAAAGAGCGGGACGCGCGGAAAGCTTCCGCCGCCAATTATTATGAATTGAGTGTCGCCGCTACCGCTTTGCCCGGATTACCCGCTCCGTTGAAAGAGGCTGAAAAAACTGCCGCACTGGATAGAACTTCCACTAACCTCGCAGCCACAGCCACCAACTTGTTGGCTAAAGTCGAGGCGAGCGCCGACGAAAAACCTGAGAGCAAGAAACCCGCGCCGGGTTCTGATCCGATGTTGGATGAAGCACAGCAGATTTTGACCGACTACATAGCACTGTTGCCCAAAAAAGAGAAAGTCGCCGTCAAACAATAAAGCCTCAAGCTATGAAAACGTTGCTCGCCGTTCTTTGCGGTTTTTTCACGATCAGCGCCGCCTTGGCTGATCCGTATGTGATCGCCAAGCAACGGGCCCGCAACACTTCGGCCAAGAATGATCAGGAACAAGCCGAGATCGCCCGGCAGGCGCAAGCCACGCCCGGGGCTGCGAATCAAGCACCCGCTGATCCAGCGCTGGCGGCGACCTTGAAAAATATCAGTGACTTGCAAATTGATATTGCCGGTTTCAATAACTTCACTGGGGAAAGACCGGAAGCGGCGCAAAAAATTTCTCTGCTGAATAATTTGTCGGTGGCAGCCCAAGGTAAAAAGCCGGTCTCCGCTTCCGTGCAAAAGCTCGCGAACCATCTGATCGCCGCCATGCTGGGTAAAAAGAAAATGAGCGCCTCGCAACCCAAGTTGGCGCGCGACGTCCACGCCTTGTTTAATGGCGCGCACCTGAACGCCACGCAGCAACAGACGTTGTTGGATGACGTTAAAAAAATTCTGACCCAAGCTGGAGCCACCGCCGATGAAACCGCCGCCGTGGCGGAGGACTTGAAAGCCATCGCCGATGAGACGAAGTAATTGCCCGCGATGAAGATTGAGACGTTGTTATCCCCGGCAGAATTGCCCGCGCTTGCCCACCGTGACTTAAGTCAGACGGTCTGCGTAGTGTTTGATATTCTTCGGGCGACCACCACGTTTGTCACCGCGCTGAATAACGGCGCTGCTGCGATTATTCCTGCCTGTGAAATTGCCGAAGCCCTCGCATTCCACAAAAAAAATCCGCGCACCTTGCTCGCCGGCGAACGGGATGGCGTAAAGATTCACGGCGCACTTTCCGGCGGACGAGAATTTGATTTTGGCAATTCACCCCGCGAGTTCACGCCGGAACGCGTGCACGGTCACACTATTGCCAGCACCACCACCAACGGCACCCGCGCTTTGCGGGCCTGCGCCGGGGCGAAAGCTGTGCTGGCGGCTTCGTTCCTGAATTTGCAAGCCACTGCTGATTTTCTGAAGGCGGAAAAATCCATTCTCCTCGTTTGCGCTGGCACCGGCACCGGCGTTTCGTTGGAAGATGTTTTGGCCGCTGGCGCTTTGGTGGAATTACTGGCTGCGCGCGTCAATGCTCATCCGATACTGACGGATGCTTCATTGGCTGCCCGACACACATTTTGGCAAATGGGTGCCGACCTGACCAACGCACTTGGCAGCACTGCCAATGGCCGCCGTTTACTCGGTCTGCCGGATCTACGGGCCGATGTCGCCTTCTGCGCCCAACGCGATATTTTCAATTTTGTCGTCGCGCTGAATACTCACGGCGCGTTGCAAAAACTTTGATTCTGCCGTCCCCGGTCCAGAAAATTCTCGACTTGGACTCGCCCCGGTTTAAGGTGGTTTCATGCCTGCTATCTTCATGGGTTCTGTGCTCGGATTCATCGTTTGGTTTCTCTCCCGTTATCTCATCGGCGGGCTTTACACGGTGGACCAAAACGAGCGCGCGGTGAAAACCAGTTTTGGCCGCGCCGACCGTGTGCCGGACATGACGACTTTAAGCGATCCCATTTCTGAATCGCTCACGGAGGACGAGAAATATCGCTACGTCTATCCGCAAGTCCGCGTGATTCCGCCGGGCGGGCCGTATTTCAAATGGCCGTGGGAAAAAGTTTATAAAGTCTCGGTCGCCACGCAGACGCTTAACATGGCTTACGACCCGGAAGATTCCTCGGCCAATCAAGGCGGCGAACGTCTCGAGGCCA
>CAIWFB010000130.1 GCA_903911825.1 uncultured Verrucomicrobia subdivision 3 bacterium
CTCCTGCCAACACTTTTTTGCGAATCTCAGCCCAGTCTTCCATATTGCGATACATGCTTCATTGTTAATGAAGATGCCGCACTTTTGAACCGCCACGTCACACACATGACCCCGCCGCACTTTTCAGCCGCCGTTTACACCTGCGTCGCCGACTGAGCCCCATCAAAAAAAACCGCCGGAACCTTGCAGGCTGCCGGCGGTGAGAAAAACTTCCTAGATGCGATGAGTGCTTACTCGAAATTGCTCTTCGTGGCGGGCGCGGTCACGGCCGCGGGCTTGGGGGATTGGGCGCGCACGGTTTTAACTTCTTCGGCGGTCACTTCAATGCCGGAATTGCCAAACGAATTGTAAACATACGTCAGCACATTCGCGACGTCCTGATCAGCGAGCGGAAAACCGGGCATGTTGTTATTGAACTTGGTGCCGTTGACGATGACTTCGCCTTGGCGGCCGTAGAGCACAATCTGGATGGCGCGGGCTTTATCGGCATTCAAATAATCGGAGCCGGCGAGCGGCGGAAATTGATTGGCGAGTCCATGGCCAGTCGGTTGATGACACGCGGCGCAAATGGTGAACAGTTTGCGTCCGGCTTCAATGCGTTCGGCTTTGCTTTTCACGCCGTCGTTCGCGGGCGCCACGCCACGCGGGCTGCCATTCTCCACCCATTTACGGATGATGAAGCGATCGGCCTCAGTCAGTGCGAGTGATTCGGGGCTGTTCGCCACGGGCATGGCTTCTTTGTAATACGACCCTTGCCAGCCATCCCACACGCGCCGCTTGATTTCCCAGCGGTCGGCGTAGGCAGTTTTGTAATCCAGCCAGTTGTAAACAAAGCGCGTTTCCTGATTATGGCACCGCGTGCAACTGCTCATAAAGATAGGCTGAATGTCGCGGAGGTAAGTAGGTGTGGAACTGCTTGCTTCGTCGGCACACACAGCGGTGAGACAGCCAGCCGTCAAGGCCGTGGCGGCCAGGAGTCGTTGGATAAAAAATGTTTTCATGAGGTCGCTTGGTGGGTTGAGTCGGATTTTTTAACGGCAGTTTTAGAATCCATACGACATCTGGAAAATGAGTTGGGAGTTGGGTTGCGACGGGTCGGAGCTGTGGATGAATTCATAGTCGCCCTCAAACAACAACGCGCTGGTGATGTAATAAATAAAGCCCGCGCTGTTCCGATAAGTGGTGGTGCCAAAACCATCGCGCAACGAATCGTAGCGGCCGACGAGTTCGACGTTATTGATGAACGGCATTTCCAGATTCAGCCCCGCGAGTTTGTAACCCGCTTGCACGAACCAACCTTGTTGCCGGACTTGACCGAGATCATCGCTGCCGAAACGGCTCAAGATATATTCGCCCTTCGCCTCAAAATTAGGCCCAAGATGCAACGCGGCATCCACCACGCCCGCGGACCACAGATGGCTCCCGACGTTGTCCCATTCGCCACTTTGACCGGAAAGCCCGAATTCTAAATCGTAGTGCGGCTTGAACGGCAGGAACAGCGCCACGCGCGCGCCGCCCACGAGATTCTGGTGCAGATTGGAATTCACGCCATCGGAGGTGATGCCGACATTGCCGCCAAGATCCAGCGCGCCCGCATTGCCCGTGCCATCCGACGAACCAGGCCCATTCACGCCATAGACCGCGTAGTTGAGCAACTTGCCACTATCGCCGAGCGGAATAGCCCCGCGAAATTCCGCACCGACCCCGCTGCCGGGCACCAAATCCACGGCCAACGGATCATCGGGAAATTTATTCAGCCAGCCCGCCGTGCGTTCGCTGTAAGTTCCCAGCGGCAACACCAAATCGCCCGCGCAGAACGTCAGGTAATCGTTGATGACGTAATCCAACTGCGCAAAACTTAAGTTGATCGTGGTCAGATAACCGCCGCCGTTGGGCGCGTTGTTTTGCAGACCGAAATCAAAACCGGCTTCAAATAAAATCCGGTCGCCACCGCGATACAGAAAGATGGGCGCAAAATCTGCAAACACAAACGAACCGTTTTGTTTGTCTGCTTTGGTGTATTGGATTTCCGCATCACCCAAGATTTGGAAATTATGGTTCACCGTGGCTTCGTCCAACGGCACGCGCGGCGCGGGTTGGGATTGCGTGGCGGCAATACTATTTTGCTGCGCCTCGACCGCAGTGCGCTGCGTCTCGACCAGCTTCGATTGCAGCTGTTGAATTGTCGCCTGATTCAATTGGTTCGTCTGCTTCAACGACTGCAACTGCCCGTTCATCTGCTGCACGAGCGCTTTGAGGGCATTGAAATCTTCATCGCTCACAACGGCTCTCGCAGTAGGCACAAAGGCGGTGCCCAAGGCGCAACCCGCCGCGACCAGCCCGAACATCAAACGCTTAGTCTGTTTTAGTTTTTTCATGCAAGTTTTAAGTAATTAAGAGCCGTTTACCGACCGCTGTTTTCCTGCAGATATTGAAGAATCAAACGTGACTGATTGCCGGGGAGATTGGCCCGCACCTGCATGTGCAGCATGACGGTTTTCCACTGCGCCGCCGTTTTTTCCGTCGGGTAACGCTCGGGGTGGCACCGGTTGCAGTGCATCGAGTAAAGTTCCGCGCCCGTAAGTTTTTTGCGGATGGCCGTTTTCACCGTTTCCGCCGTCGGCGCGCTGGCAGTTACGGAATTAGTGGCGGCGGGTGAGTTGGCTTTCGGTTCATCCGCGCCGACCACGAGGGCAGTGCCACCGATTAAAACGGTAGCCACTAGCGTGGCAAAGAGAGGACGAACGGGTTTTGTTATTGAGTGGAATTTTTTCATGTCGCTTTGGGGTTAAGCTAGGCTTTGCGCAATCGGCTTTCTAAACAGGAACTACCGGGGCCACGACTTTTACTTGGAATGATGACAAAATATTCTAATCACCAAAGTTTGACTCTCCCTCCCTTGTAATAACCCAAGCAATTTTTGTTTGAGTTCCGCAAAAAGGAGAATCATTGAGTCAGTTTGGACAAAGTCGGCACAAAAAAGTATGGGGTGGTTACCCCATACTCGCGAAGGAAAGACTTTAGCACGCTGGGCTCGAGCGGGCATTTTGAAGAGCAACGACTGGCGAAGCCTCAACCAATCCAGCGGGCGATTCCGAAGGCGGCAGCGGCGGCTAACCCACCGATGATGGTCGTTTGCAAAGCGCTGCGCACCATGGATACGCCGGTGAAACGGCCTTTGACCGCTCCAAAAATGGCCAGCGCCGCGAGCGTCACCACCACCGACAACCGCAAAGCGCTGTGCACATCCGCCATGATCAAATAACCGCTCAAAGGAATCATGCCCCCGACGGCGTAGGCGAATGCGATGGTCAAGGCGCTTTTCCACGCCCGGCTCGGCTCAGGTTTTTCCAAGCCCAATTCAAAGCGCATCATGAATGCCACCCAATCTTTCGGGCGTTTCCGCAACGATTCTACCACAGTGGCCGACTCCGCGTCAGACAAGCCATAAGTCTGGAAAATATCCCGCACTTCCTGCGCCTCTTTTTCAGGTAGCGTGATAATTTCCTCCTCTTCGCGAGCCACTTCGTGGGCGTAATGTTCCGCGTCGCCGCGCGCCGCAAGATAACCGCCTAGCCCCATCGCGATGGAGCCCGCCGCGATTTCCGCGAAGCCCGCTGTCACGATCAGATGCGTCTGCGAAATCGCGCCAGTCAGACCGGCCGCCAGCGCGAACGGAACCGTTAAGCCGTCGGACATGCCGATGACGACGTCGCGCACCGCTTCGCCAGCGGTAAAATGTTTTTCAACGTGTGGGGTGGTAGGCATAAATAATTTTCTTTCGGGAGCACTGATCCTTTTTCAATTAAAAAGACTCGCTGACTCAGCATAACTGCGGGCCACGTATTCCATAGTCGGCCGTTGCTGAGGTTTCTTCCCCAGACACGCCATGACCAAAGACAAATGGTTGCGGGGAATCTCCACGCCCAATTGAAGGGGCGAAGGGGGCGTGACTTCCCGAATCGCTTCTTCTAATTGCGCAGCATCGCCCGCAAAAGGATAATGGCCGGTGTAGACGTAATAGGCCAATACGCCAAAGGCAAACACATCGCTTTTAAAACCCTGCGTGTAGTCGCCCAGCCATTTCTCGGGAGCTAAATACTTGGCCGTGCCGACGGGAGTTTGTTTTTTGTCCGTGATGAACGGCGGCAGGCGACCTTCAAAATAGGAGTGCGACAAGTCGATCAGCACGGTTTCCGCTGGAGCCGCCGCAGGCACGAGCACGTTCAGACATTTCACATCATTATGCACGATGGGCCGGCCACACAAGTTGCCCGCGTGCAGATCCGCCAGCGTCTCCGCCAGACTTTGCAATAACTGATAGGTGCGGCGCGGTTCACGGCGCGTGACGCCGCCCTGCACCAATTCAGACAACGTCACGCCCTCGATATAGTTCAGGTAAAGTTGGTGCGTGGCCGCCTCATACGCCAACTTTTGGCGGATGCGCGGATGGGTGATTTCCGCGAGCATATACGCTTCGTTGGCGATGAAGATTTCGTCCCAGAACTGTGCCGGTTCTTTCAGCAACGCCGGAAAGGGATTCCGTTCAAACGTGACTTTGGTCAGCGTGGAAACTCCGGCGGCGACCACCAAAGGTTCACGTTTCAGGATGACTGGGAGTGGCATGATCGGGCGAACTGATGTCGTAAAATTTTAGCAGACGATGGTGGCTAGTTTGCGGCGGATGGGCATCAATTGTTTCTTTCGCCAGCAACCAACTCCATTTCAAATCACATCCGCAAAGGTGCGTTCCATCTTGCGGAAATACCACGTGCCGGTGATGACCAGCAACAACACCACGCAGACGGACGTGAGAATTTCTTGCCCATCTAACGGCGCGGGCGCGCGCAGCAAGCACCATTGAAAACCGTCGATCACGCCCACCATCGGGTTCAGCGCGTAGAACATCGAGAACGTTTCGCCGAGCTTGGCCTTGATGTCCGCGCTCGTATAGATGACGGGCGAAACGTAGATGCCGAATTGCACCACGAAGGGAATGATGTAACGGAAGTCGCGATACTCCACATTCAGCGCGCACAGCCACAGACCGATGCCGAACGCTGCGCCAAACGCCAGCAACATGAACAGCGGCAGCGCCAGCAGATGCGCGTCCGGCATAAAGCGATAAAACACCATAAACAGCGCCATCAAGCCGAGCGTGATCAGAAAATCCACGAAGCTTGTTATAACCGCGCCCGCCGGAACCACGAGGCGCGGGAAATAGACTTTGGAGATGAGATTGGAATTGCCCACGAGACTGTTGCTCGCCTCGGTCATCGCAGTGGCGAAGAATTGCCAAGGCAACATCGCCGCCATGACCAGCAGCGCGTGCGGCACATTCCCCGGCGCTTTGAGCCCCGCAACTTTGTTCGCGAACACCGTGAAGATGATCGTCATCAATAACGGCCGGATGACGGCCCAAGCAATGCCCACGGCAGTTTGTTTGTAGCGCACCAAAATGTCGCGCCACGCGAGAAAATAGAATAGCTCGCGATAACGCCAGAGGTCGCGCCAGTAATTTTTCTCGGCGCGACCGGGTTCGATGAGCAGTTCAGGCAATTCTTGCACGGCGAAAAGATGACGGGATATCTGCGGGAAAACAAGACGGGTTCGTGGAAAGTTCAATGCCCGACGCAGCAACTGGTCATCGCTAAATCGGGACTGACATAAGGAATCCCTAACGCCATTCCGCGCAGAATCAACAACCCCGCCAGCAAACAAACGCCCACAGGAATGGCGCGACGAAATTGGGTGCGGATGGAGGCGGGAAACATTTTACCCGACAGACTAATTGCCAACAACATCGGCGACGTGCCCAAGCCAAACGCGGCCATGTAGCCGACGGCGTGAATCAAACTGCCCTGCGCCACGGCTCCGGCAAGCGCGACGTAAACCAAGCCGCATGGCAGTAGGCCATTCAACAATCCCAACAATGATAGAGCGCGAAAACTGCGGCGCTGTAGCTGCGTGGACATCGCGATTTTCAAGCGCAGAACCAACCGCACGACGGGCACAGACACGGCAACTTTTTTGGAGATGAGAAAGCCTAAGAGGATCGCCACGCCCAAACCGATGGACAGCCAGCGTTGAAATCCGGCGACGAACAACGAGCGGCCGACTAAGCCTGCCAACACACCGAGGAAGCAATACGTCACTACGCGGCTCAACTGATAAATCACGCGACCAGCGATGATGCGGCCCGGGCCGCCCGGCGGCATGGGCAAGGCCAGTTGCAATGGCCCGCACATGGCGGCGCAATGCAAACTGCCCAACACTCCCAACGCGATGGCAAAGCCGTAGTCCATTTAAAAAACTTCTAACCACAGATGGACACAGATAAACACAGATGGAATTTTTCAAGGTAGGGCGGGCAATCCTCTGCCCGCCGAACGCTTTGGTTGCCAACCGACGGCGCGCACGGAGTGACGCGCCCTACCTTTTACCCGTTCGCTATATCTGTGTTTCATCTGGGAGCATCTGTGGTTGATAATTTTTGCTTTCAGATTTTGATTTTCTGTTCGAGAAAAAAAGTTTCGCCAGCGGCGATCCATTTGGCGCGCACGGTCCAGGAACCGGAGGCGAGTTTGGAGACATCGAGCGTTTGCGTGCCGTCGGCGCGCGGCTCCAAAAGGAATTCGCGGTCGGCTTTGGGATCAATCGGATCATACAATTCGACGGTGCCGGAAAACTTTTGCGCGAGTTGCGCCGACGGCACGGCGATGGTGACACGGTTTTGTGCGGCATCGAATTGCAGCGAGGCACCGGCTTTTTGGGCGCGAACGCCGCCGTCGAGTTGGCTTTGGAATTGTAATTCCTGCTCGTAATAATTGGCGTTCACCAGTGAATCACGATGGCTGCACGCGATGACGACAAAGGTCGCCATGCCGCTGATGAAAACAACGAACACGAGGATGATACCGAGCGGCCAGTAGTTTCGGGTGCTTTGCATAAATTAATTTCGCGGGCCGATGAAGGCTGTTTTCAAGGTCTGTATTTTTTTACCGTTCTCATAAACGCCGATGACCAGCGGCGTGGTGCCGGATTTCATCGCGGACGGTTCGAGTTCAATCAGCACGGAGTATTCGGAAAGTTTCTGGGACGGCACGCTGATGCTGCCCTGCCCCATGACTTGCAACGTGCCCGCCGGACTTTCCAGTTTCAATTGCACGGGAATGTCATGTGACGTTTTATCCACGACTTTCAAGGTGTAGAGATTGCTGAAACGGCCGTCGGGCATCCGCTGAAACAACGTGCCAGGGGCGCGGAGCAAATCAACTTCCACATCGGCGCGGGAGAAAATCAGCAACGCCAGTAACGTGATAAGCACGGTCAGCACGGCGGAATAAACCTTCAGGCGCGGCGTGAACCGGAGCGGCTCGCGGCGCTCGATGCCGTTCAGTGACGCATAGCGGATGAGTCCGCGCGGCGCATTGATCTTGGTCATCACGCGGTCGCAGGCGTCCATGCAAGCGGTGCAGTGGACGCATTCCATTTGTGTGCCGTTGCGGATATCAATGCCCGTGGGGCAGACGGAAACGCATTGATTACAGGAGATACAATCGCCCAAGCCGAACTGGCAGCGCTCGGTGAATTTTTGTTCGCGCTTGATGGGCGCGCGGCCTTCACCGCGCGTGTAATCGTAGGCAACGACGATGGAATTTTCATCGAGCAACAGCGATTGCATCCGACCATACGGACAGATGAATGTGCAGGCTTGTTCGCGAAAGCGGGCGAAGATGCCGTAGAATAACAGCGAGAACGCGATCATGAACGTCAGCCCCGTGACGTGTTGCGCGGGTGGATCGGTGATGATTTGGTAAAGCGCCTGCCAGCCGATGATGTAACTCAAGAGCACATTGCCGACGAGAAACGAAAGGCCGTAAAAAACGACGTGCTTGAATAGTTTTTTTGCGATTTTACCACTGGTCCACGGAGCTTTATTCAACGCGCGTTGCTCATGGGCATCGCCTTCAATGAAGTATTCGATTTTGCGAAAGACCATTTCCATCATCACGGTTTGCGGACACGCCCAGCCGCACCAGAGTCGGCCAAACGCCGTGGTGAAAACGATGATGCTCACAAAGCCAACGAGCGCGGTGATCGCAAAGATGAACATGTCTTGCGGCCAAAAAATCTGGCCAAGCACGACGAATTTGCGCTCGGGAATATTCAGCATCAGCAGCGGGTTGCCATTGATGGTGACAAACGATCCGCCGAACATGATGGCGAGCAACAGCCAACTGAACCAAGTGCGCCAACGATAGAAACGGCCGTCTACTTTACGCGGATAAACCCATTGGCGACGGCCTTCCTGGTCGGCGGTAGCGATGTGGTCGCGAAAGTTCGTCCAATCCACGGGCTTCACCGAGCTTTTGGCTTCAGCTCCTCCTTTTTTGTCCGGCAATTTTTGGGCGTCGCTCATGGAATTGGTGGGGGATTAAACCGGCGGAAATAAAAACCCCACCCTGCCCTCGACCGCGAACGCGGCGAGAGTCAGGGTGAGGCGGGAGTTCTTCATACGATCACTCAAACGTGCTCGGGCCAGCCGGTTTGGTGGGCTGCTGATTCTCCGGCAACTTGCCGGGCGTGGCGAGTTTGGTGCCACGCAAGGTGTAGATATAACTGGCGACGGCTTGGATTTCGGCCGGTTTCAAAACTGCTTTCCAAGTAATCATGCCTTTGGCGGGCACGCCGTCCCAGATGACTTTGAGGGAATTGGCGTAAGTGGAGCCATTGATCCAATAATCATCGGTCAGATTAGGCCCAACGAGACCACCGCCATCTGCGCGATGACACGGCGCGCAGAACTTGGTGTAAACGGACTGGCCTTGAGCAAGCACCACCGCATCCGTTGAAGGCGTGAGCGTGGTCATGCCGGATTCGAATTTGCCCATCGCGGCGGCTTTCACCGCTTCGCCTTGCTTCATCTCCGCCGTGTATTCGGCGGCTTGTAATTTACCAGCGCCGAGGACGTGGTAATACAGCAGGTAAAACGCCGCAAAGAGGATGGTGAAGTAAAACAACCACACCCACCAACGCGGGAGTTTATTGTCGAGTTCCTGGATGCCGTCGTATTCGTGATCGAGCAGCAAAGGTTCTTTAGGATCGTTGCTCATAGTTTTTTAGCGTTAAGGGTGTCGGTTGAATCTTTCTCGCCGCTGTTCAACGGCACTTCGCTCATGTGATGCAGATAATTTTTCTTCAGCAGGAAAGCCCAGATGAGCATGCCGGTAAAAAAGCTGAAGAAGATGCAGATGGAGATGATTCCATAGATACTGATGTCAGCCATGCTGTGGAGAATATTTTTAAACATAATCGTCTTGAGTTATTTGGTGGCGGTGGTGACGGGCGCGGCTTTGATGTCGGTGCCGAGTCGTTGTAAGTAGGCGATCAGCGCGATGATTTCTTTGTCCGCATCGGCTTTCACCGAACCGATTTTCAAACCTTCGACGACGCGCGCCGCTTGGGCTTCCAAGTCTTTTTGCGCCGGGCCGTTTTCGTAACCGGCCGGATAGGGCACGCCGACTTTACGCAACGCATTCAAGCGTGCGGGCAAGCAAGCTGTGTCGAGCTTCTGCGTCAACAACCACGAGTAACGCGGCATGATGGAACCGGGCGACGTAGAACTGGGATCGTCAATGTGATTGTAATGCCAGGCGTCGGGATATTTCCCGCCTTCGCGGGCGAGGTCGGGGCCTTTGCGCTCGGAACCCCAGAGGAACGGATGGTCATAGACGGATTCGCCCGCTTTGGAATATTCGCCGTAGCGTTCGGTCTCCGAGCGAAACGGACGGACCATTTGCGAATGACAGCCAAGGCAACCTTCGCGGATGTAGAGGTCGCGTCCGAGGACTTCAAGCGGCGAGTATGGTTTCACGCTGGCAATGGTCGGGACATTTTGTTTGATGAGATACATCGGGATGACTTCCACCAAACCGCCGATGAGCACCGCCACCAAAGCCAGTCCGGTGAAGATCAGCGGCTTGCCTTCTAGCATCCGATGAAAAGCACCTTTGGCTTGCGAAACCGTCTTTGCAATCGGCGCGGCTTGCGCTTCGGTGTCCGGCTCGAATTGACCGCTCTTCGCCGTCTTGTAAAGATTGTAGATCATCATGAACACACCCACGAGATAGAGCACGCCACCGACGGCGCGCAGCTTGAACATGGGCACGACTTGCACAATCGTTTCGAGGAAATTCGGGTATTGCAGGAAGCCGTCCTTGTTGAACTGCTTCCACATCAAACCTTCCGTCAAACCAGCGACGTAAATCGGGATGCAATAAAACACGATGCCCAACATGCCGAGCCAGAAATGGTAGTTCGCCAATTTCGTGGACCAGAGCTGGGTTTTGTAGAGACGCGGGAACAGAAAATAGAGCATGGAGAACGTGAGAAAACCATTCCAGCCCAGCGCGCCCGCGTGAACGTGGGCAATGACCCAATCGGTGTAATGCGTCAAGCCATTGACCGCCTTGATGGACATCAACGGGCCTTCGAGCGTGCTCATGCCGTAAGCGGTGACGGCGGCCACCATAAATTTTAGCACGGGGTCAACGCGCACTTTATCCCAAGCGCCGCGCAACGTGAGCAAGCCGTTCAACATACCGCCCCAACTCGGCGCGATGAGCATCAACGAGAAAACCACGCCTAACGATTGCGCCCAATCCGGCAGTGCGGTGTAAAGCAAATGATGCGGCCCCGCCCAGATGTAGAGAAATACCAGCGCCCAGAAATGGATGATGGAAAGGCGATACGAAAACACCGGACGACCGGCGGCTTTCGGCAGAAAATAATACATCAAGCCGAGATACGGCGTGGTGAGAAAGAACGCGACGGCGTTGTGGCCATACCACCATTGCACGAGCGCATCTTGCACGCCGGCATACATGGAATAACTCTTGAACAGACTCGCCGGCATTTCCATCGAGTTGACAATGTGCAACACGGCAATCGTGATGGCCGTGGCGATGTAAAACCAGATTGCGACATACATGTGTTTCTCGCGACGTTTGATGATCGTGCCAAAAAGATTCACCGCGAACACCACCCAGATGAGCGCGATGGCGATATCAATCGGCCATTCAAGCTCCGCGTATTCTTTGCTCGTCGTCAGACCGAGCGGCAACGTTACCGCCGCCGCGACGATGATGCTTTGCCAGCCCCAGAAATTGAGCCAACTCAAAAAATCGCTGAACATGCGCGCCTTGCACAGCCGTTGCAGCGAATAGTAAATGCCCATGAACATCCCGTTGCCGATGAAGGCGAAGATCACGGCATTCGTGTGCAGCGGACGGATGCGTCCGAAGGTGATGAACTGGAAATTAAGGTTCGCTTCGGGGAAAAATAATTGCACCGCCGCGAGCAGTCCCGCCAGCATGCCCACCACGCCCCAGACAATCGTCGCAATCGCAAACGCGCGCACGATTCGGTTGTCATATTTAAAATTTTCTACGTTCATAATTTATTTTTAAGGATTCAAAAAAGTTCCAGTTCAATCACTGGCGGTGCCATCACCCGACGGCACCGCCAGTTTTATCCGAGGTCAGAAGCGCCAGACGATGTCGGCGGTGATACGGCTATCAAAGATGCCTTTGGGGCTAGCGACGCCCGCTTCGTAAGCAACACCCGCATCCAAATCTTTCGTGATGCGCGTGCGGAATCCGCCGCCCACGGTGAACTGCGTGCTGCCCGCGGCATCCGTAGCACCGAAATTGATGAGGTCATACATCTCGGAGTTCAACGGCACGGCACCGAGCAGCTTGTCGTTGCCAGAGCTCAAGATTGTGTAGCCATTCGCGACGACGAACGGGATAAACCATTGGCAGGTGTAGTAATCCGCTTGGATGCTGTAATGCGCCTGCGCGGTCTGGTCGGAGAAGTTATTCGGCACGCGGAAACCGACGTTGCCGGTGATGTGCAAATTATCAAAACCTTTTTCGGCCGAGACGAACACATTCCATTCGCCGCTGCCGTCGCCCTGCATCGTGGCCGTGCTGCCCGTGGGCACGGTGAACGTGAAACCGGGCGTGAGGATGAATTGATTTTTCTGGTCATCGATAAGCTTGTATTTCAAGCCCGCCGAAAGATCTGCCCAACCGTAAGCATGACCCAAGGTTTTGTCCGGCTGGAATTGGATATAGCCGTCCTTCGTGGCGATGACGGCGAGTTTGTCGTTGATAGCGTAGCGCAATTGCACCGCCATGACTTGCACCTGACCACCTAGCGGCACGGAGCCACCGGCAAATTTGAACGTGTCCGGCAGCGAATGGAACATGTAGAGCGCATGCACTTCACTGTTGATTTTCGGATCTTCAAAAAAGATGGGATTCGACACGGGGGAAATCGTGTTATCCAACCAGTTTTCCGTCTGCGCGCTAAACGCGGCGGTTGCCGAAGCGGCGAGCACTGCCGCTGCCATGCTGATTTGTGCTGTTATTTTCATTTATGTTTTTAGTTTCGCTGCTCCGTGCGTTTGACCAAGACCGGTGCGGGAGCAGCTTGATCCCCGGTCTGGCTTAAATTGTCTTCCGCCAAAACGCGCAACGACGGCGTCATGGTGTCTTCGTATTGCCCGCTGCGAACGGCCCAGATGAAGCCGCTCAAAAACAGCAGCGCCACCACGAGACTCACGAGAATCAAAATGACAACCACGCTCATGCGGCCTCCTTGGTGAGGGATTGAAGGTTGAAGGTTGAAGGTTGAAGGTTTTGGCGAGTCGAACCTGCAACTTTCAGCTTTTCAATGTGCAACTTGCGGCCTAACAAGGCCGTCGTGCCGCAGGCGAATAAAACTACCGTGGCCGAACTCACCGGCATGAGAATCGCGCAGACAATTGGTGCCAATAAGCCAGATGCCGCAATGGAGACACCCACTAAATTGTAGAGACCGGAAATAATGAAGCCCACGCGCACCACGCGCGCCGAGCTGCGGGCAAACGCTAAAACTTTCGCGAGACGCGGCAACTCGGCGGCGTCTAAAATCACATCGCTGGCGGGTGAAAAAATTCCAATTTTCTCCACGACCGCCACGCCGACCTCCGCTTGCTTAAGCGCGCCCGCGTCATTTAAGCCGTCGCCCACCATCATGACCTTGCGGCCGCGTTGTTGGAGCTCGCGGATGAAATTCAATTTATCCGCCGGACTTTGGTTGAAACGCAACGTGGCCCTTTCACCAAAAAACTTTTGGAAGCGCGCGGCTTCCCGCTCATTGTCACCGCTCAAGAGCGCCAATTCAAACCGTCCGCCCAGTTGCGCAATCAGTTCCGCAACTTCCGGGCGCAAGGAATTCTCCATGCGAAAGCCGCCGCGCAGACGGCCATCAATGGCCACGCTCACCGAAGTTTTCGACGTGGATGTTGCGTCACAAATTACCCCACGCGCTGCGAGCCACGCGCGTGAGCCGAGCAATAAATTATGTCCCGCGACTTCGCCTTCGATACCGCAACCCGGCGTTTCCTTAAAGCCATGCACCGCGAGCTGGGCGGCCGCCAAGGCCTTGGTGATACGAATGGAATTCGGATGCGTCGAGAGGCGAGCGAGCGAAGCAATCATCTCCGCTTCGATTGTGGCCAGCGGTTGCGCCGCTTGAAATTCCACGCCGCGCGCATCCGCCGTCGTCAGCGTGCCGGTTTTATCGAGCACAATGGTGTCCACTTCCGCCATGCGCTCGATGACCAACGCGTTTTTTAAAAATATTTTCAGCCGCGCCAGAATGCGTTGCGCCGTGCCGTGGGTGAGCGGCGCGGCCAAGGCCAGCGCACACGGACACGCGACGATGAGCACCGAGGTAAACGCTTTCAACGCCTTGCTCGCATCCGCAAAAATCCAATACGCCGCCGCAGCGAACGCCACGACGATGACGATTTTCGTGAAGCGCTTGCTATAACGGTTCGTGAGCGAATCCAGATCATTGTCCGAATTTTTGCGGAACGCTTCATTGTTCCATAACGCAGCCAGATAGCTTTGCGCCACGGGTTTCGTCGTTTCGACTTCAATGGCGCCGCCCACCTGACGTCCGCCCGCAAATAAATGTTCGCCCACGGCGCGTGGCACCGGTTCGGCTTCGCCGGTGACAAAGCTGTAATCGAGACACGCTTCCCCGATGACGAGTTTCGCGTCGGCGGGCAGCAATTCGCCATTGCGCAACACGAGTCGGTCGCCGGTTTTTAATTGTGAAATCGCCACCGTGGCCTCACCGCTCGCATTTTTACGCACGACGGATAAGGGAAAAAAGCCTTTGTAATCACGGTCGAACGTGAGGCGTTCGTGCGTTTTCTTTTGAAACAACCGGCCGCAGAGTAGAAAAAAAATCAAACCGCACAGCGAATCGCAGTAGCCAGGGCCACGTTGGGCGACGACTTCAAAAATACTCGCGCCATAGATGGCCACGAGCCCGAGGGCGATGGGCACTTCCATCGTCACGACCCGTTGCCGCAGACTGAACCACGCCGCGCGCCAAAATTCCGACGCACTGAACGTCACCACGGGCAACGCCAAGCCCAAGCCGATCCAGCCCGCCAGCACTTTGAACCACGGACTATTAAAACTATCGAGGCCGAAGTAAAACGGCAGTGACATCAACATGATGTTGCCAAAGCCAAAGGCCGCCAAACCGATCTGCAACCACGTTTTCTTTTGCGCATTTGACGGTTTGCTTTGCTCCGTTTCGCCAAAGGTAAATTGCGGTTCGTAGCCGATGGACGTCAACAAGGCCGCGAGTTCGCTGAACTGGATTTTCTCTGGCGCGAATGAAATCGCGGCTTCGCGCCGCAGAAAATTCACCCGCGTATTGCCCACGCCGGGATGCAGCTTGAAGAGATTCTCCAACAACCACACGCACGCGACACAGTGGATTGTCGGTAAGTGCAGCGTGACCTTGACCTGCGTTTGATCCGCGTAATCACAGAGTTTTTCCGCCACGGCGGGGTCATCCAGAAACGCCCATTTCGTGAGCGCCAAAGCGTCGCCGATGCGCGTGCCGGGGGTGACATTCAATTGATAGAATTGCGCCAACCCGTTTTCGTGGAGCAAGCTGTAAACCGTCTGGCAGCCGAAACAACAGAAGGATTTCCCCTCCGTGGCGAAGGAATCATCCGGACACGGCAAACCACAATGCGAGCAACCGCCGACCACGCGCGAGGCGCGGGTCTGGACGGGCGTTTGGGCTGTGAGTTGGTCCGGCATTTATTGTCCGTGTTGGACAATAAATTCGGCGAAGCGGAGTTTTCGGACTAACCGTCTTTTACCAAAGTATGAGCGAATCTTGCACTATCAGTGTGCGGTGGAATTTTTTAAATCTTTAGAAGTGGCCACCGCAATGACCCGCCCTTCGGCGCCAACGGCGCAGTAGAAGTGATAGACCACGCCGTTCCATTTCACGACCCACGGCTTGTGCGCGTAGGTTTTGTCGTAGGGTTCACTCGGCTCGACGAGGTGCGGACCTTCCCATTTCGTCCAGTGAACCAGATCATAGGAGCAGGCAAACGTGTCGAAGGCTCTCGGCTGCCAGCCCGCGCCAAAATAAAACATCGTCCACACATCGCCGAGCTTCACGATCTGCGGATCGCCGCTGATGCCGTTCTTTTTGGCCTCGCCGTTGACGATCACGGAGTTGGTTCCGTAGCGGCTCCAATTTTTCATATCACTCGAAACCGCCATGCCGATCTGTTCATATCCGTTTTTGTATTTCGCGTTGTAAAACATCACGAACGGCCAGCCGAGCGACTGGGTCTCATCGTGGATGACCTGACTTTTATAGAGCGTTTTGGTTTCAAACTCGCGGGCGTCCGGCTGTTTTGGGCCGAGCACGGGATTTTCTTTCAGGCGGTTCCATTCTTTGGTCTTCGTCGGGTTTTTCGTCCACGCCACGCCGAGGGAAAGCGGGTCGGTCTCGTATCCTTGCTTCGCGCCGCCGATGTAAGTCAGCCAAAACTTGCCATCAAATTTCTCCAGTTCATGCGTCCCGGCCCAGTGATAATCAACCAACGCAATCCCGCCGTCGGCCTGCCACGCGTCCCACTGATTCGTCGCGGTGAGGGAGAGGATTTTTCCCAGTTTTTGCCAGTGCAACAAGTCGTCGCTCTTCGCCAAAAAGGTCTGGTAGCCCACTTTATTCGTGATGGCGACATACATCATATACCAATGCCCGTCGCGCCGGAAAAGGCTGGGACAATCCACGAATTCATTCGTGCCCGCACCTTGGAGGACGACTCCATATTTGTAAGGCGTCTTGACCGCCTCATAAATCTGCTGCATCACATTCGTCTCCACGGTGCGCGTGCTGGGAATGGCGGGGATGATTTCGCGGACAGCCGGACTGGCACTGACTACTTGAACTCGCGCGAACCCCAAGAGGACAGCGCACACAACAAAGATTCGTTTCATGGATTTGAATTTAATGGTTATCAATCGCCGATGCCTACGCCATCACTGAACCATTGATAAATTCCGGATCTTTTCCGGCCGATGGCTCCGCGCCGAGACACACGCGGCCTCAATGATCTCCATCGAAGCCAGGCCGAGCTCACCGGGCGAGCCGTTCGGGATGTTCCCTAGAATCGCCTCAATGAAATTTTTCGCGGGCGACTGCGCCGGATAGATTTCATCTTCTTCCAGCGCGAGAAATTCGGTTCGTTGATTCGCAAAATCCGTGAGCGTCATCGTGCCGCGCCATAGTTCCAATTGCAGGACGGCTTTACGACCAAAGACGCGGACTTCGTAATGCTTTTCCGTGAGTGGCGTGACCGCCGTGCTGGCCAGCGAAACCAGCGCGCCGTTTTCCAGCGTCACAGTCAGCGCGTTGTAGAGGTCATTCGGCGACCCATCACAATCAAAGCGCGCAAACACTTCCGCCGGGCGGAGTCCGGTGAGGAAGGTCAGATACGCCGCCGCGTGCGAGACCTGACAATAAATCTGGCCGCCGCCCGCAATAGTCGGGTCGTTGTAAGCGCCGGGCTGCGGCTCGACATAAACTTTGTCCAGGCCGTGCGTGGGCGACGTATTGATGCCCCGCAACAACTGATCAATCGGATTCGTCATCAGCACGGAGATCATTTTGATCTCGCCGAGCGCTCCCGCTTGGATCAAACGGCGTGCCTCCATCCCGTGCCGCGTGAAATGCCACGGGCAACTGATGAGCAACTGAAGTTTTTTCTGCGCCGCCAATTCCACCAGCTCCCGCGCCTCGGCGGCGGTGAAAGTCATCGGCTTCTCGATCAGCACATGCAACCCGCGGGCGAGTGCGGCTTTGGCTTGGGCGAAGTGCACATTCGGCGTCGAGGCGATGATCACCGCGTCCAACTCGGGCAGGGACAACAAGTCGTCCACGCTCGTGCCCGCGTGCGGCACGCCAAAGTCGCGGGCGATCTTTTCCACCGCCGTTTGCTCCCGGCTTTGCACCGCGAGGAGTTCCGCGTGCGGATGCGACTTGACCGCTGGGAGGTGCGCAAAAGTCGCCCACCAGCCCGCGCCTATCACACCCATGCGAACGGTTTTCATCACCCGAAAAATTCAGCCCACCCGCGCGACTTCGATGCCCAGCAACTGGCCGAGCTTATCAAGCTTGTCGGCGATGTGCCCCACGCCCACCGCGCAATGATGCGCCGGGCCGTGCGCGTTCCAGTCGTTCACAAATTGCCGTGCACCGATGGCAAACTTGTAGCGGCTATTCGTGTTGCCGATTTCTAGAATCGGGCCAGCGACCGATTCACCTTCGGCCACGAGTAATTTCAATTTGCCGTCCTTGGTTTCCACCACGGAGAGGCACGTCACCGGGCCGTGTTTCACACTCATCTCCACCGAGAGTCCCCTGCCCACTTTGCCGTGATACACTTTCAACGGGCGCACCTTGGTTTTCCCTTCGGCAATCGCGATGTGACCCGGACCGTCGTGGCCCATCAACACCACGTCCGCCGCAAAATCCATGGCGTAATATTCCGTGAACGAGCCGCCCACGCCGAACGTATCCATGATCTTCATCGCCTGCGCGTTCTTCACTTCGTATTCGCCGGCCACGGGAATGCCGCGTGCGGTGAGCAGTGAATTCCCCAGAATGATCGAGCTGATGGCATCTTCATTCTCCGCGTTACCCGTGCCGTTGTAAAAATACGCCAGCGAGCCGAGGTCGTGTTCCTTCACGAGCCGGTCCAGCGCCACGGAGGTGCGTGCCGCGCGGGCCAATTCCGCTTGCGAACAATCCGTTTGGACGGCGAATACCTTTTTGAACTTGGCCACGCGCTCTTGAATCTGTTTCGCGGACACCTCGCGGCGTAGCGCCGACAGTTCGTCCACTTCCAGAATCTCCAAGTGACCACCGAACGTCGCGCATTGCAGGGTCGTATCGGAATAGATGTCCAACATCCCACCGTAATAATGTCCCATCAACCCGAGCCGATTATGAAACATCGCGTGCGCGACTCGCGCCGCTTCGATCCACGCATCCACTTCATTCCAGCAAATTGGATCATCGTGCAACATCCCGGTCACTTGATGAAAATCAATGCCCGCCCGATTAAAGACATTAGCGATTTCCGGGACGGGGCACGCCGCACAGAACGCGAGCCAATCGCCGGTCATCGCGGTGCGATCGCCCATGGCGTTGAACTTGGCGTAATCAATCGCCGCCTCTGGCGCGAGGTTCAAGATGATGACGGGCACCTTGGCGCGCTGCACCACGGGCAGCACGGTGGATGACAGCGCATAGGTCGTGACGTGTAGAAAAATCACGTCCACATCCGCCTCGCGAAATTTATGCCCTGCTTCCAGCGCTTTCACCGGATTATCAATCAAGCCGAGGTTCACCACCTCGACGCCGGGCCGTTCCAATTTCTTTTGGACCGTGCGCACGTAGCCTTCCAGGCGCGGCTTGAGCCCTTTGAATTGCGGCCAGTAAGTGTCGAGGCCAATGCCAAACAAACCGACGCGAAGATTTCGTTTCATAAGTGTAAAATGAATTCAATTTTTAACCGCGAACCACGCGGAATACGCGAACTGACATTTTTTAATTTCGCGTATTTGGTGTATTTCGCGGTTCCAGTCTTAGCCCGAAATCAAAATGGTGTTCGCATACTGCGTGGTGTCGCCGGTGCGGATCAAACCGAT
Source organism: uncultured Verrucomicrobia subdivision 3 bacterium (assembly GCA_903911825.1). Classification (GTDB taxonomy): domain Bacteria; phylum Verrucomicrobiota; class Verrucomicrobiia; order Limisphaerales; family UBA11358; genus UBA11358. Next base: position 19,098 of record CAIWFB010000130.1, read on the forward strand.
GGCGTGCGGCACACGCTTCTTAAAATCCACATGCGCCTCGTATTTCGTGGGGATGCGTTTCAGTGCCCGGGCAAATTTTTCCTGCATCGTCTTGAAATTATTCTTCTGAAATTCCTTCGCCATGTAGGCCTGCGTGAAATTGTGGTTGGCGCGCAACGCCTTGATGAGTTGCAACACCGTCGGCAAATCATCCACCACCGCGAGGTCCACGGTCTCGATCTCCGGCCAGAAGGGAAAGCCTCGGTCCGCGATGACGAGGGCGTTCGTATGGCGCACGCGCGCCAGCAGCGCGAGCAGTTGCGGATTGAGAATACCGTGATTGATCATGCGCCAAACTTTAGCGATGAAACTTCACGTCGCCAAGAGACAAAGCACCAGCCGGTTCAGGGATAAATCAGCCGGAAGAAAACGCCGGGATTCGCGGCGCTCACGGGAATCATCGCCTGATTATTGTTGGTCGAGCCGGGCACGGTCACCCAATTCGTTCCCAATCCTTGCCCCAATGAATTTGTCTGCGCCTGTAGCCGCCAGCCGGTGTGATCGGCCGACCACAACAGTTGAAGCTGGCTGTTGGTCAGGGTTGAAGTCAGCGGCGTCGTGGCGAATGAAACCGGCCGGACGCTGACAGCCGGCGAATTGGTGCTTTCGCCCGCCGAATTGGTCGCGGAAACGACGTAGTAATAAAGCACACCGTTGGTCAGACCCGCGTTGGTGCAAGTCAAGGTGACGAGGTTCGTGACTGGGAAGAAAGGGCCGCTGGAAACAGTGGCGCGTTTCAAGTAATAGCTGCTCGCACTGCTCGCCGCATTCCAGATCATGCCGACCGAAGCGTCCCCCGCCGTCGCCGCCAATCCCGTGGGCGTCGCCGGAAGATTGGTCAGCGCAGAAATTTCCGTCGCACTCAACGCGCGGTTGTAGATACGAAAATCATCGAGGTTGCCCATCAAGTTGGGATCGGGCCATTGCGACTTGCCGAGATAATTCTGCGTCGTGCTGCCAAGGTTAGCTGGCCGGAACGTCATGCTGCTGTTCGTTCCCACGGGCACACCGTCAATGAAGAGCACGCCATTCGTCCCCGACAAGGTCACCGCCACGTGATGCCAGACGCCGGTGGAAAGCACGGCGTTGTTGTTGATCTGCTGTTCGCCGCTGGTCGAAGTGGTGGTGATGGCATAGCGCACCGTGTTGCCGGCACTCGCGGGCGCGAGGAACATATAGTTGCCCGTGCCCGTGCCAAAGTCGAAGATGCGCGCCCAAGTCGCGTTGGTGTCCACCTTCACCCATGTCGCGATGGTGAAATCGCTCAAATTGGTCAGGAGTCCCGGCGGCAGACTGACATAACTGTTCGCCGTCCCGTTGAGACGCACCGCTCCGTTGATTTTACCCGTCGTCCAACTGGCGGTAGTCGCCAAGCTGCCATTGACACCGGCGATGGCATCCACGGCATTCGTGCCGCTGCCTTCGTCAAACTTCCACCAGTTCACCAAATCCATCGGCGCGATCTTGACCGCCGACGAATCACTACTTTCACCCACTGAATTCACGGCCGAGACGGCGTAGGAATAAATCACCCCGTTGGTGACGCTCACATCAGTGAACACCGGAGCTTTCGCACCCGAGGCGATGATCGCGAACGTCCCGCCGCTGATCGCAGAACGCTTGACCTTGTAGCTGGTCGCGCCCGGCGAACCATTCCAACGCAAGACGGCTTGCGCATTGCCCGACTTGGCAGTCAAACCGGTCGGCACGGTGGGCGCACTGACCACGGTGCCGTCTAACTCAATGCAATCGTAAGGCCAATTGGCGCTCAACCACGGCCCGGAATCCGCCGACCCACTCACCGGATTGATGGAGAGGGTGTTTTGCCCGACCACCACCGCGCTGGACGGGACGCTGAAGGTATAAAGGTAATTGTTCCCCCGATACGTCCCCACGGTGATCGTGCGGGTGCCGGGTTGCGAGGGCGCGGAGGAAAACGAGGAAGTCCAACTGTTCACCGTGATTCGCGGACGCGCGCCGATGTAGGCGCACGTCGTGCCGATGCGCACCGTCAACCCGTTGGTCTGGGCGGCGGTGAGATTGAACTGGATCGTGCCCGGGCTGTTCGTGGCGCGGAACTGCACGCACGGAAACTGGCTGGCATTGTTGCTTTCCACAATGAACGGCGCGGCGAGCCAGTTGCTCATCCGCACATCGGAAGGGTGCATGGTGGTGATCTTATCCGCGTTCAACATTCCCGCCGGGGTGCCGTCCCATTCCCCGATCTTCCAGATGTAAACCGGCGACGGCTCGGCGGAAGTCAGATTCAATAGATTCGTTGTCCCGGCATTCACCGTGACCGCACTGGTAGCCACCGGCAGTTCCTGTTTGTAAAGCGTGACCGTATAAGTCCCCGGAATCATCAGCGGCGTGAGATAGCTGCCATTCGTTGCCGCCACCGTCCAATATTGCGCCTGCCCGTTGGCAAAACCGACTACGGCTTGAAATCCCGTCGGCACGCCCGCGACGGTTCCCGTCACCGCGCCACGTCCCGAAGCGGAAATCCAGTTGGTCAGATTCAGCCCCGCCGTTTCAATCCATGAATAATCCAGATTCGTCGCCGGCTGGCCGCCACCCGTGAACACCAGCGTGTAGGGCCCGTTCAGGATGTTCGTGCGGAAACCTTCCGTCTGCGCCTCGCCATAGTTCACGATGTAAGTGATCTCCTGATCGGTGGATGTTCCTTGGTTCAACAGGCTGCGGTAAAACGGCCCGCCCGAATCGCCCTCGTGATTGCTGCGTAAGATATACAGGCCCACGTTGGTGCCCGTCGCGCCGATGTATGACCAATCTATCAAGCGCATATTCGAATAATGCTTGGAGCGCGTCGTCCCATCGGCCATCCCGAAAATATCTCCCGACTCGATAGCCCCGGTGTTGTTGCGGATGTCCGAAGGGACCGGGCCGTTTGGCAACAAGCTGTCCGTGATCCGCAGAATGTAGCGGCACAGTCCCAGCGTGTCCGGCTCCATATTGAAACTCGTGGCCATGTAGATGTGGGGATAGCCGTTCCGGGCCAGATAATAATGCGTCAATAAACCCTGCCCGCTGGCGGGATCGCCACCCACCACGGTGATCTTGATATAATTGGTTCCGTAAACGGCGGCACTGACGTTCACCAAGTTGGTGTAGCTGTAGAGAAAATCGAACCCGGAATTGAGCTGCGACCCCCGCGATTGATCCTGATATTCCACGCCGTTGTAGACCAGACTCATCAAGTCGCCTGCCGACTGGGTGCTGGAACCATTATCTGTGCGGCGAACCTTGAAGACCAGACCGCCGCCGGTATCCACTTGGTAATTGTCCGCGTTCGTCGTCACACCAAACGCCCCCGCCGCTCGCTCCGGCCAGGTCAGCAACCCGACCGCGACCAGGAAACACCCCAGAATTTTCAAGCACTCCCCCCGATGCCACCTGCCCCATCGGACAGACGCATCGCGCAACGGCGTAACCATTTTCCGGCAGCGGGCTAAAATCACAGTGTATGCCCTTAGATTAGCCCACCACAGCAACCCTCGCCATCCAGAGAACTGGTGACATCCCCGAGCCAGCCCGCCGATATGTTCACCTGATTCCCGCTGTTATTTCGTCCGCACCTCGACACGCTTGTCAGCCACCGCCGGTATCGGCAACTGTCTCGGCGGATGGTTCACCGTGAGGTTGAACCGTGCTACTTCGGCGATGAGTCCGGTGCGATTCGCGTTGTGTCCGGCAGCCCAGTCCGGCGCGGGGACACCTTCCGCCAACGGTTCTTTCCATCCCGCGAACTCGTTGCCCCTGGCGGCGAAACCAATCGGCGGTCCGATCGCCAGTTGGGGCGGGTCGCAGACCCTAATGATCATTTAAAACTTGAGAACCAAATCAACCCCATGCACCGGATTAAATTCTTCAAATTGGGTCATGCGGTCGGACCGTTCAGGCGACCGGCTTTTTTTCGGTTTCCGGCTGGGCCGGAAATTTTGCCCGGGCGGCTTGCTGGATGTCTGACAATCTAAAAAGCATCTTGAAATGGGCATCCATGAACGCCATGGCGTTGCGCGTGCCCCACGTGGTTTCATCGGTGAGTTGATTGACCAATCGCTTGGCCTCCGGGGCGTTATCAAACAATTCCGAACCTTGGCTTTTGAATTCTTTGATCGTTTCTTGGAGGCTGGATACATTTGTGACGGCTTTGTGGAGCCGCCTTTCGGCTTCCGCCGCTCGTTGCTCGATCTCCGCGACCGCCGCTGCGATCTCAGCCAGTAATTCTTCCGTAGTCGGGACCGGTCTAGGTTTTTTCCAGAATCTAAAGTTCATAGTCGGGATACCTGATTGCCTCGGCGAGAGTATTCTTTCTGTCTCCGAGAGTGTTTTTTCTGTCTCGGAGACTATTCTTTCTGTCTTTTAGACTATTCTTTCTGTCTCCGAGAGTATTCTTTCCATCGGAAAGAGTGTTTTTTCCATCCGCGAGAGTATTCTTTCTGTTCGCGAGAGTGTTTTTTCCATCAAAAAGACCCGACTTTCTGTCTTTGGGAGGCAATTAGCCATTTCCGAGCTGTTTTTTAGCGACTCACCCGCTCCGTTTACGGTGTCGGCGGCGGCGGTGTGGGGGTGTCGGAAGCGCCGGGGCCACGGCCGGGGAAGCGTTGCTTGAGGTCTTGGTAGATGGTGTCAGCGCCGACCACGCCGCGCTGCGCGGCTTGGCGGACGTTCTGGTAGAACGACAGATCGGCGGTGAACGCTTCAGAAGCGCAGAGCATCATGGTGTCGTCCACGCCTTCCACCACTTGTTTGAGCTGTTGATCAATGTCCAATAAGGCCAGCCGCAAGGCGCGGTCTTTGTTGTATTCCGTCATATTCACATAGCTGGGCACCAGCTCGGCATGGGCCGTCATATAAGCGGCGCATTTTTCATCAAAGGCGAGCGTCTTGTCACTCATCTTGGCTAATTTCCGCCGTTCCATCGCCGTGAGATTTACGAGGAACGGCAGTTTGGTGCGGATGGTGTCAAGGGCGGCCAGAATCGCCGTTTTATCAGCGGCGAGGA
>CAIWFB010000131.1 GCA_903911825.1 uncultured Verrucomicrobia subdivision 3 bacterium
CTCCTGCCAACACTTTTTTGCGAATCTCAGCCCAGTCTTCCATATTGCGATACATGCTTCATTGTTAATGAAGATGCCGCACTTTTGAACCGCCACGTCACACACATGACCCCGCCGCACTTTTCAGCCGCCGTTTACAAATCCAGAAAGTAAACGCCGCACGCGTATTGGCGACGGAATTTGAATTCGCTGAAGCGGCGATCACGAAGCAAACGCCAAAGGCGTTTCTCGGCATCGGTGGATTTTTCACGGAGCTGACGCGCGAAGTTGCGGGCTTCAGTCGTGCGCGTGCGGTGCTGGCCGTATCGCGGTGGGTGCCCCCTCATCCCTACCTTCTCCCCCGAGGGGGAGAAGGAGTCCGGCAGCTTATTCGCGGAAGGTTGCCGGCTCATGTGAATCGGGGTTTAGATTTTGCCTTTCAAAATACTTTCCACCTTCGCCTGCACCGCTTCATCCATCTTGATGAGGGGCGGCCACGCGCGTTTGAAACCTTCGCCGGGAATTTTCTTCGTCGCGTCAATGCCACAAACTGATTGAAGATTCATGGTTGAAAGTCGAGTGTCACGGTTTCTTTTCATGAATCAAGCTTTCCAGCAAGCCCGTCAGCTCCGCGCCGGAATCCGCGCGCCAGACCACACGGCCATCTTCGAGCATGCGGAGAATCGTCCCGCTCATTGAGCCGCGCATGGTTTTTACACGGTCGCCGGGCTTGAAACCGGCAGCGTCACAAAGTTCGTTCACCATGCGTAGCATGGAATCGAGATCCAGCACGCCGGTAATGAAGTGGGCGGCGGCGGACGCAGCCTCCTTGCGCCGATGAAACGGAAGTTCGCGCAGCAGGGCGGTGGTCAGGGCGCGCCCGATTTCGGCGAAGGTATTTCCATTGAAGAAAAGAAAGGGAGCGCGGCGATGACAAGACTTGAGAAATTTAAACGTCTCCAGCAGACTCAACTCGCCCGTGCGACGCTTTTCCCATTCTTCCGCAACCGCCGCGTGAGTTTCTGAATTAACGCCTCGCTGCGCACGGCCTCGTTCGCAGAGTCCGCCGTTGATCTGGGTGACAGATGACCAATCCCAGTTTTGGAGAAACTTGGCTCGGCTTTGTAGCGGTGCTGGTTCGCGGCGGCTTCTTGGAGAATGTCCGCCGCCGTCAGGTGCTCCAGCAGATCGGTTCGCAGTTTCATCGGCCATAATCTAAACCCCATTCTTGATTTCGCGCAAGTGGCGTTATTCAGTTTGTCACGGCTTGAACAGCAAATCCACCTTCGCCTTCACGCTTTCATCCATCTTGATCAACGGCGGCCAGGCGCGTTTGAAACCTTCGCCGGGAATTTTCTTCGTCGCGTCAATGCCCAGCTTACTGCCGCTGGCGATTTCGCTCGTCGCGTGGTCGAGCACGTCGGACGGGCCTTTCGTGAAGATGCTGTCGCGCTGCGGATCGGTGTTGGCCGTGAGATGGAACAGCACTTCGCTGGTGTTGTGGACATTCACGCCGGCGTCCACCACCACGATGAATTTCGTGAACATCATCTGCCCCATGCCCCAGAGGCCGTGCATGATCTTGTAGGCCTGCATCGGGTAGGTCTTCTTGATGCTGACGAACAC
>CAIWFB010000132.1 GCA_903911825.1 uncultured Verrucomicrobia subdivision 3 bacterium
CTCGCCAAGCTCGAAGCCGCCGCGCGCGCGGCGACGCCCGCAGGACGTGATTTCGACGTCATCAAAAAACAATTGGTGCAGATGGCCAGCCGCGTGCGGGAAGGCCAGAAGTCGCAAGCGTTATTCAAAAATTATACCGCCGCCGTGGGTGAAAATGGCGATGCCACTAAGGCCGCTGAATTGGGCAAGCAATTGGCGGAGATGAAAAATCTCGACCCACAGACGCTCAACCGTTTTGCCTGGTTCATCCTCACCGATGAAGCGGTGAAGCAACGCGATCTGCCGCTCGCCACCACCTTGGCCAAAGCCGCCGTCGAGGCGACCAACGAGAAGAATTACATGCTCCTCGACACCTACGCCAAGGCGTTGTTTGATTCCCGCAAGCTGGCCGACGCCATCGCCATCCAGCAAAAAGCCGTGGCCGTGTGTGAAGATGCCACCGCCAAGAGCGAACTGTCCGATACGCTCAAGAAATATCAGATCGCGGGCGAACAGAGATAAGCGGCGCTCCCCGTTCGCGCTTTTCCCGCGTCCGCCCGACGCGACTTCGTTATTTACCGGCTGAGGCAACCGCCTCCGGCAAATCACCATTGCATTTGCCCCGGCGGTGATTCAACTTTTCCGAAAGCTTATGGCCACCCTCGTATTCGACATCGAAACCACCGCACAGCCAGTTGATAACTTCGACCAGACACAACAGGAATATCTCTTCCGCGAAGCCGATAAGCTCACCGATCCCGTAGCCAAAGCCGCCAAGCGCGAGGAACTCACCCGGTTCATGAGCCTCTGGCCGTTCACCTCGCAAGTCGTATGCATCGCCATGCTCAACGCCGAGACGGGACACGGCAAATCCCTGTTCGTCGCCGAGGATTTTGAAGAAGACGCGGGCGAAGCCGGCCCCGTGGAATTCGTGCCCTGCGCCGATGAGACGGAACTCCTCACCGCGTTTTGGGATGCCGCCAAACATTTTGATTCCGTCGTGACCTTCAACGGGCGCGGCTTTGATGTGCCCTTCATCTACCTGCGCTCCGCCGTGCTGAATGTGCCCATCACCAAAAAGAATTGGCTCGGCTACCGTTACGCCGTGGAACCGCACTGCGATCTGGCGGAACAATTCACCTTCTACTCCGTCGGCGGACAAGGCGGCGCGGCGCGGCGCTTCAATCTGGATTTCTACTGCAAATCCTTCGGCATCGAATCGCCCAAGAGCGCGGGCGTGACGGGCAACGACGTGGCCACGCTGATGGCCGAAGGAAAATTCCGCGAGATCGCTGAATACTGCCTCCGCGACGTCCGCGCCACCGTGGAGCTTTTCAAAATCTGGAAGGAACGGTTAGCGGGGATAAAGTAAATACTGCCCGGCTAAATGTAAGCGAACCACAACGATTCTATGAACCTAATTGAACATGAATGCTTAGAGCTACATGAATTCATTAAAATTGCAGGCAATTACTGGAGCTCACTCGGATGGATTTTCCGAGGACAAAGCCGAGATGCAAATGAATGGCCTCTTTTGCCTAAAGCTGGTCGCCCTGAATACTTTTCTGCAGCCAATGACTATTGGAGAGAACGGGGACAAGTATCAAATGACCTTGGTGATTTTCGGCAATGGCGAGAGGCCGCAATTGCATTTACAGATAATTTGCCGACAAATGATTTTGAATGCCTTGCATATGCACAACATTATGGGCTTGCAACAAGGTTACTTGATTGGACAACGAATCCTTTAGTCGCATTATTTTTTTCGGTTGAGTCTGACATAGAAAAAGACGGCCTCGTTTTTTGCCATCGCCCAGATTTGTATGTAGAACGTGAAAAAATGGATATAAATCAGAACACACATGTTGCTTGTTTTATTCCTCGTCCTTTCGACCGCCGCATTGCATCTCAAAGTGGTGTTTTCACTCTACACCCTAAACCTAATAAACCGCTTCTTGCGAAAGCAACTCCGTTAGAGGACAAACCAGCCGTTCCTGATGGAATGGACTTGGTAAGTATTCGCGTTCCCGCAGACATGAAGAAGTATTTACAAAGACAACTAGGGACAATTGGCGTTAGCCGGAAAACACTTTTTCCTGACTTGGAAGGATTATCAAGTTTTATCAACTGGAATAGGCGTTCAAACGTTGCTTTTAAAAAAGAAAAGTAAGGTTGTTTTTATGCAGAGTTCACTCATCTGTTTCGCCCTGAAAGAAGAAGCCGCGCCGTTTCGGAAAATCGCGGCAGGCTTGGCTTCGCCACCAGACATTCTCCTCGTCGGTATCGGCAGGCAAAATGCCGAGCAGTCCGTGCGCGCTTTTCTTGATTCTGGTAGGAGACGAGGTAACGAGCCTCAAATCGAAGAAAAGTCAGCGACTCCTCACGTCGTCGCCTACCAACCAACTTTAGTCTTCACGTGCGGTTTCGCCGGCGGGCTGCATCCGGACTTGAAGCTTGGCGACGTGGTCTTTGAACTTTCTTCTGGTAGGAGACGAGGTGACGAGTCTCAAATCGAAGAAAAGTTAGAGACTCCTTACGTCGTCTCCTACCAGAAATTAATCGCCGCTGGCGCGAAACCGGCGTCCATCTTTTGCGCAGACCGCATCGCCACAACCGTAGCGGAAAAGCGGGCGTTGCGCGAACAGACCAAAGCGGACGCGGTGGAGATGGAATCCGGCGCCATCCAAGCCCTCTGCCGCGAGCGCGGGATTCCCTGCGTGACTCTCCGCGTGATCTCGGACACGGCGCACGAAGATCTGCCGCTGGATTTCAACGCGCTGGCCAAGCCGGATAAGAATCTGGATTTCGGTAAGCTGGCGTGGGCCATCGCTAAATCGCCGGGCAAGATCGGGGCTTTGCTGCAGTTGCAAAAGAAAACCAGTTTCGCCGCGCAGCAATTGGCGGCGGTGCTGGCCAAAATCATTTCGTGACGGCGGGCGGCGGCGGGTGAATTCACGGCTGGATTCTCAGCGTTTAATTGTTATTCTCCGCGCGAACCGCATGGAACTTGCGCTCGAATCCATTGGACTGATTGCCGGCAGCCGCACGCTGCCGTTGGAATTTGCCCGTCTCGCCCGCGCCGCCGGGGTGAAGCGCATCGTCTGCACGGCGGTGGAAGGCGAAACGGATCCCGCACTCGCCGAACTGGTGGATGACCTCGTCTGGCTCAACGTCGGGCAACTCGGCAAAATGATTTCGGCCTTCACCAGTCGCGGCGTGAAGCACGTCGTCATGGCCGGACAGGTGGCTCCGAAAAATTTGTTTGATCTGCGCCCGGACTTGCGCGCGGTGGGCGTCTTGATGCGGTTGAAAGAGAAGAATGCCCACAGTATTTTTGGCGCGATTGCGAATGAATTGAAGAAGGATGGCGTGGAACTCATTGACGCGACGCCGTGGCTCACGCCGCTGATGCCGCAGACTGGATTTCAGCTGGGCCCGAAGCTTTCCGCCGAACAGCAGGAGGACATCACGTTCGGTTTCCGCATCGCCAAAGAGATTTCCCGCCTTGAGATTGGCCAGCTCGTCGTCGTCAAGAACGGCACGGTGCTGGCGGTAGAAGGCTTTGAAGGCACGGATAAATGCCTCGCGCGCGGCGGTGAACTGGCCGGTAAAAACGGCGGTGCCGTCGCGGTGAAAGTGGCCAAACTGAATCACGATATGCGTTTCGACATCCCGTGTATCGGCGCCCAAACGTTTGAGACGTGCGCGGCGGCGCGGATTTCAGTTCTGGCTTTGGAATCCGGCAAATCGCTTTTGCTCGAACAAGCCGCCTGCGCGGAACTGGCGCAAAAAAATAAAATCTCGGTGACCACGATGGTTTAATCTTTGAACCTTTAACTCTGAACCTTTAACTTTCTTTCATGCTCAAATCTCACGAACTTTTCGGTTTCATGTCGCCCGCGCTGGCGAATGAAATTCTCTCCTACATCTTTGAATCAGATAAGCCTGGTTACAAAGCCACCATGGCCGCCGTCGCTGAGGCCAAGCACGTTCGTCTAGTGTTTCTGGAGCGCCAACCCCGCGTGGAGCGCCACGCTTCGATGATGACGGCGCTGGCACGGCCGAATCTGGATGCCGCCGCCGCCGCCCTGCTCCGCGCCTGGCTCGTGAAAAAGCAAGCGGCCATGCTGGTGGATTTCCTCAACGCGCTGGCCATTCCGCACGAAAACGGGGTGGTGGAAGATTTGCCGGGGGAAATGGAAGACACGAAATTGAAAGCGGCCGTGGAAATTTTGCTCGGTAAATATCCGCACGAAGCAGTGGCGGTTTATTTGAATGCGTTCAACGACATGAATGCCGCCAATTGGCCGAACTTGAAAACCCTTTTGGAAACGGATGCGCGTTTGCAATTGGGCAATCACGCTTAAGACAACCTTCATTCAACGAAAAACGCGCACCGAATTCATCCGGCGCGCGTTTTTTATAATCGGTTCAGTTCAGGTCAAGGGGTGATGTGGGCTGGTAAAACGGTGCTGCCTAAAGAACAGATGGGAGTATCGCCAATGCTTTCAATGCCATAGGTGCCCCCCGCCGGACAGGCCGGTAATTTGTGATTGCTGTTCAAAGCAATGTAGGGCGTGAGATCACGATTCAGGCTGACAGGATCGCCGACGGATTTACCGTGTTCGATGGCGTATTGACCGGAGGCATCCTCGATTTTGCGAAGGTTGTTGATGCAGGCGCTGGCTTGGGAATTGGCCCGGGCGCGGACGTAATTGGGAATGGCGACCGCACAGAGCAAACCGATGATGGCAATCACGATCATGATTTCAACAAGCGTGAAGGCTTGCCGGTGATTGGCTCTGAAAAAAAACTTCATAATGTCGGTATCGGTTTTCCTAGTGGATTGTTTAAGCATATTTTGCACCAATCAGAATTTTAATTTTAGGAGCCTCACCAAGGGAACTGGGAGGCGGTTAAACGGTCGGAAGCAAGGCAGCTGGGAAGCTAGAGTATTACCTTGTAAAAATCCAATTTTAGGACAGCCTCTGGCTCCTTTTTAACCCAAGGTCTACGTATCCCATGAAAATGAAACAACTCTGCATCGCACTATTGTGCGGATTTACCGTCGCGGCTCCAGCAGCCGACGTCACCCGTTACTTGGTGGTCAAAGGCCAGGACTATCACCAGACGAACGCCACGACGGTAATCTCGCTCACGAATAGCCTGCCGTTTCGCTTTATCACCTCGGTAGATGCGGCCACGGCCACGAGCATCACGAATGTGACGGTGAAAACGCCGAGTGCCCAAGTTCTGCAACTGACTAACATGGATGGTAACTATGACTACGAAGCGGGAACGTCTTCGAAAACCACGTTGGACGCCAATTTCAAGGCGGGTGAGGTGACTTCGCTTTTTCAGGCCAGGTAATTTGTTAGTCTGGGTCGACCAAGAAA
>CAIWFB010000133.1 GCA_903911825.1 uncultured Verrucomicrobia subdivision 3 bacterium
GCGCAACGTATTCATCTTCGCGGCGCGACGCGTTTTGCCGCCGGATTTCACGACGTTGGCGACCTGATCATAAACTTTCAGGAAGCTCATCGGGCCGCTGGGACGACCGCCGCCGCTCAATTTTTCGCGGCTGGAACGGATCGGCGAAAGATCGGTGCCGGTGCCAGAACCATATTTGAACAACATCGCTTCGCTGTAAGCGAGGTGCATGATGTTTTCCATGTTGTCTTCGACGGACTGGATGAAGCACGCGCTGCCCTGTGGATATTCATATTGCGTCGAGGCGCGTTCCGCTTCCTTGGTCTTGCGATTGAAGAACCAGTTGCCTTTGCCGGAATTTTTGCCGACGCCGTATTGGTGGTAGAGACCGACATTGAACCAGACCGGCGAATTGAACGCGCCGTATTGGTTCACGCAGAGCCAAGTGAGCTCTTCGCAGAAAATTTCGCCATCCGCTTTGCTAAAATAACCATCCGCGATACCCCAATCCGCAATCGTGCGGGTGATGCGATGAATGAGCTGCTTGACGGACGTTTCGCGTTCGCTGGTATGTTGTTCGCCGTAGAAATATTTGGAGACGACCACTTTGGTGGCGAGCACGGACCACGCTTTGGGCACTTCGACGTTCTCCTGCTTGAAAATAACCTTGCCCGCATCGTCGGTGATTTCAGCGGTGCGTTTGTCCCATTCGATCTGGTCAAATGGCTTCACTTTGGCGTCGCTAAAAATGCGTTCGATGCGCAGCGACTTCTTGGACGAGGATTTGGACGGTTTCACGGAACGGGCGGCGGTAATTTTAGCAGAACGGCGGTTGGCGGCTTTGGGGGCCGGGGTGGTCACATCTTCGCGGGCATCAATCATGGCAATCTCCTGTAATTGGTTAATTTTTATGGCTTTATCTCCTGGCAGTTTCAAGAGAGACAGAAACGCACCTGACGGACAAAACTTTGGTTATATTTGAGAAAATCTGGATTTCACTGAAAAATCCAATTTCCCCCACTAATTGGGGAACGGCGGCCAGCTTGACACCATATGTTGTGGCCTTCAAGAAAAATTTTCAGAAAAGTAACGAATGAAATAATCGCAAATAGAATCAAGGGTTTCATGAGGTTTGGCGACCCAAAACAGGTCCCAACCCCCTCAAACAACGACTAATTTAGTCGCTATCTTATTTGCGCCGACCTTTAGCCCGATTACTGCCGCGCGGCTGACCAATATTCTTGGAGCGAGCAGAGAATTTTTGCGGCTGACGCGGGCCGGGTTTGGCCCCCGGTTTGCCGGCAAAATCTCCTGGTTTTCCGTAAGATTTTCCCGCCGGTTTACTCGCGACTTTCCCAAAGAATTTAGGCGCGGGTTTGCCGGTAGTTTTACCCAGTGGTTTGCCGATCGGCTTGGCCGTAGGCTGGCCCATGGGGCGACCTGCTGGCTTACCCGTGGATTGCCGCCAATATTTCGTCGTGGGCTTCACGCTGGAGCGACCAGCGAAACGCGCGTTGGAGGGACCAAATTCTTCGCGACCGGCTTCAGCTTGACTGCGCTCGTTCTTACCCAACGGACGAAACTTACGCTTCGGCTGCACGGTTTTCGGGCGGGCCTTGGGCACGAGCACAATCGGGCAACCTTCGTAACCAAACGCGGTGCGCAGATCGCCCGCGAGATGTTTCTTGTAAGCGTCGGAGAACAATTCGTCGCGATTCACGAACAGCAGAAACGTCGGCGGCGCCTGGCGCACTTGCGTGGCATAATAAAATTTCAAGCGATGCCCCTGATCGCTCACGGGCTGGCGGCGCTCGACGGCATCGTTGATGGTGCGGTTGAGAATGGCGGTGGGAACTTTCTGCTGCAATTGCGCCGCGACGTAGCGCACCGATTCCAACAACCGCTCCAGGTTAAAGCCCGTCGTAGCTGACGTAAAAATCACTGGCGCGTAATCGAGGAAAAATAATTTATCCTGCACCCACTGGCCGAATTCGCCGAGCGTGGTCAGCGTTTTCGCCTGACCTTCGGTGCGTTTCTTCTGGTCGCGTTTGACGATTTCTTCCTCGCGCGCTTCGAGCACTTTTTTCTCGAAGAGATCCCACTTGTTGATGATGACGATGCACGCGCGGCGCTGTTCGACGATGGTGTCGGCGATTTTTTTATCCTGCTCGGTGATGCCCACTTCAGCGTCAATGACCAGCACGGTGATGTCGCTGCGGGCGATGGATTCCTGCGCGCGCTGCACGCTGAAAAATTCCACCGTATCGTCCACGCGCCGTGATTTTCGCATGCCGGCGGTATCGATCAAAATGTATTTTTGGCGCACGCCTTCGGTGTCCACTTCAAACGGCACGTCAATGGAATCGCGCGTGGTGCCCGCAATGGGCGACACGATGACGCGTTCAGATTTCGTGAGGGCATTGACGATGGAAGATTTGCCCACGTTCGGGCGACCGACGATGGCGATCTTCAGCGGACCAACGTGTTTGTTAAAACGCGCCTTGGGATGTTCGGCCGAATCTTCGGAGGGAATTTCTCCGTCTGCTACCGCCAGCGTTTTCTCTTCCTTGGGCAACAGGACGGTTGCGGCATCCATCAAATTGGCGATGCCCTCGCCGTGAATGGCGCTGACGGGGAAAATTTTCGGGAACCCCAATTGGCTGAACTCGGTGATCTGCGCTTCGAGACGGTAAGTATCCACTTTGTTCACCGCCACGAACACCGGCTTGCCGCTCTGGCGCAAGCGGGCGGCCACTTCGCGATCCAAGGGCACCACGCCATCAATGACATTGACCACGAGAATGATGGCCGCAGCGGATTCAATGGCGATCTGCACCTGCTCCACGGCGGCCTTGATGATGACGTCATCCGACTTCTCGCCCCGCAACAGACCGATACCGCCGGTGTCCACGAGCGTGAAGGTATTACCATGCCACTCCGCCTCCGCCGTCACGCGATCACGCGTCACGCCGGGCATGTCGTGCACGATGGCGATGCGCTTCTTGATGATGCGATTGAAAAGCGCGGATTTGCCCACATTCGGGCGGCCGACGATAGCGATGAGTCCTGACATAAATGAAGCTTGCCAAAAAAATCATGGCCGAGAAAGCCAAAACACTAGGCGCGCCCGCAAATCAGCCACCAAACAGCCGTTATTCTGGCAATTGCCGCCGCAGTGACCGAGCCCGCCGAATCCACACGCGGTCGCGTTTGCGTTGGAAGGCGGGAGCGTGAACATCATCCTGCAACACATCCTCCAATTCCGTCCGGGCGAGGTCTGGCTGCTGGCGCGCGAGATATAATTCCGCCAACTGCACTTTGGCCCGCGGATACGAATGATTTTCCACCACGTGCTGCCACAGTTTCAGGGCGGCCTCCGTTTCCTGCAGGGCTGTCAATGTCTCCGCATACGCCATCAAGGAATAACCGTAATCGTGCTTAAGATTCTCCCGACAAACAGCGTCGAGCAGCGGTCGGGCCTCGGCCGGACGTTTTAGCCGCAGCAGACATTGGCCGAGATGCGCCTGCGTATCAATATCCGTGGCGTTCCGCGCCAAAGCCGCGCGGTAACATGGCTCCGCCGCCGCAAATTTCCCGCGCTGAAAATAAATATCACCCAGTTGAAAGTGATGATACGCATCGTCCAAGTGGTGAATCTTGGCCTGCAATTCCTTGATCCGCATCCGGCTTTGTGCCCCCGGTAATTCAAACCCCCGCGTCGCCGCCGCTGAACCGCTGTAAACGGTGAAGTAATACCACAACGCCACCAGGCCCCAGCCCACAAAGATGAATAACGCCCAGACCCACTCGCGTTCGCGCACCGCGTGCACGAGCATCCACAACTGGAACACGGTCAGCGCCAGCCAAAACGGATTGGTGAACAGAAAACCCCAGTCCGAAATATCGTTGAGCAAAGCGGCCACCATAAGTCCGGCCAAGCTAGGCAGCGCCGCGCCGACTGGCAATTAAAGTTTTCTCCGTGATTGAACTGCTCGCTTGTTTTCGCGTCTATTTCTGCAGACAATCCGAGCGCAAAATGAACCAGACCGTCATCATCGTCCCGACCTATAACGAGCGGGAAAACCTCCCGCCCATGATCGCGAAACTCCTTTCGCTGCCCGTCGCAGTGGACGTTTTAGTGGTGGACGATAATTCTCCCGACGGCACCGGCAAAATCGCCGATGAACTCGCCGTAAAACACCCGCAAGTCCACGTCCTGCACCGCGCCGGCAAAGAAGGCCTCGGCCGCGCTTACCTCGCCGGTTTCAAGTGGGCGCTCGCGCAGAAATATGAATTCATCTTCGAGATGGATTGCGACTTCTCCCACGACCCGAACGAAATCCCCAATTTCTTGAAAGCTGCGGAAACCGCCGATCTGGTTCTCGGTTCCCGTTACTCGGGCGGCGTGCGCGTGCTGAACTGGCCGCTCAAACGGTTACTCTTGAGCCGTTGCGCCGGCGTTTACGTCTGGCTCGTCACCGGCATGCCCATCACCGATCCCACCGGGGGCTTCAAATGTTTCCGCCGCCGCGCGCTGGAACACATCCCGCTCGCCTCCGTGCGCTCCAATGGCTACAGCTTTCAGATCGAGATGACCCATCGCCTCTGGCGCGACGGTTTCAAAGTAGCGGAAGTGCCCATCACCTTTGCCGACCGCACCGTAGGCCATTCCAAAATGGCCGGGAGCATCATCAACGAAGCCTTTTGGATGGTCTGGCGCCTGTGGCTGCAAAATGGTTGCCGCCGCTGGCCGCGCAAATAATCGCCGGGCCCAACGTGAATTGGGAAACCAGCGTTCAACCTAAAATCCCGTTCCCACTTTTTAGTTTGCCGAAGCCACAGGTTGGCCGGGGAAAAGGCTTTTTCTACGGCGGGTAAATTCTTAAGCTAACAGCGTGTCTCTCACTATTGGCGATCAGATTTCATTAACCATTCACGATATCGCGTTCGGCGGCGAAGGCGTCGGGCGTAAAGCCGATTTCGTGGTCTTCGTCCCCTTCGTCATCACCGGCGAAACGGTGTTGGTGGAAATAACTGAGGTAAAGAAAAGTTTTGCCCGCGCCAAACTGGTGCGCGTGGAAACGGCTTCGCCCCAGCGCGTGACGCCACCTTGCACTTACTACGGCGCGTGCGGCGGCTGCCAATATCAGCACATGGATTACGCGGCGCAGCTACCGATGAAGCACAAGCAGATCGCGGACTTATTCGAGCGCATCGGGAAAATCTCCCGCGAGGTCGTCGCGCCCGTATTGCCCTGCCCGATGCCGTATGGCTACCGCAATCGCATCATGATCCGCAGCCAGTGGAATGGCCCGGCGCAGAAGCTGGAGTTGGGGTTTGTGCGGACGGATAATAAATTTGTGGAGAGCATCACGGAATGCAAGATCGCCGAGCCGTCGCTGAATGAACAACTCATGGAAGTCATCGCGCATCCGCCGCACAAGGGTGGCATCAAAGTCGTCTTACGCGTGAATCCCGAGAACTGGGAAGTGCCGGAGAATTCCTTTTTCCAGAATAATTTTTTCCTCCTGCCCAAACTCGTGGAGACCGTGCAGAATTTTCTCACGGCGGGCGGCGCACGGCATCTGATTGATCTGTATTGCGGCGTCGGCTTCTTCGGCATCGAAGCCGCGAGTGTGGTGGATTCCTTCGTGGGCGTGGAATACGACCGTTTGGCCATCGCGGCAGCGCGTAAAAATGCGGCGTCACGCAATATTAACAATGGCGAGTTTGTCGCGGCCAAGGTAGACGATATTCTTCCTGAAATGCTTCAGAAATTTTCCGCTGAAAAAACCGCCGTGCTGCTCGACCCACCGCGCAAAGGTTGCTGGCCGGAGACGTTGGCGTTGCTCCGCGAAACCAAGCCAGCGCAAGTCATCTATGTCTCCTGCCATCCAGCCACGATGGCGCGGGATTTGAACATTTTGTGCGCGGATGGTGTCTTTGAA
>CAIWFB010000134.1 GCA_903911825.1 uncultured Verrucomicrobia subdivision 3 bacterium
CCCATCGCGCCGTCGTCGAACACATGGTTCGCCAGGCGGTTTACGCCAAGCTTGGCAAGCCTTTGCCGCGCATCGCCAGCGGGCAAAGTCCGCTCGTCGTCAACGTCAGCGCGCGGCACTGCCACCTCACGCCGGAAGCGGTGGAAACTCTTTTTGGCAAGGGCGCGAAGCTGTCCGTTCACAAGTGGCTTTACATGGACGGCCAGTTTGCCGCGAAGGAAACCGTCACGCTCATCGGCCCGCGCAGCCGCGTGATTTCCAATCTGCGGATTCTCGGCCCATGCCGGAATCTGAATCAAATCGAACTTGCCTATACCGACGCCATCGCGCTTGGCTTTGAAATTCCCCTGCGCAGTTCCGGCGATATCAAAGATACGCCCGGTTGCATGCTGATGGGCCCAGCGGGATTTTTTGAAATGCCGCAAGGCGTCATCCGCGCCAAACGTCACGCGCACATGCACCCGAAGGATGCAGAATTTTACGGCGTGAAAGCCGGCGACCACATGAAATTGAAGATTGGCGGCCCCTGCGCTATCACGCTGGATCAAATGCTGGTGCGCGTGGATCCGAGTTTCAAATTGGAAGTGCACATTGATACTGATGAAGGCAACGCCTGCAATCTGGAGCCGCACACGCCCGTTGAATTGATCAAATAACTCATCATGAAACGGAAATTTTGTTTTCGATTTTTAATGGCACTTTTTGTTGGGGCGTTACTGACTATCTCGACAGGCTGTGCTTCGATGAAAGTCATTTCTTCAACACCACCTGTAAAATTAATTGTGGTTGAAAAACAGGTTGAATTTCGATTTGGTCTGGGCACGAAGCTCACAATGCCGCTAGGAGAATACAAACCAACACTCGAAGATGATTCCGGTTATTACTATCAGGCACCTTCAAAATTGGTAGCTCGCGACATTTTGTCTTACGTTGCAGACGGCGGCCTGTTTATTAAACGAGGCGAAAAAACACCGACTCGGTGGTATGCAATTGACCAGCAAAATTATGTTAGATCCGGCAAATTGCCCGATAACTTCGAGTCAAAAGTAGTCGAATAAACAAGCTCATTTTCAAAACAAAATCTCACCATTAACCAAAACACATTATGAACGAAGCAATAGGAATGATTGAAACCAAGGGCTACGTCGGCAGCGTGGAAGCCAGCGACGCCATGGTTAAAGCGGCCAACGTCACGTTGGTCAAAACCATCGCCATCGGCGGCGGCCTCATCACCGTCATCGCCCAGGGCGACATCGGCAGCGTGAAAGCCGCCGTGGACGCCGGCGCAAAAGCCGCCGCCAAAGTCGGCGAACTTGTCGGTTCGCACATCATCGCGCGTCCGCATGAGGAACTGCTGGCCGCGTTCCTCGGCAACGGCATCGCCAAGAAATAATTCAACCAACCAAACTTTTAACTCTTAACGAATATGTCAAAACAAGCTGTTGGAATGATTGAATGCAAAGGTTTCTGCGCCGCCGTGGAATCCGCTGACGCCGCGCTCAAGTCCGCGAACGTCACCATCACGGGATGGGAAAAAGTTGGCAGTGGCTATGTCACCGTGTTTTTCCGGGGCGATGTCGCCGCCGTGAAAGCCGCGACCGATGCCGGCGCCGCCGCCGCCGCGCAAGTTGGCTCGGTTGTCAGCGTTCAGGTGATCCCGCGGCCGCATGACGGATTGAGCGGACTCGGCAAATGGCTCGAATGATTTACGAATGACGATTTACGATTTACGCGCCGAAGAAATTTTTCGCACGCCTATGAACTCGTAAATCGTATATCGCAAATCGTAAATATGAAGATTCTCGTCGCAAATATTGGTAGCACGTCATTGAAGTGGCGGTTGTTTGATTTCTCAAACAACGCCGAGCGCCTTTTGCACAAAGGCGGCATCGAGCGCGTGACCGATTATCCCAAGGCGATTGAGGA
>CAIWFB010000135.1 GCA_903911825.1 uncultured Verrucomicrobia subdivision 3 bacterium
GCTCCGCACGACGGGCGCGAAAATTCTTTTGGAGCAGACCGTCGGGCGCGGGTTGCGGCTCATGTGGCGCGGCAACGAATTTGACGACCTGAAAAAAGACAACCGTGATTTCATCAAGGCCGGGCAGGAACCGAAAAGTTTGATAGATGTTTTGAGCATCGTGGAGCATCCGGCGTTCACGGATTTTGAGGATCAATTGCGGAAGGACGGCTACGAATTTGCCGAGGCGTCGCCGGACGACCCGACGAAACGCAGCACGGGGGATTTGGTTTCCGTCGGATTGCGCGAGGGATTTGAGGCGTTTGATTTTTCCGTGCCGTTTATTTTGCGCGAGCAGGAAGAAGAACTTGTCGGCAAGGAATTGGACGTGGCGACGTTGCCGGAATTCAACGCAATGACTTTTGAGCAGTTGAAAACCACGATTGGCAAGGGCGACGTTTTCCGCTCACATGACGTAATGGAGAAAACGCAGTTTGGTGATTATCGCGTGGACGGCGGCGTGATGCGGGCGGACGGCTACAATGAATTTCTTGGCCGCATGGTGAAACGGATTTCGGACAGTTTGAGTGCGCCGCTCACCAAAAGTTCACAAAAGTTTCTCAACATTTCCAAGTTTCCATTTTTGCAGGTGAATATGCCGCAGTTGTCGGCATGGGTTGACGAGTTTGTGCGGCGGCGTTTGTTCGCGCGCGAGTTTGATCCATTTGCGGATGAAAACTGGCGGCTGCTATGCCTTGACCCGGTTGCGAATCACATCATCCAAACTTTCGGGCGCAAGCTGCCGGAGCTTGCCGAGACGGAAACGACCGCGCCGCCGATAATCAAACAGCGGCGGCTTTCCGAAGTGGCGAAAATCAACGTGCGCGAATCCAGTTCCATCGTGACGCCGAAATGTATTTACGAACGGTTGCCGTTCCCGGCACGCAACGGCGGCTTTGAACAAGCCTTCATTGAAAAGGCAAACGCAGATTCTTCCGTGGCAGCATTTTGCAAGGTGAACGAGCAAAAGCATCTTTTCATGCGGTTGCGGTATGTGAAGGAAAGTGGGTTGCCGGGATTCTACTGGCCGGATTTTCTGGTTCGCACAAAAGCGGGCATCTGGCTCACGGAGACGAAAGCCGAAAGCAATTTGATTCAAGCGGACGTGATCCGAAAGAAAATCGCCGCCGTCGCGTGGTGCGAGCGCGTGAATAAATTGCCGCCGGACGAGCGCGGCGGGCTGGAATGGAATTATTGCCTGCTCGGTGAAGGCGTGTTTTACGAGTTCAGCAAGAAGGGCGCGACGATGGAAGAAATTTTGCAATACGCCCGCGTCCGCGCGAAGGCGGCGGTGGCGGACACGCTGCTTTGAAAACATTCCTGCCGCCCCGCTGGGGCTGAAAATCCTTTTATTGACCCAACCCACGGTTGAAACCGTGGGCTATTGTCGGTCGCCCTGACCGGCTTTAATTCGTGTCCATCCGTGAAATCCGTGGCCAAAACTTTGCGCCTTGGCGGCCGAGCATTGAAGGTCCTTGAAAAATCCGGGATTGAATCGCCGCCCTGCTGGCGTAAAGTGAAGCGGTGATGAGAAAATCCATCGTGCTGCTTGGTTTCATCCTTCTGCCTTCCGCC
>CAIWFB010000136.1 GCA_903911825.1 uncultured Verrucomicrobia subdivision 3 bacterium
CAAGACGCGATACGCGCTGGCGCCTTCGACTTTTTCTACGCCCACGCCGCTGGTGGCGTTGGCTTGCGGGTCGAGGTCGCACAAGAGAACGCGTTGACCGGCAATCGCAAGACAGGCGGCAAGATACACGGAGGTGGTGGTGTTACCCACACCACCTTTTTGGTTGGCTACAGCGAGAACGCCGGTTGGCACGGCGGAATTAAATGAAAAGCGCGGTGACGTTTCAAGCGTTCACCGCGCAAAAGTTTGGATGGAGCTAGCTCAGGTTAATGCGGAGAGAACCCAGCGGATTGTAGCAAAGGATTCTGCTGACCGAACAGAGTGGCAACCGGTTGCAGGCTGATGACAGGATTAGTGGTCGCTTGAATACCGCCAGAATTGACCGCAAACGCCGGGGCAGTGACTGCCGCTAGCGATTCAGAGGTCTGCGGAACCGCTTGGGTGTCCGCCAAAATGTTTTTTGAATCAGAGTCAGTGTTCTCGGTGAAAATCACACCTAAGAGCAGCAATAAGCACAGGCTGGTCGCCAATCCGCCCACGACTCCCTGTTTAGCTTCAAATAGATGCAGGAAGTTAGCCAACCACGGGGCATGCTTGTCTAATCGCTCCAAGGAGTTGCTGCCAGCGGCTTCCCCTGCCCGAATGCGCGATACAACATCGCCCGAAAAATGATTAAAATAGCCGGGCGGCGGAACTTCATGCTGCTTGAGCTTCAAGAGCTTTTTCAGTTCGGTAAAATTTTGTTCGTTATCTTTCATGTTTGCTTCACGTATTCCGCTAAAAAACCCTGCAATTGCTGGCGTGCGTAGAATAACCGCGAACGCACGGTGCCGATGTTGCAATCGAGAATTTCAGCGATTTCTTCATGCGATTGGCCCTGCACATCATGCAAAACTACCACTATCCTGTGTGGTTCTGACAGCTTGAGTAGAGCCTCGTTCAATTTTTTTTGCAACTCGGATAAACCCGCCGCGCGAAACGGGGTTTTATCGGAAACTAAAGCCACTAGATCAGGGTCGTTCTCGGCGTTGAAGTCGAGATCGTTCAAGCTCATGTGATGCTTGTTTTTGCGCTGCTTCAGGAAATTAATCGTCTTATTAACCGCGATCCGGTAGAGCCAAGTGTAAAAAGTAGAGCCGCCTTTGAATGAATTCAGCGCTGAATACGCCTTAATAAAAGATTCCTGCGCGAGGTCATTTGCGTCCTCATGATTGGAAGTCATGTGGTAAATGGTGGCGTAAATGCGCTGTTGATAGCGGCGCACGAGTTCATCATAAGCCGCGAGATCGCCGCGCCGCGCGCGTTTGACCAAGTCGCCTTCCAGCATTCCAGCCGGGGTATTGGCATCAGGTGTGACGACGGGTTCAGACATAATCATGCTCATTGAACCACTAAAGCGGCAGTTTGTTGCGCCAGAAAATCAGTCAGGTGCAATAAACCCGTCTTGCCAGGGGAATTGGGAATGACCTGCAACGCCAATCGTGCTTGTTCCAGATAACGCTCGATCACTGACACAGAGGGCTGGAAGGTCTGGTATTTCGCGAGCAACGCATTCACCGCCGCCAGATTTTCGGGCTGCCAATTGGAAATTATTTTTTCCAGATTTGCGCGGTCACTAATATCGGCGCGTTCCCACGCGAGCAGCAACGGCCAGGTCAATTTTCCCTTTGCCAAATCCGTGCCCAGTGATTTTCCCGCTTCGATTTCCGAGCCAAAAAGATCCACGCAATCGTCGTAAACCTGATATGCAGTGCCGACGGCAGCGCCAAATTTGCGCAAGGCGGCGCGCTGTTCCGGCGTCGCACCGCTCAGAAACGAGGCTAAATCGCAGGAGAGCGTGAACAGCTCGCCCGTCTTCATCTCAATGACCCGAAAATAATCTTTCTGCGCGGCTGGAAAATTCCGGCGTTGTTGAGTCTGCAAGATCTCGCCTGAACAAACCGTGTTCGTTGCCAGTGAAACCGAGCGGCAGACTTCCGTCGTGGGGAAACTGGAGGCTAATTTCAGCGCCTGCGCAAAGAGACAGTCACCGAAGAGCACGGCGATTTCATTGCCCCACTTGGCCGCGACGGTCGGACGACCCCGGCGCATATCCGCTTCGTCCATGACATCGTCATGCACCAGCGTCGCCAAGTGAACCATCTCGATAATCACCGCCACGCGAACGTGCGATTCGTTGGGCTTGCCGAAGCAACCCGCCACCAGCGCAACGAGTGCTGGGCGCAGATGTTTGCCGCTGGCATTAAGGGCATGTTCTGCGTAAGGCACGATCTGAGGATCGAATTCGCGGGCTTGCCGGATGAGCTGCTCCGTTACGGCGTGCAAAAAAGGCTCCACCGGTTCCATGATTTTTTTCCAGGAACGGGCAGGGTCAATATCAGAAGCGGGTCCAGCATCGGAACTCAACATTTTGGAATCGGCAGCCAGCATCGGCGAAACTTTACTTTCGCAAGGCAGGCGAGTCAAACCCGTTATGTTTTCGCCAAGGAGTTTCGCTTGAATTTCCACGGTAATTCCACATCATGGCTCGGTTAGTTCCTAAATTAATCCCAAGCCCGATGAAAAATACCAAATTGAGCGTTCCGATTTCATTGACTGCGTCCCTCGCCGTCGTCGTCTCCTGCGGTTTGAGCTGCGCCAAGAAAAACCAACTCAACGATAAAGCCACGGCTTCACCGGAACCGACTAACACCAATTCTGTCGTCATCGCGCCCGTCACCAATTCCATCATCAACGAGGCAACCAACCTTAGCCTCGCCAACGCCGCCACGAACGAAGCCGTCGCCGCCATCACCAATCCCGCGCCCGCGACCACCACTCAGATTCCCGCAGAACCCGCTCCCGCCCCGACGCACACCGAACCCGCGCCGCAGGTAAAAGTCATTGAAATGCCCGCGACCGTGCCGACAGCTCCCAAAGAATTTTATACCACCGACTTTGCCAAGACCCATTGCTGTGAGGTGATGACGAATGATAATTATTACTTTCGCCTTCGCGGCGGCTACCAATCCATCAACCACGGTGACCATAGCGATAACCTGTGGTTGAGTGTGAAGTTTTTTGCCAACGGCAAAGAAGCGCGCGAACGCGCCGGCAAAAATGCCTGGCTTATTCCCGATGCCGATGCTGAATTCTCCCATCAAGGCGTTGCTAAACCCGATGCCACCCCCAACCCCGGTTCAGGCGAAGGCGTTGCCCTCCGCGCTAGCCTTTATTGGCCATGGATGAATTGGACCACGCGCCTCACGGCTCGCACCAACGACACTTGCCGGCTCAGCCGTCCGTTTACGATTGGCCTTGGCCCGACGATGAATCTTGGTTTCGACAAAGTGTTCGATAGCTCCGATTTTCGGTTCGCGCGTTATTTTGGCGGTCGCCTTACATTTAACCACGATACTTATTTCGATTTCACCTCCGGCGACACCGACGGCCTCGGCGGACGCCGCTATCAGATTCAGACCGAAATTCCCATCTACACCAGCCGCAACCGTAATGTCCGTTACGTCGTGCGCGGTTTATGGAACACCGGCGAGAAGAAATATCCCGATATTTACGAAGCCGGTCTGATGCTCGAAATGCCGTTCGACTTCCTCTACAAGCCAAGCAAATGGAGTGAAGTGATTCCCTGCTTAGGCAAATAAAATTCATTTTCCAAAATCAAAAACCGGACTCATGTGAGTCCGGTTTTTTTGTTCGATTGGAGGCGCTTTGAGATAAAACCCGATACAGCGTCACAACCATACACCGAGGCCAGCCCCGCTCCGCCCAAATCTGTGAAGCAATTTATGACGCAACCGCAAACCTGAAAGTTCAGAGAAAAGAAATGTCACCAACGTTGTCACCAGAATCTATCAGAGGCTTTTTTGAAAAAACCTTGCCAGAGTGCCGTGAGCGGAGAATAGTTTGTAGTCCAGCACGCCGTAAATACCACACTTGGTAACCAAATGGTTCATAACGTCAGTCAACCTGTTGCCGGCCAGCCGAAACAGAGCACCGCAAGCGTTTGGCACAGGCGCCCGACAGTTTATGCGTTGACGATTTTAGTGACGGTGCTAACGCTCCTGTTGCGGGTGCTGCTCGCTCCTTGGATGGGCGATCATCCCATGCTGGTGATCTTCCTGATTCCCATTGTCATCAGCGCTTACATCGGCGGCCTGTGGCCTGGATTGCTCGGAACTTTGGGCGCGGCATTGAGTGCTCAATACTTTATCCTCGACTCGAATAGTCAGTCAGCTTTTGACCATCATTTGGACTTACTTTTGCTAGTCACGGGCGGCGTGCTGGCCAGCGTTTTAACCGAAGCCTTACACCGAGCCCGCCGCCGCGCGGATTTGAATCAGTCCCTGTATGCCGTCACGTTAGCAAGCATTGGCGACGCCGTGGTCACCACGGATGAACATGGCCGAGTCACTTTCCTGAACTTAGAGGCGGAACGGTTGACAGGTTGGACGAATACAGCCGCCAACGGTAAACCCTTGCCAGAAGTGTTTCGTATCATAAATGAGGAAACGCGGGAAACGGTGGAAGATCCAGCAGCAAAAGTTTTTCGCACAGGGTTGGTGGTTGGGCTAGCGAACCATACTGTATTGGTCGCTCGTGATGGGCGAGAAACCGTCATTGATGACAGCGGCGCTCCCATCCGGCAGGCTGATGGAAAAATCATCGGGGTGGTAGTGGTTTTTCGCGATAACACGGAGAAAAAAAAGGCCGAGCAAGTTATCCGTGAATCCCAAGCATTGTATCATTCACTGGTGGATCAAATGCCGGCAGGAATTTTTCGCAAAGACGCTGCCGGCCGCTACGTATTCGTCAATTCTTGTTTCTGCAGATTTAAAGGCACTGCCCCGGAAGCCTTTCTTGGGAAATCAGCTTTGGAGCTCGGGTTAACCGATCTAGAACTGGCTCAAAATGGCGAACATCATCATGAAACCATCATGAAAACTGGTCGCCGGATTGAGGTGAATGAAACCTACCTGCGGCCGGACGGCAAAATCATGTTTTTTGAAGCAGTCAAGTCGCCGGTCTTTGACAGAAATGGCGACATTATCGGATCGCAAGGAATCCTATTTGACATCACGGAGCGAAAAGAAGCTGAAATGGCGACACTTGAATCACAAGCCATCTATCATTCTCTGGTAGAGCAAATGCCAGCGGGGATTTTCCGTAAGGATGCGGCCGGACGTTATGTGTTCGTGAATTCCTACTTTTGCCAACTTCGCAAGGTGACACCGGACGAATTTCAAGGCAAGTTTCCCCACGAACTCGGCACGGTTGAAGATGCTTTCAAAACTCAGGCTGCCAGCCATCACGAGCAAATCATGCAAACGGGGCAGCCCATTGAAGTGATTGATGAATACCGGCGGCCAGACGGTAAACTGCTCTATTTCCAAGTCCTCAAATCACCCGTTTTTGATGCGCAGGGAAAAGTTGTCGGCTCGCAAGGAGTTTTATTTGATGTGACGGGACGTAAACAAGATGAAGAATCACGCGCTCGCTTAGCAGCAATTGTCGAATCTTCCAGCGACGCGATTATCGGGAAAAGTTTGGAGGGCATCATCACCAGTTGGAATCGCGGAGCAGAAATAATTTTCGGCTACCCAGCCGCCGAAGCGATTGGCAAACCATTGCTAGTGATTTTTCCGGCGGGGCGAGAGAATGAAGAGCATAGCATTTTAGCACGCATCAGAAAGGGTGAAGTCATCAAATATTTTGAAACGGTGCGCGTTCGTAAAGATGGCCAACCAATTACTATTTCCGCCACCATCTCACCAATCCGGGATAGTTCTGGGAATATCATTGGGGCCTCCAAAATCGCCCGTGACATCACTGAGCAAAAACAGGCCGAAGTGAAATTTGCCCGCGAGCAAGTCCGGTTCAAATTAATTTTTGACACCTTACCTATCGGCATCGCTTTTCACACAGTTCAAAACAACTGGCTCATCACCCGCACCATCAATGATGCTCATTTACGGCTCTGCGGTTTGACACGTGCCCAACATGATGAGCCCGGTATTTACGAGCGGATCACTCACCCCGATGATCGTATGCTTCAACTGGCCTTTAATGAGCAAGTCAACGCAGGAGCCATCAAACAATTCACGATGGAAAAACGATATCTTCATCTAGATGGAAAAGTGGTTTGGGTTAATTTTTCTTATCAGCGTCAAATCTATGCAGACGGCACCATGGATGAATTGACTACCGTGGTAGATATCACCGAGCGCAAACGCTTAGAAGAGCAATTGCGCCAGTCGCAAAAAATGGAAGCCATCGGCCAACTCTCTGGCGGGATCGCCCACGACTTCAACAATATCCTCACCGCTATTCTAGGCAACGCGACTTTATTAGCCGATCCACTAGCCGACAAAGCTGAAGTGGCAGAATCTGCCCAAGAAATCATGCGCGCGACTCGTCGGGCAGCTGACCTCACTCGTCAATTACTTCTGTTCAGCCGCAAGCAAACCATGCAACCCGTCGTTGCGGATTTGAATAATATCGTAAGCCAGTCCATCAAAATGCTCGCGCGGATTCTGGGAGAAGATATCACGTTACATTCGGAATATGCGCCCAATTTGCAACCCGTGTTTGCAGATGTCGGGATGATAGAACAAGTCATTCTCAATCTCGCCGTCAACGCCCGCGATGCAATGCCGGAGGGTGGCCAACTGTCCATCTGCACCAGCACTGCGGTGGTAAAATATCCGGAATCAACCACTGACACCGAAGTCTGCCCACATGTGTGCTTAACCGTTAGCGACAATGGCCACGGTATTAGTCCGGAAATTTTGCCCCATGTTTTTGAGCCGTTTTTCACCACTAAAGCCGTCGGCAAAGGCACCGGTCTGGGACTAGCCACAGTTTACGGGATTATTCGCCAGCACAATGGGTGGATCACCATCAATAGCAAAGTTGGCCGAGGTTCCATCTTCCAAATCTATTTACCCATCATCGCGGGAACACTACCGAATCTGCCACCTCAACCATTCCTAGCTAAATTACCTCACGGCACCGGCACCATATTGGTGGTTGAGGATGAACCGCCCGTGCGTAATTTTGTGCGCCAATTTCTTGGCCGGCTTGGATATACCGTTGTGGAAGCGATCAACGGTGTCGAAGCTCTGGAGTTGTGGGCCGTTCACCGAGAGAAAATCTCGCTGCTGCTGACCGATATCATCATGCCTGGTGGCATCAGCGGGCGAGAACTGGCTGCCAGATTACAAGATCAAGAGCCGAATCTAAAAATCATTTTCACCAGCGGTTATACGAGCAAAGATACGACCGAAGAACCCTCTCTCATTGAAGGCATCAACTTTATCCGCAAGCCGTTTGACCCAGCAACGCTCGCCGAAATGGTGCGCAAAAAAATAGCAGAATCCACAGTTGCCGATTAGCCTAAAGAAAATTTCTTGAGCTGGTGGTCACTTAATCAATTCACACACATTTTCAGCGGTCTTAAGAATGCGAAAAGCATAGTGGGGGAAGCGGCTGAAACAGCTAGCGAAAGGACAAGATTTTAATTAGACGCCCGCCTAAAAACAGAAGCAAGCTTTTGCACGCAAAACTAAAAAATTTATTTCACCATTTCGCTTGAGCTTTCATCACTGAACGCCGATTAATTAAATAGAAAGCGGTGCGGTTGCTCTTTAATAATTTTACCAGTTTTCCCTGCCCGGTTGGTGATTCGCAACAGTCCTTGAACCGTAATTATAAACGATCCCGGAGCGAGTATGGTGGTGGCCGGCAAGCCTTCAATGGAAGCCGAAAGCCAACAGACAAGTTCCACATGTAGCGATACATGTTCTAAGGATAGAGTTCGACACGGCCATGGTGGGGTTTATTTCAAGATTGCCGGCTTGGCTTGTCCACCCCGGCAATCAAAGCCCGCCACCCGTTGCGGGCTTTTTTATTTTCGGCAACTCGCGACAGATGGTAACGTGACTGCATGGCGCACGATGAATTATTTTCTGATCCGGCAACTCAATTGCCGGAAGAGAAAATCGTGCCAGCGATTGAGACATTCCGTAGTCAACCGCTCGCTGCGCGGATGCGTCCACGCAGCTTAGACGAATACGTTGGGCAAACTCATATTCTTGGTCGGGATCAATTACTTCGCCGCGCGATCGAGGCAGACCGCATTCAATCGCTACTTTTTTACGGCCCGCCCGGCACGGGTAAAACTTCACTCGCTCAAATCATCGCCCGCCAGACCAAAAGCAAATTTGAACGACTAAGTGGTGTGGAATCCAACGTGGCAGATATGCGCCGGGTGTTATCTGCTGCCGCCAATCGACTAGAAAACACCGGAGCCAGCACGATTCTCTTCATTGATGAAATTCATCGTTTCAACAAATCACAGCAAGACGTTTTATTGCCCGACGTCGAAAGCGGCGTCATTCGATTGATTGGGGCGACGACTCACAATCCATTTTTCTTCGTCAATTCACCGCTGGTTTCACGTTCGCAAATCTTTGAACTGCGGCCGCTGACGGAGGAAGATTTGTTTACCTTGTTGCGGCGGGCGCTGGAAGATGAAGAACGCGGCTTGGGTTATCTGAAAATTTCTGCTGAAGAAGTGGCGTTACGTCACCTCGCTCGGATTGCGGACGGCGACGCGCGTAAAGTTTTGAACTCGTTGGAAATTGCCGCACTCACGACTGCGCCTGATGCGGATGGCATCATCCGCATCACACTGGCGGTCGCCGAACAGAGCATCCAGAAAAAAGCCGTAGTGTATGATGGCGATGGCGACGCGCACTACGACACGATTTCTGCCTTCATCAAGTCCATGCGCGGCAGCGATCCCGATGCGGCGCTGTATTGGCTCGCGAAGATGATCCACGCAGGTGAAGATCCACGCTTCATCGCACGCCGCATCGTCATTTGTGCCGCCGAAGATGTTGGACTGGCCGACCCGATGGCCTTGGTGCTGGCGAATGCCGCTTCATCAGCCGCCGAATTTGTCGGCTGGCCGGAAGCACGGATTCCGCTTGCCGAAGCAACTGTTTACATTGCCACTGCTAACAAAAGTAATTCTGCCTACAAAGCCATCGATGCCGCGCTGGAAGATGTTCGCTCGGGCCGCACTTTCGCCGTGCCCGAACATTTGCGCGACGGACATTACGCCGGTTCCAAACGCCTCGGTCACGGCGCGGGCTATCAATATGCCCACGACGGTAAAGGACATTTTGTGGCGCAAGATTATCTTGGTGGGGAACGACGCTACTACGAACCCACCGAGCAAGGCGTGGAAAAGAAAATCAAAGAGCGCCTCGAGAAATGGCGCGCCGAATTCACCAAATTACGGGAGAAAAAATGACCGCACACGAAGCCAAAGCCGATTTACGCGCCCGCCTCCGCGCCGCACAGGAAAATATTTCATCCGCCGTGATGGCTGTGGAATCGTTTGATTTATGCGCGCGATTGCGGTTTCAGATGCAGAGCGCCCGCCGCATTTTATTTTATGCACCGCTTGCCGATGAGTTAGATATTTGGCCGTTGCTGGAAGAATCGTTAGCCACGGGAACCATCTGCGCCCTGCCCTTTTTTGATGCCGAAAAAAGCGTTTATGGCGCCCGTCAACTGACCAATCTAAAAGCCGACATCGTCACCGGAAAGTTTGGCGTGCGCGAACCGGCTACAAACTGTGAGGAAATCCCGTTAACCCAATTTGATCTCGTGCTGGTTCCGGGTATGGCCTTTGATTTGCAGGGCAACCGACTAGGTCGAGGGAGAGGTTTTTACGACCAACTACTGGCGATCGCCGGAGGTATAAAATGCGGAATTTGTTTAGACGGAAATCTGCGGGAGACGATTCCAACCGAGCCGCATGATGCGAAGGTGAACTTTGTTTTCACTCCGTCGCGCGGGGTAAAGCGAAAAAATTAACGATGCTGCGTGTCCATTCCGCCCATGCCATTCTCCCAACCTTGCGGAGTGTTCCAAGGGCGAACAGAAGCGTTATCGGACTCCACAGAAGCGCAACCTGAAATAAACCCGAGCGTAGCTAACAAGCCCAGTAACAGCAGCAAATGAGCGACGCGTTTTGTCATATCAGGTAGCAGGATGAGCGGGGGAAACTTCGTCGCCTTCGACGGGTTCGCCTAGCTTCCAACCGGGAATCACGTTGGCGATACAGCGATCTTTTTGGACGCTTCGCACGATAACTTTGGCAACTAACTTACCAGAGCGGCTGACGAGCAGTTCGCCATCAGAAATGACGCCTTGATCTTCACCGATATCAAGCACCACAAAATCCCATTTGGGATCCACCACCAAAATCTTACCATGCAGGTCGGCGCGCAGTTTGACGGTCGGATCGTTGCCGATGTATTTTTCCAACTCTTGTTTCAGGCGGTCACGTTGACGGGAAAGAACCAGTTTTTCTCCCGTGATGACCTGAATCTGCGCATTTGCTTCTTTGATTTGCTTGTTGAGCTTGATGACTTGATCGGGACTTAAGCCGGTGGCTTTGAATGCAGCCAATTCATTTTGCGCCTCATCGCGTTCGGAAGTGATTTTGGTGAGCTTGATGGAAAGTTCATCCGCACGTTTGGATTGCGCCTCGGAGCGGGCGATAGCTTTATCGCGGTCGGACTTGGTTTCGGTCAACTCCGTTTGCGTCTGCGTCAATTCACCCTGCGTCTTTTTCAGTTCGGTCTTGGTTTTGGCGAGGCTAGTCTGCGCTTCTTTTTTGGCAGAATTTTCATCATCCCGTTGCTTGGTGAGCGCGGGAATCTTGTCGGTGACTTCGATATAGCTCAAAGTTCCGGCCGCCAAACCGGCGATGATTGCGACAATTAAACTGATGCGGAGTAACATGATTTGATGCAGTTTTCTTGAGACTAATGCGCGTGGTGCCACCTGTCAACGCCCCTTTGCGCCTTGCCAAAAATACTTTTCCAAGCATCTTCACGTCATGGACGCACAACGACTTGCGCAATTACACATCGACGCCGACGCCAAGCAGCGCCCGCAGAAAACTCTGGCCCTGATTTTTATCGTCATTGGCTTGGTGACCGCCGCCACGGTCTTTTTCGCCTGGCCGCGCGCCAGTGATCAATTTCGGAAAATCGGCGCAAGTTCAGCCGCCTTTTCTGGAGCAACGACGAGTTCCGCTGGCAGCAGTGCGGCAACTCCCGCCGCTGGAGTCACCAATGCGTCTCCCACCGCCGCCAAAACCGACGATCGCGTGGCGCTCACCGTGAGTGGCTATATTATTAATCGCGAACGCATCGAAATCAGCCCCCGCTTTTTGGGAATCGTCCGCTCCATTAGCGTGAAAAAAGGCGATGCCGTCACCAATGGCCAAGTCATCGTGCAATTGGACGATGCCGAATATGTCGCCCGCGCCCATCAAGTCGAAGGACAACTCGCCGCCGCGCAAGCCGCCGTTTCTCGTTCCGAATTGATGTATGCTCGCTTGCAAAAATTGGCCGAAAATTCCCTCGAATCCAAGCAGACCATGGATGACGCCCGCCTTCAATTGGAAGCCAACCGCGCCAACCTCAAGCAAGCCGAGGGAGAACTGGAACTCGCCCGCACTTACGTCAGTTGGTGCACCATCAAGTCACCGATTGATGGCGTGGTGCTGGAAAAGATGGTGCGCCCGAACGAACTCGTCATGCCCCAGAGCTTCGGCGGTGCGCGCGGCCCGCGCACGGCGTTCGTGGCCTTGGCCAACCCGAAAGATTTGCAGGTGGAAGTGGATGTGAACGAGGCTGACCTTTCCAAAATCTCCATGAACCAACTCTGCCGCGTCAGTCCCGAAGCGTATCCCGACAAAAGCTATTCTGCGCGCGTCGCGGAAATCGCGCCCGAAGCCGACCGCTCGAAAGGCACGTTGCAGATCAAAGTGCAGATCGAAAATCCCGACCAATTTCTCACGCCCGAGCTGACCGCCAAAGTGGATTTCCTCAAAAACTGATGGCGCGTTATGAAACTCCACCACGGACTGCACCTCGCCTATTGCACCAACGTGCATCGTGGTGAATCGTGGCGCGAAACCTTTCATTCACTTCAAACCCACGCCCTCGCCGTTCGCGACCAAGTCTGCGCACAAAAACCCTTCGCCATCGGGCTGCGCTTGAGCGAAAACGCCGCGATGGATTTGAGCGATCCCGCCACGTTGCTGGAATTTCAGCGCTGGCTTGGTAAAAACGCCTGTTACGTTTTTACCATCAACGGTTTTCCCTACGGCAATTTCCACGGCACGCGCGTGAAGGAAAACGTCTATCGCCCGGACTGGACGTCGCCGGAACGCGTCGCTTACACCAACTTGCTCTTTGACCTGCTCGCGCAACTTGTTCCGCCCGGCGTCGAAGGCAGCGTGAGCACCCTGCCCGGCTCGTTTAAAGAATTTCATCCGAATACCGAAGCGCTCCAAGCCATCCGCCGCAACCTCTGGCGCACCGTCGAACACATCGCCCACGTCAGTCGGCAAAGCGGACGCACCTTGCACCTCGGCCTGGAACCCGAGCCGCTGTGCCTGCTCGAAACCAGCGGCGAGACGATTCATTTCTTTGACCACTTGCGCGCGGAACATCCTAATGATGATCGCCTCGCCGCGCATCTCGGTGTGAATTACGACACCTGCCATTTCGCCGTGGAATTTGAGGAAGCGCACCACGCCTTGCCCGCGCTCGTGAATCACGGCATCAAAATCAGCAAACTGCATTTGAGTTCCGCGCTGAAAGTTTCGCCCACGCCCGCCGCCCACGACGCCTTGCGAAAATTCTCCGACGAAGTCTATCTCCACCAAGTCGTCACCCGCGACGCCGCCGGTCACCGCACCATCTACCGCGACCTCCCCGAGGCGTTGAACTATCAACTCTCAACTAACGACTCTCAACTCGCCCCCGAATGGCGCGTGCATTTCCACGTTCCCCTCCACGCACCCGCCGCGCCGCCGTTCCAGAACACCAACGACCATTTGCTCGGCGCGTTCGACTGGCTCGCGGCGAACCCGCACCTTTGTTCGCATCTGGAAATGGAGACCTACACCTGGGAAGTGCTGCCGCCGGAATTGAAAACCCAAAGCGTCGTGGACCAACTGGCGCAGGAATACGCGTGGACACTGACGCAACTCACCGCTCGCGGACTGGCCTAGTCCACGCTTTTTTCCCCGCGCCAACGGCGCGCAGGAAAATAGCCCGCAGTTTCAACTGCGGGTTGGGGCCGTCAAACTCTTCAAGTCCCGCCGGGACGACTGAGCCCAAGCCACCCCGCGTCAGCCGCCCCGTTGGGGCTTAAAATTCAAGCCCACGCCTACCCGCAGTTAAAACTGCGGGCTATGGTCAAAAGTCCCTGCGGGACCAAGATCCGGCGACCTCGGTTGGCCGCCAACCTTCCTGCCGCCGCCGCCAACCGATGTTGGTTGGTCGCAAACCTACGTTGGTTGGTCGCAAAACCATGTCCGTTGGCCGCCACCGGACGTAGGTTCGCCGCCAACCCATGTCCGTTCGTCGCCAACCGACATCGGTTCGTCACCAATCTATGTTGGTTTGCCGCCGCCGGACATCCGTTTGTCGCCAACCGACATCGGTTGGCGACGATGGTAGAAGGATAAGTTTACTAATTACCCCCGTTTCGCTCAAATTTGGGTGAATTTGACCGAAAACCGGGTTTTAGGGTCAATTCCGCACCTCCCATTCCCAGCCAGCCAGCTCCGGGTGGGCGGAAAGAGGTTTGCACCGCGCGGCTTCAGAGAACTGATCTTTGAGTTTGCCTTTGGGGTTAGGCAACCGCTTCTCCAGCAGTGGACGCACCGGGTTTGCTAAATACGCCGCTGGCTGCAGCCGCAACCTAAATTTAAGCTAGACAGCTATTTCCGCCACGGCTAGGGTCGTTTCATGAAAAAGGATAGGCTACATAGGCCGTCATCGATTATCTGTTAGGCGACTAGCCATGATTATCGGTTACATTCTATTCGCTTTGATTGTCGTAGCTTTGATTGTCGCCATTTACAGCGGCACTGGCGGCAGAGCATGGTTTGGCACGCGCGAGGTTCCGGCAGAGTTTGTCGGCCAGACTGTTCAGTTGCGTGATTGCGAGTTGAGTGGCTCGACATTTTCAGAGTTACCACCAGCACGAGTCACGAGCTTTGATGCGCCCGATTACCGGTTGGATTTTACGACGCCGTTTTTATTCGATGGACGCGAGGAGCATTTTGTTCGCATTCGTTTCCGTCACGCTGGCTATCCGGTTTCGAGCGCCGCCAAGCTTTCGGTTCGGGTTGGAGCTACGCTGGAGTCAGGACGCAGCTTTATTGCGAGAGTTGTTTTATGTTGAGTCACACAAAGTCGCCTAACAAGTCGCCGGAGCCATGCGCTGTTGGTTTTTACACAGTTCTTCAGAAGATGGTAAACTACTGTATGTTATGGCGATTTTAGTGCCCCCATTTTCTTCATTTTTGAATTCAATCTTTTCAAAGATCGACTCGATGATTA
>CAIWFB010000137.1 GCA_903911825.1 uncultured Verrucomicrobia subdivision 3 bacterium
CCGGGAAGGCCGTGATCCTCCATCATGGCCCCGATTCCCGCCTGTTGCGGATATAACCCAGTCAGAAGCGCCGCTCGGGTTGGACAACAACGCGGAGTGTTATAGAACTGGGACATCCGCAGCCCGCCAGCGGCGAGCCGATCCAGATTAGGAGTTGCGATTTCCGAACCAAAACAACCCAGATCGGAATAACCAAGATCGTCAGCCATAATCAGCACGATATTCGGGCGCAGCACGTTGGTTTCGCCGGCGCGACTCGGCAACACACTTGCACATAGGCAAACCAGAACGGCGGCGACTTTGGTGCCGCTGTAGAAGCGTAAAACTAGTTGCTGAATTTTCATGAACTCATTTTATTGTCTGGCTGAACAGGCTGAAATATATCCGTGAACAGGTAACGGCTTAAGCGGACAGAAAAAGCCGATGCGTGTCAATCGCCTGCGCTGTGGCCAATTTATGCCACATTGACCCGCGCGGCAGAACTGCGAACCTGCCACATGAGTCCCGCCACATACGCCCCTTTACGCATTAGCGGAATCGTCTAAAATCGCAGCAACCTTGATACGGATATTTCATATTGGGCTCCTGTCCTTGCTGATCGTTATCGGCTGCTTCGAAGATAACGCCGTCGGCTCTGATTTTGATCTGGCCGAAACGGCGGGGACGCTCCGCATCTGGCACAGCGCGGAAGGGTTGCCCTCGGATTCCGTCACCGCAATTATCCAGACGCACGATGGTTTTCTCTGGGTCGGCACTAGCTCCGGTCTGGTGCGCTTCGATGGTGCAAAATTTTCCGAAGTCAAACTCGCGCTCACCGCGACGAATAACCTCATCAGCATTTCGGCGCTCTGCGAAGACAGCGAGGGCCACCTCTGGATCGGCACGCAAGCGGATGGCTTGTTTCAATTGCTCCACGGCACCGTGCAACATTTTACCCCGGCGAATGGCTTGTTAGACGCGGGCGTCACGAGTCTGGAAGCGGATAAGCACGGCTCCGTTTGGGTCGGCACCAAGTCCGGGTTGAACTTGTGGACGGGTAAAGAATTTAAATCTTTCACCACGCTGGATGGTCTGCCGGATAAATTTATCACCGGTGTGAATGTGGCCCGTTCCGGCACGGTCTGGATCACCACGCGCGTCGGGATGTGTCGTTTCATTGATGGCCACATCGCGTCGTATGCGTTGCAAACTGAAAGCCAAGGTCGCAGTCCCGAATATCTCGGCGCTTACGAAGATCGGCGCGGCAATCTCTGGGCGTTCGGCGACACTTACTTGATCAATTTGGCTGAGGGTAAACGCTTCAATTATTTTCGCAGCTCGGAATCCGCCTCCGTTCGCATCTGGAGTTTGTGCGAAGGCCGCGATGGTCGCCTCTGGATCGGCACCAGCGGCCGCGGTTTATTTTGCTTTGAGGATAATCGTTTTCAACCCGTTGTGTTCGGCGAAAATCGCTGGTCCTATGATGTGCGCGCCATCTGCGAAGATCATGAAGGTAATCTTTGGCTCGGCACTTCCGGCGGCGGACTCGCGCAACTGCGACCACAATCTATGCACGTTTTGCGCGTCGGTCAGGGCTTGCCGAGTGGTGCACCCACGGCGCTCGCGCTCGGTGCGGTAGGAAAAATGTATGTCGGGATGCAACGCGACGGTTTATTCGTCGGCGAGTCCGGTCGCTTCGAACGCGTCGGCGGCAACGGCGGATTGGCCGCGCAGAATTTTGTCACGTCCGTAGCCGTGGCGCACAATGGCACCGTGTGGGCGGGCACTTTGGGGGGCGGTCTCTATGGTTTGCACGACGAACGCGAAGTGCATTTCACCACGGCCAATGGTTTAGCCGACGCAGCGGTCTTGGCAGTGTGTTTAGATCGTCAGGGCGCCGTGTGGGCTAGCACCGGTGGCGGCACGATTCATCGTTACGCCGATAATCAATTGACGCGTTTCGACACCCAGCAAGGTTTGTCCGGCACGCCGGTGACGGTGCTGATTCCTTCAGCGACGAATGATCTGTGGGTTGGCACGCAATCGGGACAAATCTTGCGCGAACATTTAGGAATTTTTTCGGAAGTCACTGCGCTGAAAGATATCGAACATCATCCGGTGCTCGCCCTACATGAAGGTGAAGACGGACGACTCTGGATCGGTAGCGGTGGCGGCGGTCTGACGTGTCTGAACAAGGGCGAAGTGACGCACTGGACGGTGACCAACGGTTTGCCCAGCGAAATGATTGCGGGCGTGGCGGAAGATGCCACCAAACATTTGTGGCTCGCCACGGCGGCGGGAATTTATCGCGTCAACCGCAGCGATATTCAAGCAGCGTTGCGCAATCCTCAATTGCCGCTCGCGTGTAAATTGATTTCCGATGCAAAAACCATACCCGCCGCTAGCGCCACCTTCGGCGGCACACGCATCGTGCTGTCGCCGGATGGCGAATTATGGTTCGCCACTTCCGAAGGCGTGCTCAACGTGGACACGCGCCAGTCTGAGTCTGCGCCAACTACGTTTCCGGTTTACCTCGAAAGCGCCGCGTTGAACGGCGAACCGCCGCTCTCGTTGCTTCGGGGAATGCTGTGGTCGCCCGCTGGCAAAACGAATTCACTATTTGAAACTCCAGGAGATTTACGCTCGTTAGAATTTCATTTTACCGCCTTGAGTTTTATCACCGCAGACGAATTACGTTTTCGGCACAAGCTCGAAGGTTTCGATCAAGATTGGGTGAATGACGCGGCCGTGCGCACTGCTCGCTACGGTCGTTTGCCTTACGGCCACTATCGTTTTCGCGTCGCCGCGCGCAATGCTGATGGCGAATGGCAGGAAGCGGCCAGCGCGTTTTCTTTCGTGGTGCCGACGCCACTTTATTTTCAGAGCTGGGCCATTTTTCTTTACGGCGTCACGGCTATCGCCCTCGTGGCGGGTGTCGTGCGGATTGTGTCACACCGTCGGCTGCGCGTGGCGTTGGCGCGGTTGGAACAACAGCAATCGCTCGAACGTGAACGCATGCGCATCGCTCGCGACATGCACGATGAAATGGGTTCTAAGCTCACTAAAATTTCGTTTTTGAGCGAGCACGCGCAGATGGCTGCCGAAGCAACCGGACCGTTCGCGGATAAGATCCAAGCCATCGCCCAGACCTCGCGCGAACTGTTGCAAACGATGGATGAGATCGTCTGGGTTGTGAATCCACGCAACGATACGCTCGAAAATCTAGTGACGTATTTGAGCCATTACGCCATCGAATATTTTTCCAATACCTCGGTCGTTTGCGAACTGCGACTCGCGCCGGAAATTCCGCATTACCCGCTCTCGTCCGAAGTGCGGCACAATTTGTTTCTGACCTTTGAAGAAGCGTTGAACAACGTGCTCAAACATTCTGGCGCCACCGGCGTGCAAGTCGAAATGACCGTTAACGCCGCGCAATTTGAAGTAAAGATCACTGACAATGGCCATGGTTTTCCCGCGGCGACGCGGTCTGAAGCTGGCGGGCGTGAAATCAGTAAGCGCGGTGGCAATGGTTTAAAAAATATGCGGCAACGCCTGTCCGATATCGGTGGGGTCTGCGAGATCAGCAGTCAACCCGCAGCGGGAACGACCGTGACGGTGCGCCTTCCTTTCAATAAAAAGACCGGCAACGGATTATGAAAAAGAATATCACAGTTTCCATCGTGGACGACGAAGCGGATTTGCGCGAGCACATCGCCGGTTATCTGGCCGCCGCCGGAAATATTACCTGCAAAAGTGCCTACGCCAGCGCCAAGGAAGCGCTCGAGCATCTGCCGCTCGACAAGCCGGACGTGATTCTCATGGACATCAATCTTGGCGAGATGGACGGCATCGAATGCGTTCGCCGCCTGGCCACGGTCATGCCCAAAGCGCAGGTGTTGATGCTCACGGTGTTTGAAGATCCGGATCAAATCTTTCGCGCACTTTCGGCAGGCGCGAGCGGTTATTTGTTGAAGCGGATGTCGCCCAAGAAATTGATCGAAGCCATCGAAGACGTCTGTGCTGGTGGCTCGCCCATGTCCGCGCCCATTGCGCGCAAGGTGGTGCAATCTTTCAAAGTCATTCCCGCGCGTGGTGACGAATCAGCAGAGCTTTCGCCGCGCGAACGCTCCGTGCTGGATGGATTGGCCGAGGGCCTCGCTTACAAACAGATCGCGGATCAACTTGGGGTAAGTATCCACACCGTGCGAAATTACATCCGGCGCATCTACGAAAAACTCCACGTCTGCACGCGCACCGAAGCGGTAGCTAAATTTTTGCGGAAATGAAAAACGGGGCTTCTCCATTACGTCTTAGATTATGGTGCGGGATTTTTTTAATCTCGTCGTTGCTCTCGCTCGCCCATGCCAACGAAACGCGCTTTGGCCGGGCGGTTACGGAGCCGTTGATGACGCGCTGGGGCTTGGCGGTGAATCCGACGAATGTCTGGCGGGAATATCCGCGCCCGCAATTGGTGCGTGCCGAATGGCAGAATCTAAACGGGCTGTGGGATTACGCCATCGCTTCCGATACGGCTGGTCAGCCTACGAATTTCACACGCAAGATTCTTGTCCCATTTCCGATTGAATCCGCGCTGTCCGGGGTGATGACGAATTTGGATGAGCATAGTCGGCTCTGGTATCGCCGTAGTTTTAGCGTGCCGAAAACGTGGCAGGGTCGTCGCGTGCGTATGCATTTTGGTGCCGTGGATTGGCGTTGCCAGGTTTGGGTGAATGGCCACGACATCGGCCAGCATCAGGGCGGTTATGATGCGTTCAGCTTTGATGTCACGGAAGCGTTGCAATGGGAAGGGGCGGAGCAGATTTCTGTCAACGTGACTGATCCTACGGAAAGCGACCAGCCCCGCGGCAAGCAATCGCGCAAGCCGGAGGGTATTTTCTACACCGCCAATTCCGGCATCTGGCAGACCGTTTGGCTTGAACCAGTTGCCGCTGTGAGCATTGATGATTTGAAAACCACTCCGGACGTAGATGCCAAAGCGCTGCGGCTGCGCGTGGCGGCAAATAGTTTTTCTGAAACGCTGCGGGTCGAAGCGGTGGCCAGCGTGGCGGGCAAGGAAATCGCCCGCGTCGCCGGTTTGGCGAATGTGGAACTGTTGCTCAGTCTGCCGTCGCCGCATCTGTGGTCGCCGGAAGATCCATTTCTCTACGATCTGAAAGTGACGTTGCGCGACGGTGACAAGGTGCTGGATTCCGTCACAAGTTATTTTGGGATGCGGAAAATTTCTCTGCGCAAAGATGATCAGGGTTTCATGCAGATCGCGTTGAACAACCAATTCGTTTTTCAAGTCGGCACGTTGGATCAAGGTTACTGGCCAGATGGGATTTACACCGCGCCGTCGGATGAAGCGTTGCGTTCCGATATTGAATTTCTAAAAAAGGCGGGCTTCAACCTCACGCGCAAGCACGTCAAGGTGGAACCGGATCGCTGGTATTATTGGTGCGATAAATTGGGGCTGCTCGTCTGGCAGGATATGCCGAGCGGAAATAATTCCACCCCCGCCGCGCGTCGTGATTTTGAAAACGAATTACATCGCATGGTGGACGGTCTGGGAAATCACCCATCGCTTATCGTCTGGGTTTTATTCAACGAAGGTTGGGGACAATACGACACGGAACTGTTGACCGAGTGGCTCAAGAAACTGGACCCATCGCGCCTCGTGGACAACGCGAGCGGCTGGACCGATATGCGCGTCGGCGACTTGATTGACATGCATAATTATCCGGGGCCGAACACGCCGCCAGCGGAGCCGCGCCGCGCCGCTGTGCTAGGCGAGACTGGTGGCTTTGGTTTGCAGGTCACAAACCACGTTTGGTCCTCGCGTTATTGGGGATATGTGATGTTACCGGACGCGCAGGAATTGGCCACGCGCTACACACAGGCGCTGAAACAAGTGTGGCGTTTGCATAATCTCCGCGGTTTGAGCGCGGTGGTTTACACGCAGACTAGTGATGTGGAAACGGAATGTGATGGCTTGCTCACTTACGATCGCGCGACCGCAAAAATTGATCCCGTTATTTTATCAGCGGCCAATCGGGGTGGTGTGTTTCAGCCGCCGCAGAAAATCATTCTGGCCGACGCGCTCTTCGGTCGGTCGGTGTGGAAATTTCTCACGGAAAAACCGGAGGCGAATTGGTGTCAGACCGAGTTTGACGTCGCCGCGTGGAAAGAAGGCGTAGGCGGATTTGGTTCCGCCGGCACGCCAGGGATTTTCATGAACACCAGCTGGAGCAACTCGGATATCTGGCTGCGTCGGGAGTTCATGCTGGAAGCCGATGACATACCGAAGTTGGCGTTGCAAATGTTTCACGATGAAGAAGCGGAAATTTTCCTGAACGGCGTGCTCGCGTTGAAAGTCTCTAGTTTTTCCACCGACTACGAAGATTATGAAATTTCTAGCGAAGCCAAAGCCGCGTTGCATCCCGGCCGAAATATCATTGCGGTTCATTGCCACCAAAACTCGGGCGGGCAG
Organism: uncultured Verrucomicrobia subdivision 3 bacterium; assembly: GCA_903911825.1. Lineage (GTDB taxonomy): Bacteria > Verrucomicrobiota > Verrucomicrobiia > Limisphaerales > UBA11358 > UBA11358. The sequence continues at coordinate 6,470 of CAIWFB010000137.1, forward strand.
GGGATTGATGTGGGACTCATCGTGCCGCACATAACCAAATTATCGGAATAAAATCTTATGAAATCTGCACCATTAAATCGTCTGCTCGCTAGCCTGCTGCTGGGGGCCAATCTTCTGACTGTTCGCGCAGCTGAAGTGCCACGCCCTGAACATCCGCGTCCCGATGCGTTCCGCGAAAACTGGCTGACGCTCAATGGCGAATGGCAATTTCAGATTGATCAGGCCGGTGACGGCGCTCAACGCGGGCTGACGGCAGGTAAGGATTTGGATTCCAAAATCACCGTGCCGTTCTGTCCAGAAAGTAAATTGAGCGGCATTGGGCATTACGGATTAATGACGAACGTCTGGTATCGGCGCACGTTTGAATTACCCGCCAGCATGAACGGTCAACGTGTGCGTCTGCATTTTGGCGGCGTGGATTATCAGTCGTGGGTTTGGGTGAACGGCCAACTCGCCGGCACGCACGTCGGCGGAAATGTTTCCTTCGCGTTCGACATCACGCCATTTTTGCGAGCGGGTCAGAATGAAATTGTCGTGCGCGCTTTTGACGACACGGCGAGCGGTAAACAACCGACTGGCAAGCAGACGCATACGATCAGCGAAGGTTGCGTTTACACCCGCACCACGGGCATCTGGCAATCCGTCTGGCTCGAAGCCGTGGGTTCTTCATTCGTGGAAAATTTCTCGGTCGTAGCTGATCCTGACAATTCTCGTGTGCTGATCGAAGCCACGGTGAACGGTGCGGACACGAACCTCCTGCTCACGGCTGAAGCATTTGCGGTCGGCAAATCGGTGGGCAAAGAAACCATCGCCGCCCACTGGCGCGATAATCGTCTCGTCGTGAATCTATCTGAGAAAAAATTGTGGATGCCGGGCAGCCCGTTCCTCTACGACTTGAAATTCACCTTATCCCGCAATGGTAAAACGGTGGATGCCGTCGCCAGCTATTTCGGTTTGCGGAAAGTTTCCATCCAAGGTCGCGCCATTCTGATTAATGGTCAGCGCGTGTTTCAGCGCACGATTTTAGATCAGGGATTTTATCCCGATGGCATCTGGACGGCGCCCACGGACGCGGCGTTGAAGCACGATATTGAATTGAGTATGGCGGCGGGTTACAACGGCGCGCGGCTGCATCAAAAAGTCTTCGAGCCGCGCTTTTTGTATTGGGCGGACAAGTTGGGCTACCTTGTTTGGGGCGAATTTCCGAACTGGGGCTTTGATTATGCGCCGACGAATTACGCCAACTACATCAATGAATGGACCGAAGTGTTACAGCGGGACCGCAATCATCCCGCCATCATCGGCTGGTGCCCGTTCAACGAATCCGGCGCAGCAGCAGGCGAAATTCAGCGCATTATTTTCCGCGAAACCAAGGCGGTTGATCCAACGCGTCCCGTTTTGGAAACCAGCGGTTGGTCACACACCGTGAGCAATCCGGAAATCCGCGATGACCACGATTACAATCAAGTTCCCGAAAGTTTCAAACGTCGTTGGATGGAATTCTTCAGTGCCGGTTCCGGTTCGCGATTGCCTTCGCCCTACAGTCGTGGCAGTGGGAGTGGTGATTTGGGCGTGCCATTCATGGTGAGTGAATTTGGCGGCATCGGCTGGGCCACGACGGGCGGCTGGGGTTATGGCAACGGCCCGAAAACGGAGGAAGAATTTTATACGCGCTACGCCGGACTGGTGGATGCGTTGCTGGATAACCCTGATATGTTCGGCTTTTGCTACACGCAACTTACCGATGTGGAGCAGGAGCGTAACGGACTTTATTTTTATGATCGCCGCCCTAAGTTTGATTTGAAGCGGCTACACGCGATCACGTCGCGCGCGGCGGCTTACGAAAAAATTGGGCCGCACTCGTTTCATCCGCCAACCTCAGTGACGGATCCAAAACCGTGGCAAGTGCTCGTCGGTTTTGCGGCCGATACAGCGAACGCGCGGCCGTTTCATTTTACAACGAATGCGCCCGTGGCGGCCTGGCCTGCGCAAACTTTTTATGACGGCGCTTGGGCAACAGCGTTCGCTCCGTTCGGCACGGTAAATAATCCCAAGACGACCTGGAATACGAGTGACATCTGGTTGCGCCAGTCGTTCGAGTGGAACGGCGAGAACCTTGCGGAGGCGGCGCTAGTGATCGCTTACGACGAGGACACGGAAGTGTATGTGAATGGCCTGATGATTTGGAACCGCACGGGCTATGTGAACGGCTACGAAACATTCGCGGTGACAGATACGCTCACCGGAGCACTGCGCCGAGGTGCGAACACCATTGCTATCCACACCCATCAGACGGTAGGCGGGCAATTCATTGATTTGGGGTTGCTAGTGAAGCCGTAAGTCGTGCGTTAGAGTTTTTTTAACCTTTCACTGCGCTTGACCATTTGGTTGGCGTGGTGAAATTCTTTTTGCAGCTAAAAACTGTCGAATATCGTCTTTAGCCCTGATTTTACAGGCGATATTTAGTGTGGCCACTTCATGCCACATGACAGTTTCGGGGCTGATTGTATAGTCACAGCATGTCCCACAATAGTTGCCACGCCGGTTTCGTCGCCACGATTTATTTTGGATTACCGACCACTCAAGTTCGCCCCGTTGCTTTGGCGGCTATGCCTTTTTTTCTGACCGTGTCATTCAATAATTAATTTCCCTCAACCCAAGACCCTAAATAGTTGCCCTAAATCAAGCCCCCTATGAAAAACCTATTCAAACGTTGTAAAACTACCCAAGCCTGGCTGGCTCTTGCCGCTCTTGCTGTGACGCAAAGTCACGCGGCTGACGTCCATTGGATTGGCGCTACGGACAGTTACACCAATGCCGCTAGTTGGGATACTGGTCTGGTGCCAACGAATACTGACAACGCGATCAGTGATAACGGCTCGGGCAATGCGGTGCAGGTGAATTTGGGCGATCCAAACTGGGCATTGACGAGTCTGCGCGTCGGAAATATTGCTGATGGTGCGTTGGTGCAGAATGGCCAGACCATCAGTTTGAACTCCACGGTGCGCGCTTTCAGCATCGGTGTGGCCAGCGGCAGCACTGGTGTTTATACGATGAATGACGGCACGGTGAGTTACGGTGCCGGTGGTTTTAGTATCGGTGAACTCGGCACGGCGACCATGAATCTTAATGGTGGCTCGCTGACTGGCACGGGCAACATGGGTGTGAATCTCGGTGTTTTTACCACCGTGGCAAGTATCACCGCCAGCATGGATGGCGGCACGGCCAAGACAGGCTACACTTGGTTTGAACAAGGTTTCTTAGTGGGAAGTCCGTCTGTCGGTATTCCGGCGGCGGGTTCGACCTTCACGAGCGCGGCTCAACCGGATCACTCTTTCACGATGGCTGCCAGCTACACGACGAATGACGCGGTCATGGTGGATTCCAATATCAGCAGCGCGACGTTGACGTTTACGGCTCCGACGACCTATTCCGCGTTGTCGCTGTTGGCGACGGCGGGTCATGGGCCGATGACGGTGAATTACACGGTGACGCACGCAGACACCACCACGGAGACGGGTTCGCTGGTTATCCCTGATTGGTTCGCCAGCACGAACGTAGCGCTCGCTTTAGTGGGTCGCGTCGCGGCAGATGGCACCATCCAAAATCCGGGCAATGGTCCTAACCTGATGGCTTTTGACCTGACGCTCACGAATACGACCAGCGCGGTAAATAGTGTCACGCTCGGTTACACCACGGGCGCGGGCGTAGTTTGCACCTTTGCCATCAGCGGTTCCACGGGAGCGGCGTTTGCTCCCATTGCGTTCACGGGCTACAACCAAGACATGGTGGTTGAAACCGGCTTGAACACGATTGTTTCCGGCTCGGTCACGGACACGTTGAATCAAGCGGGCGGTTTGATCAGCCTCACCGGCGCAGGTCAATTCTTCGTGGGTAACTACGGCAACGGCATCTATAATTTGAGCGGCGGCACCAACACGGTTTCCAACTACATCGCCTTCGGTCGCAGCGGCGGTGCCGGCACGGTGAATATGACGGGCGGCTTACTAGTGCAGAACGGCGGCGGCAATTTGCTCGTCGGCACGGGTTATCAAGTTCCAGCGGGCGGCAGTTCGGTTGGTATTTTGAACCAGAGCGGCGGCACTATCACCAGTCAGGGCGAATTCCTTTGCCCTGAAAATTCTCCCAGCACGGGCACTTATAACTTGAGTGGCTCCGGCGTGTTGGTAGCAAATAACTGGATCGCCATCGGCCGCAATGGCGGCGCTGGCACCTTGAACATTTCCGGCGGTTCCATCACCAAGAACGGTGGTTCGACCAGCCACATCGTAGTTGGCGCGGGTGGCGCGGGCACGGTGACGCAGACCGGCGGCGCAGTGACTAATCTCACGAGCGAAACCTGGATCGGTGAAAATTCTACCGGCACTTGGAATTTGAATGGTGGTATCGCCAGCTTCAGCTCGGTGCATATCTCGCAACTCGGCGGGGCGTCGGGCACGTTGAACGTCAACGGCGGCACCCTGAACGTGGGCGAAATCACCACGGGCAATACGATTGCCTTTAGCAGCTTGAACCTGAACGGCGGCGTCATCCAAGCCTCCGGTAGCAGTGCGAATTTAATACACGACGTTTTCTACGCACAAGTGCAAGCCGGCGGCGCGATCTTTGATTCACAAGCTTTCGCAGTCACGATTCCGCAAGCGTTGCCTAGCAACGGCGGCGACGCCAGCGGCGGCTTGGCCAAGCTCGGTTCCGGCACGCTTATGTTGGCGGGCGCGAACAGCTATGTCGGACCTACAATTGTGCTCGCTGGTAAGTTGACCACGACGACGGACTCAACCGGTGGTGGCGATGTGTTGGTCAACGGCGGCGCTGGTTTCGGTGTAAAAGTGCAAACGGCCAACGCGCAATTTAACGCGGCGAATGTGGTTTTCAGCAACTCGGTGACGTCCGTGGACATTGATTTGGGATCGTTCGGTAATCCGACCGCCGCCGCTTTCAATATCTTGGGCAACCTAGATGTAAACGGTGTCGTTACGGTCAACGTCGCCGACAGCATTCCTGCTCCTGGTCAGATTCACTTGATAAAATACGTCAGCAAAACTGGCACTGGCAGTTTCGTATTGGGGGCGTTGCCATCTGGCTCGGTAGGTTATTTGTCGAACAACGTTTTAAATGCCAGCATTGATTTGGTCGTGACCAGTGCGGGCGCACCGCGTTGGGATGGCACGGTGGTCGGCGGCGTTTGGGATATCAATTCGACCGCGAACTGGTTCGACCTCGGCACCTCCATCACCAGCACTTATCACGATGGCACGCCGGTCTTGTTCAACGATGCCGCGACTGGCACGACGAATGTGAATCTTGTCGCGACCGTCACGCCAGCCAGCCTGACTTTCAATGACAATTCTTTAGGCTACGTCATCACTGGCACCGGCAAAATCAGCGGCGCAATTGGTCTGAACAAGAGTGGTGCAGCAAACGTGACGCTGCTAAATACCGGTGGTAATAATTTCACTGGCCCGGTTGTTCTTTCCGGTGGCACGCTCACGGTCACGAACTTGGCGAACGGCGGCACGGCTAGCGCAATCGGGGCTTCTTCAGCGAATCAAACCAACTTAGTTTTTGCAGGCGGCACATTGAGCTACGGCGGTTCGCCGGTGACAATCAATCGTAGTTACTCGGTTCAAACGGGCGGCGGCACGATTGATGCCCAAGGCGATTTGACCTTGAGCGGTCTCGCTACGGTGGCCACGGGTGTGGGTTTTGCGAAATCGGGTTCTGCAACGCTGACCTACGCTGGTGTCGGCACGAATATATTGACGGGCACCGGCGCAGATTACCTTGTGAAAGCCGGCACAGTTGTCTTTGGTGGTGCCAACGGCAACCAGACTAACTTGCTGCAACGCCGCTTGAATATGGGCGCAACTCCCGGTGTCAACACTGCGGTTATGCTGACTAACACCACGGTGACGATCACGGGTATCAGCGAAATTGGTAACAGTAACAACGCCACGGCCACGTTGACCGTGAATAACAATGCCACGCTCAATGCGCAGGGGACTCCTATGGCCATTGCTGATGGCGGCGGTTCACCAAGTTCTGGCGTGCTGACCCAGAATGGCGGGACGGTCAACATGACGGGTGAACTTTGGGTTGGTCAGAATACTTCCGGCGTGGGCAGCTTTAACTTGACCGGTGGCACCATGAATTCCACCACTTGGTTAGCTATCGGCCGCTTCGATGGTAACGGCACGATGACCATGTCGGGCGGCACATTGAATAAGAGCGGTAGCGCCTTGGTGATTGGCACCGGTGCGGGTAACAATTCCAAGCACACCGTCGGCTTGTTCAACTTCAGTGGCGGCACCATCACTAGTTCCAGCGAAATGTGGTTGGCGGAAAACACTGGCACTGAAGCCACGAACAACATCAGCGGCACAGCAGTGTTGAACTTGAATAACTGGATGTCCATCGGCCGCGGTGGTCACGGCGTCATCAACTTCTCTGGCGGCACGATCAATCACAATGGTGGCACGGCGTTCATTGCTGGTGATGGCGGTAACGGTTTCTTTAACCAGAGCGGTGGCGCACTGATCACTCAGAAAGAATTATGGGTCGGTCAAGGCGGTGGTGCCGTGGGCCGTTATGACCTGAGCGGAACCGGTTCGGCAACGATCAACAACTGGGTGGCCATTGGTCGCGGCGGTGCCAGCTCGGGCACTTTGAATATCTCCGGTGGCTCGTTCACGAAAACCGGCAACAGCGGCAATCATTTACTCATCGGTGCTGGCGGCGGTTTGGGCACGGTCAATCAAACGGGTGGCACCATTACCAGTGTGCTCAGCGAGACTTATCTGGCAGATGGTTCCGACGGTATTTGGAATTTGAGTGGCGGTTCTGGAGTTTTGAGTGTCCTGCACATCGCTCAAAATGCCGGTCGCATTGGCACGCTAAACCTGAACACGAACGGCACGCTCATCGCGAACGAAGTCACCACGGGCAACACAGGTGCCAAGAGCACACTTAACTTTAACGGTGGCACGTTGGCGGCGAGCGCAAGCAATGCTAATTTCCTCCACGACTTGTCCACGAACAACATCCTGTCCGGCGGCGCGATCATTGATAGCGGCGCGAATGTCATCACCGTCGCCCAAGTTTTGCGCGATGGCGGCGGGAATGGCGGTCTCACCAAGATTGGCAATGGCACGTTGTATTTGAATGGTGCGAACACGTATGTGGGTGCGACGCTCGTAAATGGTGGCACGCTTGGCGGCACCGGCACGTTGCTCGGTTCCGTAACGGTGGCTTCGGGCGCCACGCTCGCAGCAGGGGCTTCCGCAAGTAGCATCGGCACGTTGACGGTCAACAGTAACGTGACCTTATCCCTCGGCAGCACCAACTTTATGAAGGTGAACAAAACGGCGGTCACCAAGGATTTGATCCAAGGCATGACGGTTTTGAACTACGGCGGCACGCTAATTATCTCGAACCTTGCCGGTGCCTACGCTTCTGGCGACAGCTTCAAGCTCTTTGATGCCACGAACTACGCCGGTGCGTTCAGTTCGATTGTGCCGGCCACTCCGGGCGTCGGTCTCGCTTGGAATACGAACCAACTCGCGGTTAACGGCACCTTGTTGGTGGTGAGCACGGTCAACACGAATTCTGCTCCGATTGGCTTCAATGTCTCCGGTGGTAACCTGAACTTGTCTTGGCCTACAGATCACCTTGGCTGGCGCTTGTTGGCGCAGACCAATGCGCTTACGGCTGGTCTGGGAACCAATTGGTTCACTTGGCCGAACTCCACGAACCTAACTTCGGTCTCAATCTCGATTGATCCGGCTAGTCCGTCGGTTTTCTTCAAGCTGGTTTATCCGTGAGTTTGGGTTGAGGTATCGGTAGTTGGTCGAACTGGTCCGGCGGTAGTTGCAAAACTCCGCCGGACTATTTGACCAAAAAATAGTGTCCGAATCATTTAAAATGAAATTTTTGCTAAACATGAAAACGCCCTTGAATGCCGTTGCTGCCCGTCCATTGCGTCGGGCTTTCACTTTGATCGAATTGCTGGTGGTCATCGCCATCATCGCGATTCTGGCCGCGATGCTCTTACCCGCGCTGGCAAAAGCAAAATCTAAGGCCAAGCAAACGTCGTGCATCAACAACATGAAACAGATCGGGGTCGCCTTGGTGATGTATGCCGATGACTATAATCAGTATCCTGCGAATTATCGGACAGGCAACGGCACTTATGTCTGGCAGCCACGTCTGTTGAGTTTGATGGGGAATAATCGTAGCGCATTTTCTTGTCCCGCCGCGCGTCCCGAAAGTTATTGGGACACGAATTTCAACAAGACGCTTGCCTTTGCCACCGGCATGGTGCTCGGCGAGGATGGCAAAGCCGATCCGTTCGGGATCAAAGCTGGAACGCTCGGTGCCAGCTCGCTGTTTTCCATCGGCTTTAACGATTGGGGCTTGCAACAAGAAGGCGGCGGCAAGCCGGGCTTGGGCTTAGGCGGCGATGTCGGTTCCAAACCGGTTAAAGATACGCAAGTGCGCCGCCCAGTTGAAATGATTGCGATTGGCGATTGCCGTTCCGATACGCCCGCTGCGCAGATTCAGTTTAATGCCAACCTTGATCCCATCATTGGTTCCGCTGACAACAGTTCGACGTGGCATCCGCAAGCCCCGGCCAACCGCCATAATTATCGAACCGATCTCTTGTTTGCCGACGGTCATGTCGAAGCGCCTAAGCGAAGCGAAGTCATCGATCCCACCAGCCTGACGTGGCGGGCCCGCTGGAACGTGGACAACGATCCGCACACGGAAATTGCCAATTGGTCAACGGCTAACACTACGGCCATCGAGCAATAATCCATTTTATGACTGCCCGCTGAAGTTTTTGCTTAAACTTCAGCGGGTTTTTACGCTCGCTCGTTGACACCCACACACGTCATCAGGCAACTTGCACCTTCACTCATCCGAAAAAACTATGGCCGCCATTCCCGTCTCTACTTCCAACTCGACTACCTCTGCCAATAACAGTCAAACCTATCGCGCCCCTTTTGCGATCATGACCTCGCTGTTTTTCCTGTGGGGCTTCATGACGGTCTTCAATGACATCTTGATCCCGCGCTTCAAGGAAGCGTTCACGCTGGATTATACCCACGCGATGCTGGTCCAGTTCGCCTTTTTCGGTGCGTATTTTGTCGGCTCCCTCATCTATTTCATCATCTCGGCGACCACGGGCGATCCCATCGCAAAAATTGGCTACAAAAATGGCGTGGTCATCGGCTTGCTGATTTCTGCGCTGGGCAGCGGCTTGTTCTGGCCGGCGGCAAATGCCTCTTCCTATCCGATGTTTCTCGCGGCACTGTTCATCGTGGGTCTCGGCTTTGCGATGTTGCAAATCGCGGCGAACCCTTACGTCACGATTCTTGGACCCGAAAAGACGGCGTCGTCACGGCTGAATCTCGCGCAAGGTTTCAATTCCATCGGCACGACGATTGGACCATTGATCGGCGGCTATTTGATTTTTCAATATTTCGCCGCGCACAACGCGCATGGTGCGGAGTCGGTGAAAATTCCCTATCTCGCGTTCTGCATCATCTTCTTGGCGTTGGCGTTGGTTTTCTTTTTCATCAAACTGCCGCACGTCGGTGAAGGCCGCGTGGAGCCCGGCGCGGGCGCGTTGAAACATCCGCACGTCGTGCTCGGCGTCATTGGCATCTTCATGTATGTCGGCGGCGAAGTTTCCATCGGCAGCGC
>CAIWFB010000138.1 GCA_903911825.1 uncultured Verrucomicrobia subdivision 3 bacterium
CAGGAAAAATCACATCAACATCGCTCCACGCCCTCAACCGCCGCCGGTCATTGGTCAGATGTCGGCATCCGAGAACGGCGGCTTGTCCGCGAATCATGAAATCCGGTAAAACTGGCTTGGCTTTCCCAAAGTTGGAAAACCGGCGTTGGTGAAATTTCCACTTGCATCAAAACGATTCGTAGCCGCCAAGAACCACGAAGCAAGCGGCGCGGTAATCGTGTCCGCCGATTGGAGTGAGTAGCTGATATCCGGGCCGCCGCCGGTGCCGCTGACAGAAACGCTGCCATCTGATTGCCGCTTGATGGAATTGAACTGCGGGCAGTAGGCCCACTGCCCATACAATTTTTGCACAATCGGAAATTGTCCGCTGCCGGCGGACTTATCCATTTTGTATTGGATGATGCCGCGAGTGACATGGTTCAACACCGCAGTTTGGGCGAGAATGTTCGAGTCCCGGACATAGTTGGTAGTCGGCCCCCAATAATTCGTGCCGCTGCCGTAGCCGCCATCGTAGATCATGGTGATCAGCGGAACATTCAGGCCGGGTGTGCCGGGATAATAAGTGCCAGTGCCGACAAAACTACCGCTCTCAACTTTTGTCCAAGTGCCAGCAGGCAAATTCAGCGCGGCGAGCACATGAAAATTGGAAACCGCTTTCGCATCATAGACCCGCGCGGTCAGTGTGGCCGAGGTTTTGCCCGCGAGCTGTGATCCGAGATCGAGAGTGAAATCCTGCACGCCATTTGTGCCGCTGACGTCCCGACTCCACACGGCCACGCCATCCACGAGGAGCTGCAACTGGTGGTATCCGGTCGTGGCACCGTTGTAGTCATCGAACACGCGGACGGGAAACGGGTATGGCACATTCGGAAACCCCGACGCATTGCTAATGGTCTGGCTCAACGCAGAAAAATCTCCGACAAGCGAGCGGGTGTTTGACGGAAGGTTCACCACGAACTGGCAGATTTGGCCGTTCATGATGGCGGCGTTGTTCGAAATCTGAAACAGTTCATCGCTGTAGTCGTTTTTATTCGTCCAGTTCAGGTAGGGAAAAATGACGCCGCCGCAAAATGGGCCGTAGGCACTGGCAAAGGCTGGGCAAATATCCTGGGTGAGAAATGATGTGATGCCGTTGTGCGTGAAGTCATAATTCACCGGCAGGAAAACCATGTTCGTGTTGATGGCATAGGCGGCGGCCACCATGTTGCTGACATAGGTCGGCGTGAAAAAACTTTCGTTGCCATTGAAGTCATCCATCGCGAGGCCTTTCAGCACCGGATAAGTCCTCCCGAGTTGCGCGGCAGCGGTCGCCCACGCGACATAATTGCTGCTGTATGGCACGGGACTCGTCTCACTCGGCGGCGTGAGATACAACCAGACATTCAGATTTGCCGCCTGCGCCGCCGGGAGAAATTCGAGGCGAAAATCATCCCAATCCGACGGCACGCTGTGCACGAGAAACGCGTAGGTCTTGATGTTGCCCGCCTGCAACTTTTGGATGAGCGCGGGCGTATCCACGTGATCGTAACCGTCCGCGCGAGTCGTGGCCTCGCGCAACGGCGCGGCATAATCGGCGTAAATCGGGCCGGTCAGCCGGGCCGGAACCACCGCCATTACCGGCTGCGAGACAGTGCCGATGATGACGGAAAACAGAAAAATATTTATTGCCGCAAACGCCGCGCGAAACGGTTCGGCCGATAAATTTTTCCTGCTAGATTTCATCAAAACAACTCACTTCCGCTCACTCGGTCGGCGGCAGTTTGTAATCCTGATTCGTGCAGCCAGGGGGTTCCGGCGCGGGCAGCGGATTGAAAGGATCGTAATGCGGCATCTGGCGACGCTCCAATTCGCTCAAAAACGCTGGCAAGCGGTTCATAAAATCTGCCTCGTTCTTCCGCGCCGCCGGAGTCCACGCATCCTCGGCGATAGCGGCGAGGCGCGGGAAGATCATGTAGTCGGCGCGGCTGCGATCCGGCACAAAGTCCGTCCACAGGCAGCCCTCGATGCCGATGATGTTTTTCTCTTTCCCCGGCGGCACATTGTCGGTGATGACCTTGTCGGGAAAATCATAGACCCGGTCAATGGAGTTGAAAATTTTCTTCCAGCGGCGGCCAACTTTTTGGAAATCATCCTGGACGTAGTTCAAATAAGTCGGCAGGCGCGGGCAGAGCACCACACGGTAATCGCGCGCCGCCGCTTCCGTCAAAATGTTCGTCTTGTCCTGCCGCCACCAGAAAACGCCAGTGTATTTCGGATCAGCATCGGCGGCCACCAGTTCGTCCCAGCCGAGCGGCGTGCGACCAAGTTCATGAACGATCGCGGCCATGCGACGGTTAAAATAACCTTCAAGCTGCACCGAGTTCGTATAGCCGAGATCACGCGTGAATTTCACAATCGCCGGATCGTTCGTCCACTGCCGGTTGCCGAACCAGACTTCGTCGCCGCCGAGATGGATGTATTGACCGGGAAACAGATCACGCACTTCGCGCAGAATGTTTTTCAAAAATTCATACGTCTCAGGCTTCGCGGGATGGAACGTGTAGCCGGTCCAGTGGCCCGTGCCGCCTTCGCCGATTTCTGGATAGGCCATCGTCGCCGCCGTCGCGTGGCCGGGCATATCAATTTCGGGAACGATGACGATGTGCCGCTGCCGCGCGTAGTCCACGATTTCGCGGACATCTTTCTGCGAATAAAATTGCGGCGCGGTGTTGGTGTGCTCGAAGTTGCGGCTCGCACCAATCTGCGTGAGCTTCGGATAACGTTTGATCTCAATGCGCCAGCCATAGTCGTCGGTGAGATGCCAATGAAAGCGGTTCAACTTCAAGCCGGCCATCAGGTCGAGAATTTCCTCCACCGACTGCTTGCCGTAAAAATGATCCGATTCATCGAGGAGAAATCCGCGCCACTCAAATCGCGGCGCATCCGTGATACTCACCGCTGGCAACGCGATGGAATTTGTGGTCGCCGATGACTGCGCGGCAGCCATCTGCAACAGCGATTGCGCCGCATAAAAGAATCCAGCATCGGTGGCTGCCCGCAGTGTTACGCGATTCGATGAAACCGTCAGCGAGTAACCTTCGTTCGGAAATGTTTCACGCAAGTCCTGCATAAAAACAATTCCGCTATCCGCCGCTCTGCCACCGTGAACCAGTTTGAGGGTTAGTCCTTTTCGCGCCTTCAGCCCGGACTGTAAAAAACTCGCCGCGTTTTTTTCGTCGCCGTTCTGGGAAAAGATTTGTTGTCCGTCATTCAAAGAAAACTTGCCGGCTAACCATTCCACTTCGGTCGGTGCGGGAATGATGCCAAGATTTTGCGCGCTGGCCGGTTGTGATATGCCGCTGGTCGCGAACGCAGCGATCAACAGAAAATTATGAAGTTTTGTTTTCATGGATAATTTTTTGGCTTGTTTCAGGTTATGGCAACTGCTTTGCCGGTTCGGATAGACTGCTCTTCGGCCTCGCAGATTTTGACCGCCTGTAACGCATCCTCGGCGGTCACAATGGTTGGCGGTGTCCCGGCTTGAATGGAGCGGATCATGTGCTGCAGTTCCCAAACATAGCCATCAGCGGAGGCGAGCTTCATGACCTTAGTCGATTTTCCTGGTGCAGTTTTAACCATGGCACCGACACCGCGTCGGCTGTCATAGTCTAAAGTCATCTTTTCAAAATGGATGGTGTAAGCCATCGAAAAACCGCCCGCGTTCAGCCAACTGCCCTCCGCATGAACCACCGCGCCGCCGTTCACGCGATACTGCCTCACCACATGGTCAATCGCGCCGCTGAATACGCTGCGCCCTGTCGAAAAAACACTTACAGGGCGGCCAAACAGAAATTGAACGAAGTCGGTGTCATGGATATGCAAGTCGAGCAGAGCGCCACCGGATTCCGCGCCATTGAAATAATGCTTTTGCCCCCAGGTCGGCGGGGCAGACACACGGCGAAACCTTGCCGTCAAAACTTTTCCGTATTTCTGTCCCGTCACCAGTGTCTTGAGGCCAGCCCAACCCGGCCAAAATCTCATGCACATGGCCGGCATAAAATAGCCCGGCGACTTCCGGGCCGCGGCGACAATTTTTCGCCCCAACGCCGAGGTTCGTGCCAGCGGTTTTTCACAGACAACATGTTTCCCCGCTCGCAATGCCGCCAGCGCGTGGGAAGAATGAGTCGCCGTCGGGGTGCATAAACTGACGAGTTCAACTTGTGGGTTCGCGAGCAATTCCTCAATGGTGCGATATACTTTGACCTCCGGTCCCAGCCAGATCGCATCCGCGCCGCCCGTGTTGCCGCTTGCTCCTACCAGCAAACCTCGAATCGGCACGCGTCGGTGATCTGCCAGGGCGATAATCCTCACGCCTTTGATTTGTTGATAAGCTTTGAGATGCGTCACACCCATCAAGCCAAGACCGACGACCGCCACGCTGACGGGCCGCCGGCTGGAACTATTTGTCATGGTGCGCTTCATTTTATTTCGTTTAAAACATCCAAGGTAGAAACGCAGTCAAGCTTCGCACTCGACGATAAAATACCGGCTGACATTGGCCGTTTCGACGATCCACTCATTGGCAGAACGCGTGCTCCCAACATGGGGCTGAATCAAATCAGGACTGTGCAATCTCACGCTCTTGAATTTTAGCTGCGAGTTCAGAGCCACCGTCCCAACCAGCGGCGTGAAAACTAATTTCTCAACAATGCGCTGCTTGGTCATTTGATTCTTCAAAGTCGGATGCAACGAGGTGACGACTTTGCCCGGTAGCGCATGGATCAACAGACGATTGCCGTCGCGGTATTGCCGCAGCATCCAGCCATCGGGCAGTCCGCTGATCTTGACACCGCTTTGATCGCGCGACTGCAACAGCGCCGCGACGGCCGCGCGCGTATTTTTGTTGGAGATTCGTTCCGGTCGCCACAGCAAACGTCCTTTGCTCACGGGCAAATCAAACCAGCCGTTCTGAAATGTTTTCTGAAACGATTCCGGCACGCGGCACTTCGTCAACTCGACCGGCGTTTTGAAATTTTTATACGGCGGAAAATTTCCAGGGCGATCCGGCTCGATCAATTCAACCGTCGCGCCAAATTCCTCCAGCCACGGTTTCGCTGCGGGATTGCCCTGCTCGTCGTAATAACCGTTTGGACCGGTGGCAATGACCATGCCGCCGACGTATAGAAAATCTGCCAGTTGCTTCCGCTGGACGATTGAGAGACACATGACACTGCTCAGGATCAGACAACGCGTTTTTCCTAATGATGGAATTTCGGTGACCACTTCGCACGGAAGATTCTCACGGGATAAATTTAAGCAGCTGGCATTGTAGTCGCCGCAATAATCACCTATGACTTCGCTGTAAAAATCGCGCGTGGCCCGAGAGAAAAAAATGGCGGTATCGGTTTCAGCCTCACCACGAAATAATTCCGAGTTAGTCTTCTCCCAATTGAAACCTTCACCGACCAGTTCAGAATCATCCGCAAGCGCGGCGAGTTCTGTTGGCGATGCGTCCAGCCGGCCTTTCACGGTGCTGAACCAGCAATCGGAACCGAGAAATTTGTTCACTGCCCAGATGAAAAATGCCGTGTCGGGAAAAAATCCGTAGCCGAGACCAAAGCACGGCGCGTTGTGTTTGCCCGCGATGTCCAGATGCAGCAACTGGCTCGGCACGCGCTCGTCCCAAGTGCCTTCGATGGCCGGCGTCTGGCCGACCATTTCGAGCATGACGTGATTGCAGCTTTGGATGAAATCCTGATAGCTCATGCCGAAGCTCGGCAGATAAAAATTGTCGCTGCTGGAGCAGCAGGTCAGCAGTGGGAAATTTCTCGGCAGCGCGTTTTTTACTTCCGCGAGAAAATCTGCCGGCGTTTGAAAACGCATTTTGATCCAGTCGCGAAACGCCTGGCTGCGACGGTTGCCCCAGAAACTAGTGTCACTCACCGGCGGCAGGTCGTGGCCGTATTCGCACTTGAATCGGTCGCGACAAAACTTGCAACCGCACGCTCGCCAGTCCGCGTAAAAAATCATGTCATCGCTCATCAACCCGTCCATGCCCGTGTCCGCGAGCAGTTTTTTGACGTAGGCGGCGTAGCCTTTACGGAAACCGGGGTGGTTCATGCAAAATTGCTCGGCGGTGTAGGCCGGCACAAAAACCGGTGCGCCGGTTTCCACGTCGAGCATCCGCCAGTCATTGAGATGCGAGCCGGCAAAGTCCCACGTCGCCGCGATGTCGCGCGATGGATAAAAGGGAACGTGATGACGGTTGCGCCGCCAGATGTCGAGCGCTTCGTCGCGATTGCGCGGACGATGCACGATGGTGGCAGAGTGATGATCGAACAAAAATATTTTGCGCTGATGCAATTCATCCGCGACAAACCGCAACTCATCATGAAATCGCTCCCACAACGGCATGAAATCCCAGCGCAAGTGCGCGCCGAAAACGATGCAACAATTCACGCCGCTTGCGGCGCACTGATCCGCGCGACGGCGAATCTTGTCCATCAACTCTGGATTCGGCCAGGTGAGATCGTCAAACGTCAGCCACCAGCCGATGGCGCGATAATGCGGACGGTCATTTTTTTCTGAGGAGCTTTTTGCAGCGGAATTTTCAATCGCAGACACCGCGACCGGAAAATTGGAAAGTAAACCCGCACTCAGCGCCGCGCCGCCGAGCGTTTGCACGAATGAACGCCTCGTCCAACCGTCGCTAGTTGACTGCAGTAGCGGCAAAATATTTTGCTTCGGCGAAGAGTTATTGAAATTCATTTGTTCTGCACCATATCGTTCGAAAATTTCGCCTCCAGTTCGCGCACCAAGTCCTGCGCAGCGGCGGCAAGTTGTTCGAGTCCGCCCGCGCGCAGACGGAAGCCGCCGTAAAAAAGATGCGCCACATCCACTTCGTAGCCGCCCTCGGCATAAGCTGCGCGCGTCGGTAGGTAGCCCACATCGCCGTTGGCATAGCCGACGAGATAAATCTGTCGTCGGGATTTTTCGCGCAGCCAATCGGTGAATTCCGAGAACATCTCGGCATTCGCGCCGACGAAAATCACTTCATCCAAAAGCACGCCGAACAACTCGGCTTCGTGCTGACTCGCGTCGTTTTTTCCGATTTGTTCTAACAGTGTCGTGCGCCAATGCCCGACGACACGTCGGTATCTGTCGCCCCATTCCGCGAGCGCTGCGGCGTTGCGTAGAGCTTCATCCGCGAAATGATTGATCCCATTCGCATCCAATGTTTCCAAAGGCAATTTAAGGTTTCGGTTCAGCAGTTGGAGCGTGGGCTGAAAATTTATTTTCCCAGCGAGCAACAGCGGTTGCACCGCCTCGGCAATTTGCCGGCCCCACAACTTCACCTGCTCAAACGAAACATTTTCTGCCGGTGGATTTAAATTGCCACACGCACCGTTGGTCAGCAAAACCAGCGGACGGCCGAGCAATTCGCGCGAAAGTTGTTTAGCCGCTTCGCCGAAAATGTCCGCGCTGATGTATCGGTTCTTGGACCCGAGCGCGACCGGATGCAGGGCGTAATTCACCAGCACCGCAACAAAGCTGCCGTTGCTGCGACGAAATCCAATCGCGGCAACGCGCGGATCCGTATGCGGTGTTACCGTTTGGCGGCGATCCACGGCGAGTGGAAGCTGACCTTCCACACACGTCAGGTCGACAACTTCACCTTGTGCCACCGCTATTTCCGCCGCCCGGCGAAAACTTTTCTGCAAAAACTCAACGTAGACCGAGTCGTATTCGCCGCACTCGCGCAGGTGAATCGTCGCCGGACCAGAGTGCGTGTGCGTTGCGGAGAGCATCACCTGATGCGTGCCGAGTCCGAGTTTTTCATGCGCCCAGCGACGGAATTCCAAAACGATCGCACGATCGAATCCAATCAAATCGCAATGAATCCACAGCAGTTTGGTTTGCTCGGTTTCGATGAAAAGCACCTTCGCAAAAAGCTTATCTAGCACGCCGGTCGAAGGCTGAACCCGGGCAGCAAAACCAGAAAGCTCCACGCCCGGTTGGGGCGTGATGTCAATCTGGGCTGTGCCGAGTTTCATCATTTCAATTCGACAAGTAGGTGGCGGTTTTGGTGGATTTTTTCAAAGGCGCAGGCGATGTCATCCATGTCGGACAAACCTCCGAGAAAAATACTTTGCTCCAGCCACGCGCCCTGTTCGCCGCAAATTTTCTCACAATTCGGGCAGCTGACTTTGCCGTAGTCGAGTCTGGTCTTGGCATCCGGTAGATATGGTCCAAAGGCATTATTGAGGAACAACGGCTGGCGATATAACGGAATAGCGTAGCCGCCGGAAACGGGAACGCCTTCCGCCGCAAGCGCCTGAAGAATGACCGCGCGCGATGAACCAAATTCTTCCGCCACAATCCGGAACAAAAACAGATGATACGCGTGGCGCGTGGTTTCAGCGGTTCGGCGTTGCGGGTAAATGCCGGGAATCTTGCTCAGTTTCTCAGCCAGATATTGCCCATTGCGATCGCGGGTCGCGGTTTGTGCTTCGAGACGATTCAATTGCGTGTTCAGGATCGCACCCTGAAATTCACCAAGCCGATAGTTCGCTGATATGACGTGATGCTCATACCACAAACCACCCGTGATGCGGCCGCAGTTATGGATGGAGCGACAAGCCTCGGCAAGCTGGTCGTCGTTTGTCGTGATAATGCCGCCCTCGCCGCTCGTGAGATTTTTTGACGATTGAAACGAGAACGAGCCCATGTGTCCGATGGAACCGAGTCCGCGATTTTTGTAGGACGCACCGTGTGCGTGCGCCGCGTCTTCAATGACCAGAAGGTTGTGTTTTTTTGCAATCGCCAGGATGGCATCCATATCCGCTGGTTGGCCAGCCATGTGAACCGGAATGATCGCACGTGTCTTCGGCGTGATCGCTGCCTCGACAGATTGGGGATCAAGGTTGAACGTCTCCAGATTGACGTCGGCAAACACTGGGACGGCATTTGCCTCGACCACCGCCGTCGCCGTTGCGAGAAATGTGTAAGGCGGAACGATCACTTCCTCCTCGGCTTTGATTCCCGCTGCCATCAAGGCAATGCGGAGCGAAACCGTGCCGTTCACCACGCCGATGGCGTGTTTACAATCATGCATCGCCGCAAAGCGGCGCTCGAACTCCGACACTTCTTCGCCGTTGAGCTTGCCCCATTTGCCGGAACGCAACGCGCCAAGCAACCGCTGTTCATCGGTCTCGTCAAAAACCGGCCAGCTCGTAAATGGCTTGGTGCGCGTTTTACTTCCGCCAAAGATAGCCAAAGTTTCAGTCATAAAATCCTAAGGATATTTCGCGTTGAACTTCTTTTTCACTTCCGCAATGTCAGCGGCAAGCGTCTTTTTTTCGGCGTCATAGCGATGCGGAAATTCCTTTTGCAAACGCGCGGCCAGATTTTCCAGTGAATCGAGATACGCCTGCGCCGCGAAACGTGGTTGCGTCAGCGCGAGGATGCTGTCCATCTGCGCGCGCACGGGGTTGTAGGCGGTTTTCTTTTTGCCGCCGCCGGGCGTCAGCAACATTCCCGGATAAACCTCGACGAGATCGCGCAACACTTCACGTTGCGACGGTTTATCGGCTTGCAACAAAATTGCCTGACCGATGGAGCGCTGCGCATCGTAGGCACGCGGGTTGTAGGCGTAGTCCGCGCACGTCGCCAGCGGGATGCGGTTGATTTCATTCTGCTCTCGTAGCGGATTGCTCACGTAGCCGTCAACGACTTCGCATACGTCCGCGTCGCGATCCGTCACCGGGCCGAGGTGCACCGTGGGATGCCCATCGTTCACCGGATAATTGTCCCACAGAAAAATCCGGTGCTGCACGAAGCTGTGAAATTTTTCCGCCGCCGCGCGTGTGACTTTACCGACGACCTCATCGCCGGTCCAAAAAACGTAAATGGCTTTGTCGAGTCCACGCGCGAGTTCTTCGAGATATGCTTGCTGATGGGGCCGCGTGCCGTCACCCCAATAATACGTCGGGCAAAAAATCATCTGCGCCTCCGGGTCTTTGGCGCGCAGGCGATGAAAAATCTCGTTACAGACCTTGGCTTGCGTGGCAGCGTTAATGCCATTCGTCGCGTCGTCGAGCGCAAGGTTGAACCACTTCACGCCTAGACTTTGCATCCACGCGTAATGCTTGAATAGCAGATCAATGCTTTCCGAGGATTCCTCGTTCACCGTGCGCTTGCTGAACAAATTGGGATTCATGCTGAAACAAAATTGCAAACCGTGTGCCTGCGCGGAGTGCACGACTTTTTCGTAAGCGGCCTTTTTCGCGGGCGGTAAATCTTCCCACCAGCGATTTGCGTCGGGATCGTTCCACTTCGCGTAATGCTCGATGTCAAACATCGAAAGATAGCAGTTCATCAGGAAATTCATTTTGTATTTCGCGATGAACGGAATCTCGGCGAGATATTGCTCCGGCGTCCACGCCCAGCCTTTCGTGCCGCGAATTTTGAATCCGGGCTGCGCGCCAGCAGGCAGTGGCTCGGGAAACTCGCGCTTGGCCGAGGGAAGTGTGAATGAAAAATTCGTGTGAATGTCGGCAGTCGGTTCGAGTGCCGACACGCGCAACGCAGCGGTAGCGATTAGCGGTAGCAGGATGGCTAAGCGTTTCATCGCGCGGCCTCGGGTTCGATGGTTTCAATCAACTTGGCCGCGCGGGACTTCAGCAGAATTCGCCGCAGCAGCCAGGCCCCGGTCACAACACAACCGGTAATGCTCATAAAAAATCGCGGCCAATCGCCAACAAAAATGGCGTTCGTCGCCAGCACCAAACCGAGCGACGCGATGATGCCGAGTAGCGAGTCCCAAAACATCTCAGCGGTGGTCGGTTCGCCGATATCAGGCAAAGGCACTTCGTCGCTGATTGGTTTCCAAAATCCCGGTGGACGGCAACGTGCATAAAATACTTTCAAAGTTTCCTTCGATTCCGGCGGCGTGAGCAGCGTGACCGTGATGAGCACCATTATGCTTAAACCAAACAACAGTCCAAGACCCTGCCACATTGGTTTGCTTTGAAAATCTAGCGTGAACCAGACGATGATGGCGAGCGGCAGACCGAGGACGACGGCGGCAAGTTCGCCCCAGACGTTAAAGCGCCACCAAAAAAAACGGAACCATGACAGCGGCAAAAGGAAAACGACCATCGCCGAATTGATGAAGAGAAACCAGCTGACCATGTTATCCACGAAGAGAATCGTGACGGTCGCGGCGAAGAGGAACAAAGCGAGTGTCGTCAGCCGGCTAATCCAAACTTTACCCTCTTCCTTGGCGAAGTGTGCTGGGAGCAAATCATTCACTACAAAACTTCCGCCCCAGTTGATGAGCGAACTCAACGAGCCCATAAACGCTGCGACTTCCGCCGCGACGAGCAAGCCGATGAAACCGTGCGGCAAATTCGAAGCCTTGATAAGTTCGCCCCACGCGTGCGCCGGGTCTTTCAACATGGTAGAGCCAGTCGGCATCGCGCCGAGATTCTTCTCCAAATCAGAAGTCCAGAACAACGACATCGCCACTACACCCAAGCCAATCAGCGGTAGCGTGCGAAACGACAGCGCAAGAAAAGCATTGAATAACTGTCCGCCAACGGCGTGCCGTTCGTCGCGAGCGGCCATGAAGCGTTGTGCGGTCATGCCTTCGCCGGCTGTTGGCGAACCCGCAAAGAACCAGCCCTGCACAAACAGCGCTAACATTGTCAGGACGTCAATCGAGGGCGTCGGAGGTGTTTGCACAAGGCCTGACGGGCGAATCTGTTGGACGTGCGACAAAATATTTTGCCAACCGCCATTGTGCGAGATCGCCAGCACGAGAAACACCGTGCAGCCAGTGATCATGATGCAAAACTGCACCACATCCGCATACACGACGCCCAGCAATCCCCCGAACATCGTGTAACAAACTGTGATGCCGCCAAAAATCAGTAGGACTTGCCAGGTCGTGAGCGGGCAGAGAGGCGCAATCGTCTTTGCGAAAAATCCGGTGATGTAGGCGATGATGAGAACCGCAAACCCGAAGCAGCAAACGAACGCGTAAATTTTCCGCGCAACCACAGCGGGTTTTCCACCGTAACGCAGCGAGATGAGCTCCGCCGTGGTGACAATTTGCATTCGCCGCCACATGCGCGCCCAGACGATGGCTACGAGCGGCATCCACACGATCCAGCTCGCCCACCACAACCAGTTGCCGGACAGACCGAACACGAGCACAAGCATCACGAACGCGCCGGTGCCGGAGCTGTAGGTCGCCGTGTTCGAGAGTCCGATGGCCCACCACGGCACGTCGCGGTCGCCAGCGAAGTAGCCCGCCGCGCCTTTCTTCGAAGATCGCCGAGCAAACAGCAGGCCGACCGTGAAGACAAGTCCGCATGATGCCGCTACGACGAGCCAATCAACGAAGTTCATTATATTTGCGGCTGCGAAAGCAGGTTCACGGCTTGACGCTGATCAAATCGGAATGCGTCTGGCCTTTCTCGGTGATACGCGCCATGAAATACGCTGTGCCGTCGAGGCCGATGCAGAGAGAATTCACATA
>CAIWFB010000139.1 GCA_903911825.1 uncultured Verrucomicrobia subdivision 3 bacterium
GCTTTCATTGCCACCCAATATACCTGAATCACGGGCTACTGGCAACCGTTGGGCAACTATTTTTATTAAATTCGTAATATATGGATTATACGAATAATTGTTGAATCCCGTTGGGATTCAAGACGCTAAATTGTTACGAAGGCTCAATCTTAACGAGATGATTATCTAACGCATATTTCCTTAACCGTTCTCCTAAATTATCTGGGTCATCGTAATATTTCTTATCGAGATCATCCAAAACGCGATCCGTAGCAGATTCATCAGTCGAAGTTCTCAATTGAGCGCGACGTGTTTCAGTATCACGCGGGAAATTGCCGTCAGGAAACAACGCTAGTCGTGCCGACATAAGAAGTTCACGGGAATAAAATGCTCCTAGTTCGGCCAATCCCGAAAAGGCTTCTTGATAATATTCGCCAGAATGATTGAAAAAGAATTGGTGAAATCCTCCGTTATAAACTTCGCCATCAAGGATGCAGACAGCAAAATATATTTTCTCCTGATGAGACAAGCCTCCAAAACCTTCTGACGTTTTGTGGACTCTTAGCACCAGCTCTTTCCAATAGTCTCTGAATGGGTCTGGCTTTCGTTGCTCTTCGTAATATTTCTTCGACGCCTCAATGCTTTTCCGAATGCCATTCTTGCAAGCCATGCAAAGGCCGTTTGTTCGCGTAGCTGTGGATATCAAAATTTCAGCATCACATTCTGAACACTTTGTTTTAGCTTCCGGCATTTTGATCTAAATCTATTGACCCACAATGCAGTCAAGCGCCCGCTCAATCCGCTGCGCCACCTTCGCTTTCCCCAACACTTCCAGCAGATGATACAGGCTCGGGCCGTGCGGTTGGCCGGTGGTGGCGAGGCGCGTGGGATGGATGAGCACACCCACTTTCACGCCGAGTTCGGTGGCGGTGGCTTTCAACGCGGCTTCAATGCTCGCCGCCTCAAACGTCGCAAGTTGGGCGAAAGCGGCGCGCACTTTTTCCAAACGCGGTTTATTTTCCGGCACGAACGCTTTCTTGGCGCCTTCGGGCTCGTAGCTGAACGTGTCGGTGAAATAAAATCCGGCGTAGGCAGGCAGTTCGCTAAACGTTTTTATTTTGCCTCGGCAGGTGTCGAGCGCGGCTTTGACGTAGCTCGTTTCGAATTGATTCGTATCAACCCCGGCTTTGGCAAAGGCATGGACGCCGAGTTCGTAAAAACGTTCGGGCGCGACTTCGCGGCAATATTCGCCCTGTAACCAGGTGAGTTTCTCGTAATCAAACTTGGCGTTGTGCCGCAGGATTTGCGGCAGGTCAAAGCGTTCCACCACTTCGGCGAGAGAAAGTTTTTCCACGTCGTTCTTCGGCGACCAGCCGAGGAGGCAGAGGTAATTGTTCACGGCTTCCGCAAGAAAACCATTTTCGAGATAACTGGTGAGCGAGGCGCCTTGGTCGCGCTTGCTCATCTTGGAACCGTCGTTGTTCAGGATGAGCGGGATGTGCGCATACTTGGGCGGTTCCACGCCGAACGCGCGGAAGAGCGCGATGTGCTTGGCGGTGTTGCTCAAATGATCTTCGCCACGAATGACGTGGGTGATGCCCATCTCCAGATCATCCACGACGTTCACGAAATGAAATACGGGCTGGCCGTCGCTGCGGACGAGCACCCAGTCGGGATCAATCTCTTCGCGGTCGGTGAGCGGCCGCACGACGTCGCCGACGACGAGGTCGGGAATGAGAATCGGCTCGCGCGTCATGCGAAATTTGATGGTGCCATCCGCGTGCTTATAGGCGAGATCACGCGACATCAGCGCTTCGATGCGGGCCTGATAATTGGCTTTGCGCTGCGATTGAAAATACGGGCCGCGATCCCCTTTGCACGGGCCGGTGGCGTCGGGCGTAAGCGGGCCTTCGTCCCAGTCCAGCCCCAACCAGCGCAAACCTTCGAGGATGACGTTGACGGCTTCTTGGGAATTGCGCGCGGCATCGGTGTCTTCGATGCGCAGGACGAACGTGCCGCCAGTGTGGCGGGCATAGAGCCAGTTGAACAAAGCGGTGCGCGCACCGCCGATGTGTAAATAGCCGGTGGGCGAAGGAGCAAAGCGAACGCGGGGTTTCATAAGTAGGCTTGTAAAAGTGGTTTTTATTAGGTTTTAACCTTGTTGAACATCAGTGAATTTTAATGATTTGCTTGCACCATGCTATCACCCTATATTGCTGGCATGGCATGGCTCTACGAACATCCGAAGTCCGGGCGCTGGTATCTTGGCTGGCGCGTTGGTAAAAAAGCATTCAATCGTTCTACCGGAACCGCAGACCGTAAGGAAGCTGAAAAGCAACTGGCAACGGCTGAAATCATGGTGACGACGAACCGTGAAGGAAAACTTAACGAAGCGGTTTACAGATCGCTCACTGGCCAATCAGTACAGCGGATCGCTTTCAAGCCGGCGGTTAAAACTTTCTTGAATCAAACCGCCGCAACCGTTTCAAAAGGGACGCTGGCTGCATACCGGAGCGCTTTGAACGGGTTGCTTGAATCCGTGAATGCCACCGACACCGCGCCAGACTTGGCAGATATTTCCGGCGACGTGCTGAAAGACTACCTAGCGAAAATTCGGCTTGGTTGCTCCGCAGGGACATGTAACACGAAGGTGAAATATCTTGGTGTTTTCTTCCGCGCCATGAATGAAAAACACAACACCGGCGACCCGACGTCAAAGCTAGACCGATACCACGAAACACCCACCGAGGCCGACGAACCAGACCGTAGACCATTCACGCCGGAAGAATTGCGACTGGTTTATACTTTGGCTCCCGCTGGTTTTTGGAAGTTCGCCATCAAGTGTTCCTTTTTCACCGGCTTTCGTTTGGGACGTATCGCAACGATGCAATGGCAGCATATCAATTTTGAAAAGGCCGAGTTTGATATTAAAGATGTGAAGCCACAGGTGAAAAAGAAAATCGCTGTGCCAATCATGGCGGAATTATTTCAGGAATTGAAAACCCTACGCGCTGCCGCTGGCAAGGTTAAGCCTACCGACTATCTTTGGCCGGAACAGGCACAATCCTACCGAAAAATTGGCTCACCAAAATTAAGCAGGGAATTTATTGACCTTGTGCTGGTTCCGGCTGGCTTGGCGCAACCGTATAAACGCGACGGCGAACGGAGAACATTTAACGAGGTTACTTTTCACAGCATCAAACACAACCTTGTCACCGGCATGAAGGCCATCGGCGCACCTGAAATGGTTGTGCGCGGCATGGTGGGGCACGACTCCGCAGCCGTCAGCGCGGTTTATACGCATTCAACGCCGGACATGGCGCGGGAGCATCTAAAGAAAATGCCATCACCCTTCACAAAAAACAAAAAGACAGCGAAGTGAACACCATCCCCAGCCCCGCCTACGCCACCGGCAACTTGAAAGGTTCACTGACCGCCGATTGGCGCGGCTGGCACCTCATCAAGAAGTTGGACAGTGTTTGATCGCCGCGCGAGTTTTGGTAATCCATTGTGACCGGCGAGACGTTGCGCGCTGGCACGTTTTGCGGTTTTGATTTAATTCAAGCCTTTGGTCAGGACATGCGCAGGTGCGCGTAGTTTGATCGTAGCGCGGCCGCCAGGACCTCGATCACTGCTACGCCAATGGGTTCCCCTGCAACGGCCCCTCTTTCCGTGTTATAAGCCTCTGATAAAGCCCCCGAGCGATTATCTCTGCATCAGCCCGTGAGGGTTGAGCTAGACACCCCCTCACCCACCAACCCCGGCGTTCCGCCGGGGTTTTGGTTTTACCCGAAAGGCTACCCATCGAAAACTCCTCCCTTACCCCGATCGTCCTGACCGGCAGTCTCACCGCGGTATTGCTGCTCCTCCTCCGCCAAGCCGGTCGTCACCCTCCTAAACCCACGGCAACCGAAAGCCTGACCACGCGCTTCATTACCGCCATCCCGGAACTCACCGCCGAACTGAACCTCGA